>JBOGGE010000154.1:0-7093 GCA_050743865.1 Acidimicrobiales bacterium
CCGCCCGAGTCGTCACTCGAGCTCGGCGCCTTCGTCGACGGCCTGGTCGGCGCGGCCGTAGCCCGGATGCTCGGGGGCGTCCCCGTCGTACGCCCTGCGTCGCCGGCGGCCCTCACGCCACCAGAGCCGGATTGCGTGGAGGTGGGACCGGTGCGCATCGTGGGAGGTGTCAGGCCGCAGAACTTCGACTGCGGCTACCGCCCCGACGGCGTCCGATTTGCCTTCGATTCGAAGACGCTGAACGACAAGAAGAGCGTCGGCAAGAACTACCAGAACATGATCAACGACCTGGCCACGGAGGCCACGACCGTCCACAGCCGCTTTCCCTATGCGGTCGTCGCCTTCATGGTCGTCATCCCGGCGCCCTGCCTCGCAGAACCCTCCCGATCGGCCATCATCGCCACCCTCGAACGCCTCGGGAGTCGTCGGCTGGTCGACGAACCGGTGCACCGGGCCGAGGCAATGGCGCTGGTGCTCTGGGAGCCTGAGACCGGCGAGGTGCTCCAAGATCGGCCCCGTCCCGGCTCCTCCGTGCGCCTCGAGCGGTTCTCGGAGGCCATTGAGGGCATGTACGTCGATCGGTACAAGGGCTTACCGCCTCACGCCGACGCCGGTGACGAGGATTCCGTCGAGGGTGTCTCGGGCTCTGGCGCCGGCTAGCGCGACCTGTGCTTGCGATGGAGTCGGCGTTCACACAGCTTTCGCCAGATGCCTTTGACGAGCTCGATGTCCCGCGTGCTGAGCCCGCACTCGAGCAGCACCATCCGATCGACCTCGGCAAGCACCTGTTCGGGTTCCTTGCGCCTTGCCCAGAGGTCGAGCTCGTCCAGCGGTAGCTCTGTGTCGTGGCATGGGATCGGCAAGCCCTCTGCCTCGGTGGGCTCGAGCTCTAGGACGCCCCCGCCGTACGACCTCCCGCGGATCTCCGCGAACGCGAACGTCACGGAGTTCATCGATGCCGCCGCCAGCTGGGCCACGTCGGTTCCAGGTCGGGCAAACACGCGATGGACGGTGTCCGTGCAGGTCGCTCCTGCTCGGTTGACGAGGACCTTCGGTCCTTCGTGCACCTGGCGGAGCATGAACCCGTCCGGTACCTGCGTCGAGGGGACGTTCCACCACGTGGGCTCACGGATCCGGCACTTGAAGCCGCGGTGGTAGCCGAGCCGCTCGCCGTGCTCGACGTAGGCGAGCGCGTCTTCGGACAGCCGTTCTCGGTCCTCCGGCCCCAGCTGGAGCAGGAGGCACCGCTGGTCGGCGTCGACGAGACGCTCCCATTCGGCGGGGGTGAGCTGCAAACCCGGCAACTGCGCCGTGCGGCTGACGATCCTCAGGCACTTGCGGCGCATCCGCCAGGCATTCGCTTGGGTGGGTGACATGACGAAGAACGCGTTCTGGCCAGTGACGATGCCGACGTTCACCCGAGCCAGCGTCCCCAGGGCAGGGAAGCTCGACGAGCTCTCGATGGCCCGGACCAGACCCAGTTCCTTCTTCGTCAAGTAGTACTGGGTCCACTTCTCCCGTCCGTGCTCGAGCTCGACGCGGGCAGGCGGCGCAGCGGCGGGTCTCCACGAGGTGAGATCTTGGACCCCGTCCAGCTCCACCAGTGCGATGCGAGCTGGGCCGCTTCCCTTGACGCCCATGACGAGGAGCGTCTCCTGCTGGACGAGCTCGAACGTGAGCTTTCGGAAGGTGACGATCCACAGTGTCTCGAACGAACGAGCGAGGTAGTTGCGCAGTTCCGCTGCGTAGCTCACCGAGAGGAGCTCGGCTGGGAGGACCATCGCCAGGCGGCCACCGGGCCGGAGCGCTCGGGTGGCGAGCACGACGAACGGCACCCATGCGTTGGTGAGCCGGTTGGGCGAGAGCCCGGCTTCATGCATCACGTCGAAGGCCCGCGTCCGGTACTGCTCAGGCCAGGACTGGTAGCGGATGAACGGCGGGTTGCCCACGACAGCGTCGTAGGCCCCGTCGTCGGCGCCGCGGTGGAGGGTGAATGCGTCACCAACCGTCACGGAGACGTTCGGAGCCCGACGCAGCCGGATCCTGCCCGCCTCCTCGCCGAAGAGCTCCTGGGCGTCGACGCGGCCGCGGGCGCCCAGGCGACGGACGACGGCTGTGACGAAGATGCCGTCGCCGGCGCTCGGCTCGAGCACCTTTGCTGTCGGCTGGCGCACAGCCCACGAGGCGAGGGCTTCCGCGATCGGCTCCGGGGTGTAGTAGCCCCCGCGCAACTTGTCTGTCCCGCCCGGGCCCACGTGCCGATCTAACCACACCTGTGTAACTCCCGGCAGGACCAGGCTCGGGTGCTGGGTGGACAAGGCGTCTTCGACGATGGGCAGCTCAGGCTGGGACCAGGTCATGCACCGAAGGGTCGGCCTGGGGCCGGCGGCGCGCCCCGCCGTGGGTGACGGGCGGGCGACGGGCGTGTCCCGCCGGGCGCAGTCCGGGCCGGCCACCGATGTGAGCCGCCGCGCCGAGCCGGGCCGGTCGAGCGCGGCCCTCCCTCGGATGGCGCGCCGCCGTGCCCGCCAGGCGCGGCAGAATGGGTGCATGGATCTCTCGCCGTCCCTGTTGCCCCCCCGGCGGCCCACCCGCCAGATCCGGGTGGGCAGCGTCCCCATCGGCGGCGGGGCGCCGGTCTCGGTCCAGTCCATGACGACCACCAAGACGGCCGACGTGGAGGGCACCTTGGCCCAGATCTACGCCCTGGCGGCCGCCGGGGCCGACATAGTCCGCTGCACCTGTAACGACCAGGCGGCGGCCGAGGGCCTGGCCCAGATCGTGCCCCGCTCCCCGGTGCCCATCGTGGCCGACATCCACTTCCACCACGAGATGGCCCTGGCCGCCCTGGAGGCGGGGGTGCACGGCCTCCGCCTCAACCCCGGCAACCTGAAGAAACCGTCGGAGATCAAGCTGGTGGCTTCCGAGGCCAAGGACCGGGGGGTGCCGATCCGCATCGGCGTCAACGCCGGGTCCCTCCATCCCGACCTCTACCGCAAGTACGGCGGAGCCACCCCCGAGGCGCTGGTCGAGTCGGCCCAGGTCGAGCTGGACTACTTCAGCGAGGTCGGGTTCTCCGACGTCAAGATCTCGGTCAAGGCGTCGTCGGTGGCCCTGATGGTGGCCGCCTATCGCCTGGCCTCGGCGACCTTCGACCACCCGCTCCACCTGGGGGTGACCGAGGCCGGTCCGCCGCCGGCGGGCCTGGTCAAGGGCACGGCCGGGATCGGGGCCCTGCTGGCCGAGGGCATCGGGGACACCATCCGCTACTCGCTCACCGCCGACCCGGTGGAGGAGGCCAAGGCCGGGCGCCAGCTCTTGGAGGCGCTGGGCCTGCGCGAGCGCAAGGGGCTCGACCTCATCGCCTGCCCGTCGTGCGGCCGGGCCCAGGTCGACGTCATCGCCGTGGCCAAGGAGGCCCAGGCGGCGCTGGAGGACCGGAACCTGCCCATCCAGGTGGCGGTCATGGGCTGCGTCGTCAACGGCCCGGGCGAGGCCCGCAGCGCCGACCTGGGGATCGCCGCCGGCAAGCAGAAGGGCCATCTGTTCATCAAGGGCAAGATCGTGCGGGTCGTCCCCGAGGCCGAGATGGTCGAGGCCCTGGTGACCGAGGCCGAGCGCCTGGTGGCGGAGGGCGTCGAGGCCCGCCTGGCGGCTGCCGAGTCGGGGGCCGAGGCCGAGGCCGAGGCCGACCGCCAGGCCCTGCTGGGCGAGGGTGGGATCGATCCCAACCACACCTCGACCCGGATCGACCGGATCCGCCGGCGCGGCCACCAGGACCCGCCGGGCGGTACCACCGGTCCTGTCACCGACGGCGGCACCGGCACCGGCCCTTCCGGCGGCTGAGCCCGCTCCGTGACCGACGCCGACGAGGGGCGCCCCGCCCGCGGGCCCGGCCTCGGCGCGGGGGCCCTCACCCCGCGGGCCGCCGACTTCCCCCGCTGGTACCAGGAGGTGGTGGCCGGGGCCGAGCTGGCCGACAACGGGCCGGTACGGGGCACCATGGTCATCCGGCCCTGGGGCTACGCCATCTGGGAGCTGCTCCAGTCGGCGCTCGACCGGCGGATCAAGGAGGCCGGTGCCGAGAACGCCTACTTCCCGCTGTTCATCCCCGAGTCCTTCCTGCAGCGGGAGGCGGCCCACGTGGAGGGGTTCAACCCTGAGCTGGCCGTGGTCACCCACGGCGGCGGCAAGCGCCTCGACGAGCCGGTCGTGGTCCGCCCGACCAGCGAGACGGTGGTGAACCACTACTTCGCCAAGTGGATCCACAGCCACCGGGACCTCCCCCTCCTGGTCAACCAGTGGGCCAACGTCGTCCGCTGGGAGCTTCGGCCCCGGCTCTTCCTGAGGACCACTGAGTTCCTGTGGCAGGAGGGGCACACCGTGCACGCCACCGAGGCCGAGGCGCGGGCCTACGCCCTGCGCATCCTGACCGACGTCTACCGGGCGACCATGGTGGACGTGGCCGCCGTCCCCGTGGTGCTCGGCCGCAAGACCGACCGCGAGCGTTTCGCCGGCGCCGAGCGCACCTGGACGTGCGAGGGGATGATGGGCGACGGGAAGGCGCTTCAGATGGGTACCAGCCACGAGCTGGGCCAGAACTTCTCCCGGGCCTTCGGCATCCAGTTCGCCGACGACGCCGGCACCCTCCGGCACCCGTGGCAGACGTCGTGGGGGGCGTCGACCCGGCTCATCGGCGCCCTGGTCATGGCCCATGGTGACGACCACGGGCTGCGGCTCCCCCCTGCGCTCGCCCCGGCCGAGGTGGTCGTCATGGTGGTCCGCGACGGCGAGGGCGTCCGGCGGGCAGCCGACGCCGTGGTCGAAGAGCTGTCCCGGGCCGGCCGCCGGGTCCGGCTGGACGACCGGACCGGCACCGGCTTCGGGCGCCGCTCGGTCGACTGGGAGCGCAAGGGCGTGCCGGTCCGGGTGGAGGTCGGCCCTCGGGACCTGGCCGGAGGCAACGCCACGGTCGTCGTCCGGCACCTGCTGCGCAAGGAGCCGGTGCCGCTGGCCGCCGTGCCCGGGGCGGTGGGGGCGGCGCTCGACGGGGTCGCCGGCGACCTGCGCGCCGAGGCCACGCGGTTCCGGGACGCCCGCACGGCCGAGGTGCCGGACCTGGCGGGGGCGGTGGAGGCGGGCCGGACCGGCTTCGCCCGGGTGCCGTGGACGGCGATCGGTCCGGAGGGTGAGACGGCGCTGGCCGCCGAGTCGTTGTCCGTGCGTTGTCTCCAGCGGCCCGGCGGGGGGCTGGACGGTGACCCCGGCGGGGGGCTGGACGGTGACGCCGGCGGGAACCCGGGCTCGGGGCCGGCCGAGCCGCTGGTGGCGGTGGTGTCGAGGGCGTACTGAGCGGCCGCTGCCGGCGCGACCCGGGGACCGGCCGCCGGCGCCGGTTGCTATACTCCCTTCGCTGTCCGGTCTCATTGCAGGACCTGTCGAAAGCGTGGGCCGCTGCCCACGCTTTCCTCGTGCATGGGCCCTTTCCTCGGAACGGGGCCGTGCCGGAAGGGCCTGGTGGCGCCGGCGGCGCCCGGATCCGCTGGTGCGACGCCGGGCTCGGAAAGGAGCGAGCATGGGACAGGCGAGGGCCGACGAGCTGCACGGCGTGCTGTCGTCGGTGGTGCGCGCCCAGGGTCTCGACCTGTTCGACCTCGAGGTGGCTGCCGGCCTGGTGCGGGTGACCGTCGACCGGGAGGGCGGCATCGACCTCGAGGACCTGGCCAGCGCCAACAGGGCACTGTCTCGGGCGTTGGACGAGCTCGACCCCCTCCCCGGCCGCTACTCCCTGGAGGTGTCCAGCCCCGGTCTCGAACGCCGGCTGCGGACGCCCGGGCACTTCGCCGGGGCAGTGGGGGAGACGGTCATGGTCCGCCTGCGCCCCGGGTCCCCCGAGCCCCGCCGGCTCCGGGGGCGGCTGGTGGAGGCCGGCGAGGGGGCCATCGTCGTCGAGACCGCCGGGGGCCGTCACCGCCTGGATTACGACCAGGTCGAACGGGCGCGGACCGAGCTCGAGTGGGGCGCCACCCCGAGAGAAGGGGTCACGACGTCATGAGCAAGACAAAGTTCGAGTTCCTCGACGCGCTGGGCCAGATTGCCCGCGACAAGGGGATCTCCGTCGAGACCCTTCTCGATGCCCTGGCCAACGCCCTGGTCGCCGCCTACAAGCGCCGGCCCGGCGCCGCCGAGGAGGCCGTGGTCACCATCGACCCCGAGTCTGGCGAGATCCGGGTGTACGGGCAGGAGCTCGACGAGGACGGCAATGTCGTCAACGAGTGGGACGACACGCCCGACGACTTTGGGCGGATCGCCGCCCAGACGGCCAAGCAGGTCATCCTGCAGCGCATCCGCGAGGTCGAGCGGGACATGAAGTACGAGGAGTACGCCGGCCGGGAGGGCGACATCGTCACCGGGATCGTCCAGCAGACCGACAATCGCTACACGCTGCTCGACCTGGGCAAGGTGGAGGCGCTCCTGCCCCAGGCCGAGCAGGTCTCCTACGAGCGCTACGAGCACGGCACCCGCCTCAAGGCCTACATCGTCGAGGTGCGCAAGACGACCAAGGGCCCCCAGATCGTGGTGAGCCGGACCCACCCCGGCCTGATCAAGCGGCTCTTCGAGCTCGAGGTGCCCGAGATCTCCTCGGGCGTCGTCGAGATCAAGGCGGCGGCCCGGGAGCCCGGGCACCGGACCAAGATCGCCGTCTGGTCCAACGACGCCAACGTTGATCCGGTCGGTGCCTGCGTCGGGGCGCGCGGCTCGCGCGTCCGGATGGTGACCAACGAGCTGCGCGGCGAACGGGTGGACGTGGTGCCGTTCTCCGACGACCCGGTCGAGCTCATCCAGAACGCCCTGGCCCCGGCGCGCGTCCGGGAGGTCCGGCTCGACGAGGAGACCGGTACGGCAACGGTGGTGGTGAGCGACTACCAGCTCTCCCTGGCCATCGGCAAGGAGGGCCAGAACGCCCGGCTGGCCGCCCGGTTGACCGGGTGGCGGATCGACATCAAGAGCGAGAGCCAGCTGGCCGAGGAGGAGGCGGGGTACAGCGGCCAGGAGTGGGCCGAGGGCGAGTGGGTCGAGAACGAGGCCGGCC
>JBOGGE010000155.1:0-2047 GCA_050743865.1 Acidimicrobiales bacterium
GGCTTCTAGGCCGAAGTTACGGCGGCCACTACGGGGTTGGATGCTGTTGACCAGGAAGATCACGTGATCCGAACGGGATGTTCTGACTACGTGAGCGCCAGTGGGACCGTGGTGCCGAGTAACTCGAAGGCCCGATGCTGGGTCGAGGTGGACTCGGTCAGCATCGGCACGGTGTCGGTCTTCGAGCTGGCGAACCGGACCTGGTTTCGCGGCAAGGTGGCGAGATGGTCGAGCAGGTCAGCGAAGCTGCGGACCGCCGATCCCTCTGGGGTCTCCTTGCGTGCTGCCTTCTTGGCGGCAGCGGCCGAGCGTCGTGCCGGGGCGACGGGGTCGGTCGGTGCCGGGCGGTCCTCGTCGGTGAAGGTGAGCTCGGCCCACGCCTTTCGAAGGTGCCAGACGAGGTAGTAGGCGAGCATGCAGATGAGCACGTGGGCGCGCACCCGGGTCTCGGTGCGGTGGTAGATCGGGCGTAGATCGATGTCGATGGCTTTGAGGCTTCTGAAGCCGGCCTCGTTGAACTTGAGGTCTTTGTAGGCGCCGACCAGCCCGGCGGCGTCGAGGGCGGCGTTGCCCGCCGCGGAGGCGCGGATCACGTAGATGCCGTCGAGGGCGGCCTCCGCCGCGATGGCGACGGTGTTGCGGGTGTAGGCGAAGGTGTCGTCGGAGATGTCGAGGGCGAAGTGTTTGGCCATCTTGTGGCGGTTGACGATCCTTCCGACCCTGAGGCCGATCTTGTCGGCACCGCGTAAGGGTCGCCGCTCGCGTTCGACCGCAGCGGCGATGGGGGCCAGGTCGGCTTCGGTGGCGGCGAGCAGTTCGTGGCGTTTGCGGGCCCGCTCGACGGCCAGGGCAGGGTTGCGGCAGGCGACGAGACGCTCGCCGGGGTAGTCGGGGTGGGCGATCTCGGCCAGGTTGGTCTCGTCGAACAGGCTCATCTGCAGGGTTCCCGTCTCGGCTAACGCTTTGACGGCGGGGGCGCGCAGGCTGGTGATCCAGCCCATCCCGCCCACCTCGTTGAGCGCGGCGATGCGAGCCGAGGTGATCATCCCCCGGTCGCCGACCATTACTACCTCGGCCAGCCCGAAGCGGTCCTTGACCGCTGCCGCGGCGGAGATGAAGGCTGTGGGATCGGCGGTGTTGCCGGCGAAAACCTCGATCGCCACGGGCCGGCCGTCGGGGTCGCAGGTCAACCCGTACTCGATCTGGGCCTTGCCTGCCTTGCCGTCTCGGGAGTGGCCCCTCTTGGCGAGCGGGCAGTGGCTGCCTTCCATCCACGAGCTCGACAGGTCATAGAGAACCCGCCCGCCGGCTTGGAGATGACGCCGTGCCAGGGCCGCCTCGATGCCCCCCTGGCGGTCCCCGAGCCAGTCCATCGCGCCGTACACGTCGTCGGTGGTGGCTTCGGTAACGCCGAGGTCGGCGGCGAGGGTGGTCGAAGTCCACCACCGTGTGGTGGCCAGCTTGGAGCCCGGGCGCACCGCCCGGGCCACGATCAACGCCAGGGCCACGTCACGCTCGCGACACGCCGGGCCGAGCAGCTTGGCCAGCCCCAAGGTGTCCGCCATCGCCCACGTAGCGGCCACATGGCCATGGGGCAGGGACCGCTCGATCTCCCAGCCGGCCCCGGCCGCCACATGGGTTTGCCCGGCGAGGGAGGAGCGGACCAACTCGACCGTCTCGGCTGGCAGGTGTGACAGGTTCGCCAGGGTCTGGGTCTTGACCTTGCCGCCCTCCCGATACGAGCGACGCAAAAGCACCGTCTCGTACACCTTGTCCTTGTAGTGGCGACGGGTCGTCGCCACATGCACCGCACCACCACGCTTGGCCACAGCAGGATTCTACCACAGCCGCCACCACCAAACAACCCATTTAGTGCCTACACCGGGTGATGCTCTCGCGTCTATCCGTGCTGGTCAGAGGCCCGATCCGGCCTCAAACCCCCCGTAACTTCGGCCTAGGGCAACGGGCCCGCCGGCGACTCCGAGCTGCGAACCCGCAGCTCACCGGCCGCGTGCGCCGCGACCGCCTGCACAGGGCTGCGTAGGGC
>JBOGGE010000156.1:0-13560 GCA_050743865.1 Acidimicrobiales bacterium
ACGCCGGCCAGGGTCCGGAGGTGGGCTGGCAGCACCACCCGGATCACGGCAGGCGCTGGGCCTCGACCGACAGCACGGCCGGCAGGTGCTCGGCGATCGGCGCCCAGTGGTCGCCGCCGTCGGGCGAGGCGTACACCTGCCCGCCGGTGGTGCCGACGTAGACACCGGCCGGATCGAGGTCGTCGACGTCCATGGCGTCCCGCAGGACGTTCACGTAGCAGTGCTCCTGCGGCAGGCCGCCGACCAGCGGTTCCCATTCCCCGCCTCCGGTCCGGCTTCGATAGACGCGCAGGCGGCCCTCGGGCGGGTAGTGGATGGAGTCGCTGGTGATCGGCACCACGTACACCGTGTCGTCCTCGTGGGGATGGACGACGATCGGGAACCCGAAATCGGACGGCAGGTCGCCGCTCACCTCTGTCCAGGACTCTCCGGCGTCCTCGGTCCGCAGCACGTCCCAGTGCTTCTGCATGTAGAGGACGTCGGGCCGGGTGGGGTGCTGGGCGATGCGGTGGACGCAGTGCCCCACCTCGGCCGTGGGGTCCGGGATGTGCTCCGAGCGCAGGCCCCGGTTGATCGCCTTCCACGTGGCCCCGCCGTCGTCGGTGCGGAACGCCCCGGCGGCCGAGATGGCGGCGTACATCCGTCCCGGGTTGGCCGGGTCGAGCAGCAGGGTGTGCAGGCACATGCCGCCCGCCCCCGGTTGCCACGACGGGCCCGTGCCGTGGCCGCGCAGGCCCGGCAGCTCGGCCCACGACTCGCCACCGTCGGTCGAGCGGAACAGCGCCGCATCCTCGACCCCGGCGTAGACGGTGTCGGGGTCGTCCAGGGACGGCTCGAAGTGCCACACCCGGGCGAACTCCCACGGGTGCGGCGTGCCGTCGTACCACTGGTGGGTGCCCGGGACCCCGTCGTACTCGAAGGTGTTGCCGACCGTCCTCCACGTGGCGCCGCCGTCGTCCGAGCGGTGCACCACCTGGCCGAACCACGAGCTCGCCTGGGAGGCGTAGATCCGGTCGGGGTCCGCCGGCGATCCCTTGGCGTGGTAGATCTCCATCCCGGTGAAGAACGGGCCGTCGATGCGCCAGTCCTTCCGCTTCCCGTCTGCGGTACAGACGAACGCACCCTTGCGGGTGCCCACCAGGACCCGTACGGAGCTCATGTCCCAACGCTAGGCGCCGCCCGTTCGTTGCGCACTGGAACAGTCAGCGCAGGACGATCCCCCCGTCCTCGGCGTCGACCGTCACCGTCGTTCCTTCGGCGTAGGCGCCCTCCAGGAGCTCCAGGGCCAGCCGGTCGCCGACCTCGCGCTGGATGACCCGCCGCAGCGGCCGGGCGCCGAAGTCGGGGTCGTAGCCCTTCTGGGCCAGGAGATGCTCGGCCGCCGGCGTCACCACCAGCGACAGCCGCCGCTCGGCCAGCCGGGTCCGCAGCCGGCCGAGCTGGATGCCGACGATGACCGCCAGGTCGTCCTCGGAGAGGGCCCGGAAGCGGACGATGTCGTCGATGCGGTTGACGAACTCCGGCTTGAAGAAGGCGGCGGGGTCACCGGGGAGGTTGGACGTCATGATCAGCACCGTGTTGGTGAAGTCGACCGTCCGGCCCTGCCCGTCGGTGAGCCGGCCGTCTTCGAGGACCTGGAGGAGGATGTTGAACACGTCGGCGTGGGCCTTCTCGATCTCGTCCAGCAGCACCACGGCGTAGGGCCGCCGGCGGACGGCCTCGGTCAGCTGGCCGCCCTCCTCGTAGCCGACGTAACCGGGCGGGGCCCCGACCAGGCGGGACACATTGTGCTTCTCCATGTACTCGCTCATGTCGATCCGCACCATGGCCCGCTCGTCGTCGAAGAGGAGCTCGGCCAGGGCCCGGGCCAGCTCGGTCTTCCCCACCCCGGTCGGCCCCAGGAAAAGAAACGAGCCGATGGGCCGGTTCGGGTCCGACAACCCGGCACGGCTGCGCCGGATGGCGTTGGCCACGGCCCGGACGGCCTCGTCCTGGCCCACGACGCGGGCGTGGAGGGTGTCCTCGAGGCGCACCAGCTTCTCGACCTCGCCCTCCAAGAGGCGGGTGACCGGCACCCCGGTCCACCGGCTCACCACCTCGGCCACGTCCTCGGCGTCGACCTCCTCCTTCAAGAAGCGCTGGGACTGCTGGAGCTTGGCCAGCCCGTCGGTGGCCTCGTCGATCCTCCGTTCCAGGCTCGGCAGCTCGCCGTAGCGGATGGCCGAGGCGCCGGCCAGGTCCCCGTCGCGCTCCTGGCGGTCCGCCGCCGCCCGGCGCTCCTCCAGCTCGCCCTTCAGGGAGCGGATGGCCTCGATGGCCGCCTTCTCGCCCTGCCAGTGGGCGGTCATGGCGTCGGACCGCTCGGCCAGGTCGGCCAGCTCCTGGACGAGGCGGCCCAGCCGCTCCACCGACGGCTCGTCGGACTCCTTCTCGAGGGCGACCTTCTCGATCTCCAGCTGGCGCATCCGCCGGGTGACGACGTCGAGCTCGGTCGGCATCGAGTCGATCTCGATGCGCAGCCGGCTGCCCGCCTCGTCCATCAGGTCGATGGCCTTGTCGGGGAGGAAGCGGCCGGTGACGTAGCGGTCCGAGAGGACGGCCGCCGCCACCAGGGCGGCGTCCTGGATGCGCACCCCGTGGTGGACCTCGTAACGCTCCTTCAGCCCCCGCAGGATGGCCACGGTGTCGGGCACCGACGGCTCGCCCACGTACACCTGCTGGAACCGTCGCTCGAGGGCGGCGTCCTTCTCGATGTAACGGCGGTACTCGTCGAGCGTGGTGGCCCCGATGAGGCGGAGCTCGCCCCGGGCCAGCAGCGGCTTGATCATGTTGCCGGCGTCCATCGCCCCCTCGGCCGCTCCGGCCCCGACGATGGTGTGCAGCTCGTCGATGAAGGTCACCACCCCGGCCCCGGTGATCTCCTTCAGGACGGCCTTCAGCCGCTCCTCGAACTCGCCGCGGTACTTGGCGCCGGCCACCATCGAGCCGAGGTCGAGGGCGACCACGCGCTTGTCCTTCAAGCTCTCGGGCACGTCGCCGTCGGTGATGCGGTTGGCCAGGCCCTCGACGATGGCGGTCTTGCCCACCCCCGGCTCGCCGATGAGGACCGGGTTGTTCTTGGTCCGCCGGGAGAGCACCTGGACCACCCGGCGGATCTCCTCGTCCCGGCCGACGACCGGGTCGAGCCGGCCCTGCCGGGACAGCTCGGTCAGGTCGCGGCCGTACTTCTCCAGCGCCTGGAACGTCTCCTCGGGGTTGGGGGAGGTGACCCGCTGGCTGCCCCGGATCTCCCGCAGGGCGCCGAGCAGGCGGTCCCGGTCGACGCCCAGCTCGCCGGCCCACGACAGGACGAGGTGCTCGACCGAGAGGTACTCGTCGCCCATGTCCCGGCGCAGCGCGTCGGCTGCCTCCAGGCCGTCGCGGGTGGCCCGGGACAGCGTCGGCTCCGATCCCCCGACGGCGCGGGGCAGCCTGGCCATCCGCTCGCCCAGACGCCGGGCCACGCCCTCGGGGTCGGCCCCGGCCCGGGCCAGCAGCGGGCGGGCCACGCTCTCGGGGTCGGCCAGCATGGCCGCCAGCAGGTGGTCGGGGGTGACCTCGGCGTGGGTGGCGGCGGACGCCTGGCGGGAGGCGGCGGCGAAGGCCTCCCGGGTCTTCACCGTCCAGCGCTCGGGCATCGTCATCGGGTCGGCACCAACGACCGCTCGACCGGGACGAGATCCCGGCGGTAGTGGCGATGTACCCGGGCGATGGCGTCCCGGGCCTCCTGGCGCGTGCGCTCCAGCTCGGCGCGGAGGCGCACGACCTCGGCCTCCAGCTCGAGGACCCGCCGCACCCCCTCCAGGTTGAGCCCGGCGCCGGTGAGCGCCTGGATCCGGCGGAGGCGGGCCAGGTCCCGCTCGGAGAAGCGGCGGCTCCCGCCGCTGGTGCGGGACGGGTCGAGCAGGCCCCTGCGCTCGTAGACCCGCAGGGTCTGGGGATGCACACCGGCCAGCTCGGCCGCCACCGAGATGACGTAGACGGCCCGGGCGTCGGAGGCGCTCATCGGGCACCTGCGGGCAACGTGGCCGCCAGGGCCTCGACGGCCGCCCGCTGGTCGTCGGTGAGCGTCTTGGGCACGGCCACGTCGACCCGCACCAGGAGGTCGCCCGGCTTGGACCCGTTCTTGCCGGCCGGCACGCCCCGCCCCCTGACCCGGAGGTGGGTGCCGGGCTGGGTGCCCGGCGGTACCCGGAGGGTGACCGTCTCGTCCAGGGTCGGCACGGTGACGGTGGCGCCCAGGACGGCGTCGGGGAAGCTGACCGGCACGGTCAGGGTCAGGTTGCGGCCGCGGCGACCGAACTGGGGGTGGGTGCCGACCCGGACCACCACGTACAGGTCGCCGGCCGGTGCCATTCCCTGGCCGGGGACGCCCCGGCCCTTGACCCGGATGCGCTGGCCGTCCTCGACCCCGGGCGGGATGCGCACCTTGACCGTGCGGGTGCGCCGCTCGGTGCCGGTGCCGTGGCAGGTCGGGCAGGGCGTGTCGACCACCGTGCCGCGACCGTTGCACTGGGGGCACACGGTGCTGAGCGAGAACAGGCCCTGGTTGTCGTCCAGCGTCCCCTTGCCGTTGCAGCGCGGGCAGGTGTGGCTCGACGTGCCGGGGGCGGCGCCCGATCCGTTGCAGGTGTGGCAGCGGACGTCCTCGGGGACGTTGACCGAGGTGGTCACCCCGCGCACGGCGTCGGCGAAGGCCAGGTGCAGCTCGGTCTCGACGTCGGCCCCGCGCTGGGGGCCGCGGGACCGCCGGCGCCCGCCCCGGCCGCCGAACAGCCCGCCGAAGAGATCGCCGAGATCCTCCATGCGGAACGTCTCGGCCCCCGGACGGCCGAAGCCGCCGGCCATGGGCCCCAGGCGGCGGACCTCGTCGTACTCCTTGCGCCGGTTGGCGTCGCCCAGGACGTCGTAGGCGGCGGTGATCTCCTTGAAGCGGTCCTCCGAGCCGGGGTTGGCGTCGGGGTGGTACTGCTTGGCCAGCTTCCGGTAGGCGCGCGTCACCTCCTTGTCGGTGGCCGTCGACGGCACGCCGAGCACCTGGTAGTAGTCCTTCTCGAACCACTCGCGCTGGGGAGGCACCGGGACGCCTCAGCCGCGGACCCGGACCATCGCCGGCCGCAGCACCTGGCCGCGCCAGCGGTAGCCGGCCCGCATCACCTCGTCGACCACGGCCCCGGCCTGCTCGGGCCCGGCCGGTGAGTGGGCCACGGCGTCGTGGACCACCGGGTCGAAGGGCACCTCGGCGCCATCGACGCGCTCGAGCCCCTGGCGGGAGAGGGCGTCGAGGATCTGGGCGCGTGCCTGACCGACGGCGCGCCCCTCCTCGTCCTCGCCCAGGTGGGCGGCGGCCAGGTCGAGGTTGTCCAGCACCGGCAACAGCTTGGCCACCAGGCTCCCCTCGGCCCGCGCCGCCTGCTCCTCCTGCTGGCGGAGCACCCGCTTGCGGTAGTTCTCGAAGTCGGCCTTCAGGCGCTGGAGGGCGGCCAGGTACTCGTCCCGCTCAGCCTCCAGGGCGGCCACGTCGGTCAGGATCGTGCCGCCGGCCTCGGGCTCGGCCTCGGGCTCGGCCGGGCCCGGCTGGCCGACGCCGACCTCCTCGGGCGCCGGTGCCGGGCCGGCGGGCGCCGGCGCCGGACCGGCGGGCTCGCTCATTGCTCGTCGACGATCTCGGCGTCCACGACCTCGCCTTCGGCCGGCTCCTCGGACGAGGGCTCGGCGGGCTGGCCGGAGGACGACGAAGACGAAGACGACGACGAGGCCTGCTCGTACAGTCGCTGGGAGAAGCCCTGGCTGGCCGTCATCAGCCGCTCGGTGGCGGTCTTGATGGCCTCGAGGTCGGTGCCCGAGAGCGAGTCCTTGACCGCCGAGAGGGCGGACGAGACGTCCTCCTTCTCGGTACCCTCGAACTTCTCGCCCTGCTCCCGCAGGAGCTTCTCGGTCTGGTACACGAGGGTGTCGGCGGTGTTGCGCACCTCGGCCTCCTCGCGGCGGCGGCGGTCGTCCTCGGCATGGGCCTCGGCATCACGGACCATCCGCTCGATGTCGTCCTTGGCCAGCGAGGACTGACCGGTGATGGTCATCGACTGCTCCTTGCCGGTGGCCTTGTCCTGGGCCGACACGTGGACGATCCCGTTGGCGTCGATGTCGAAGGTGACCTCGATCTGCGGGATGCCGCGCGGGGCCGGGGGCAGGTCGACCAGCTGGAACTTGCCGAGCGTCTTGTTGTACATCGCCATCTCGCGCTCGCCCTGGAGCACGTGGATCTCGACCGAGGGCTGGTTGTCCTCGGCGGTGGTGAACACCTCCGACCGCTTGGTCGGGATGGTGGTGTTGCGCTCGATCAGGCGGTGCATCACGCTGCCCTTGGTCTCGATGCCGAGCGAGAGCGGGGTCACGTCGAGGAGGAGGACGTCCTTGACCTCGCCCTTCAGGACCCCGGCCTGGACGGCGGCACCCACGGCCACCACCTCGTCCGGGTTGACCCCCTTGTGGGGCTCCTTGCCGGTGAGGCTCTGGACCAGCTCCTGGACGGCCGGGATCCGGGTCGACCCGCCGACCAGGACCACGTGGTCGATGTCGGAGGTCTTGAGGTTGGCGTCCTTGATGGCCGCCTCGAACGGGCCGCGGCAGGCCTCGACCAGGTCGGCCGTGAGCTCGTTGAACTTGGCCCGGGTCAGCTTGAGGTCGAGGTGCTTGGGGCCCTCCGAGGTGGCGGTGATGAAGGGCAGGTTGATCTGGGTCTCCTGCACGCTGGAGAGCTCGATCTTGGCCTTCTCGCCCGCTTCCTTCAGGCGCTGGAGGGCCATCTTGTCGTGGGACAGGTCGACGCCCTCGGTGTCCTTGAACGTCTTGACCAGCCAGTCGATGACCTTCTGGTCCCAGTCGTCGCCGCCCAGCTTGGTGTTGCCGGAGGTGGACTTGACCTCGAACACGCCCTCGCCGATCTCCAGGATCGAGACGTCGAAGGTGCCGCCGCCGAGGTCGAACACGAGGACCGTCTGGTCCTTCTCCTCCTTGTCCAGGCCGTAGGCCAGGGCGGCCGAGGTCGGCTCGTTGATGATGCGGAGGACCTCGAGCCCGGCGATCTGTCCGGCCTCCTTGGTCGCCGTCCGCTGGGCGTCGTCGAAGTAGGCGGGGACGGTGATGACGGCCTGGGAGACGGTGTCGCCCAGGTAGGCCTCGGCGTCCCTCTTCAGCTTGCCCAGGATGCGGGCCGAGATCTCCTGGGGCGTGTACTTCTTCCCGTCGATGTCGACGGTCCAGCCGGTGCCCATGTGGCGCTTGACGGACCGGATCGTGCGGTCCGGGTTGGTGATGGCCTGCCGCTTCGCCACCTCGCCGACCAGCACCTCCCCGGTCTTGGAGAACCCGACCACCGACGGGGTGGTACGGCCCCCCTCGGCGTTGGGGATGACGGCGGGCTCGCCCGCTTCGAGCACGGCGACCACCGAGTTCGTGGTGCCGAGGTCGATTCCAACCGCCTTGGCCATGTCGGGTACCTGCCTCTCTCTGGACTTGCGTGAAGCATAGCAAACTTGAGTGGTATGGACGCAGATTTCTTAGATCGAAGCCGAAGGACGACCGGCGAGGTACGCTCGGCGGCGGTGCCAGACCTCGTCCTGCTCCGGCACGGCCAGTCGACGTGGAACGCGGAGAACCTGTTCACCGGCTGGACCGACGTCGACCTGACGCCGGCCGGCGAGGAGGAGGCCTCCCGGGCCGGCTCGCTCCTGGCCGGCCTCGATCTCCGCTCGGTCCACACCTCGGTGCTTACCCGGGCCGTCCGCACCGCTCACCTCGCCCTGGACGCCGCCGGCCGGTCCTGGCTCCCCGTCCGCCGGCACTGGCGGCTGAACGAGCGCCACTACGGCGACCTCCAGGGTCGGGACAAGAAGGAGGTGGCCGCCCTCCACGGGGCCGACCAGGTGAAGGCCTGGCGCCGGAGCTACGACACGGCGCCCCCACCGCTCCCGCCCGGCGATCACCGGCAGGCGGCCGCCGACCCCCGCTACCGAGACGTGCCGGCCGACGCCCTGCCGTCGACCGAGTGCCTGGCCGACGTGGTCGCCCGCGTCCTCCCCTACTGGCAGGACGTGCTCGTGCCCGACCTGCTGGCCGGGGGGGCGGTCCTGGTGGTGGCCCACGGCAACAGCATCCGGGCCCTGCGCAAGCACCTCGACGGCATCACCGACGCCGGGATCGTCGACCTCGAGGTGCCGACCGGCATCCCCTACCGCTACCGGCTGGACGGCGACCTGTCGACCCGGGAGGCCGGCTACCTCGGCGACCCGGAGGCGGCGCGGGCGGCGGCCGAGGCGGTGGCCCGCCAGGCCGGCTGAGCCCCTACAGGGCGTCGACGCCGCGCTCGCCGGTGCGGACCCGCACCACCGTCTCCACCGGGACCACCCACACCTTCCCGTCGCCGATCTTCCCGGTGGCGGCGGCGCCGACGATGGCGTCCACGACCTCCTCGGCCCGGCCGTCGTCCACCGCCACCTCGATCCGCACCTTGGGCACGAAGTCGACCTCGTACTCGGCCCCCCGGTAGACCTCGGTGTGCCCCCGCTGGCGACCGAATCCCTGCACCTCGGTCAGGGTCATCCCGTGCACGCCGATCCCCTTCAGGGCCTCCTTCACCTCGTCCAGCTTGAACGGCTTGAGTACGGCCACCACCAGCTTCACCACGTCCCTCCCATCGTCTACTCCTGCCGGACGCCGGCCACCATGGCCGGGAACGCTTCCTCCCCGTGCATGGCGACATCCCCGATCTCGAGCACCTCGTCCGGCTCACGCAGCCCCCGGCAGACCACCTTGGTGACCGAGAAGAGGACGGCGCTCATGACGGCGGTGTAGCCCACGATCCAGGCCGCCGCCAGGAGCTGTTCCCACTCCTGATGCCACGAGCCGGTGTACAGGACCCCACCGATCGCCACCGCCCCCTTTCCGGCGAAGCTCCTCCCGGCGCTCCCGTACTCGATCATGCCAGGATCGGCCAGGATGCCGACGAGCAGGCCGCCGCACAGGCCGGCCATGCCGTGGGTGTACACGATCCCGAGGGCGTCGTCGACCCGGGAGAACGGCCACCGCCGCGGCAGGTGGTGCCAGGCCACCCACACGATGCCCGAGCAGATCGCCCCGACGGCCAGGGCACCGTAGCCGTCGACCCATCCGGCCGACGGGGTGATGCCGACCAGCCCGCAGATCATGCCGTTGACGGCGCCCAGAAAGGTCGCCCGGCGCCGGGGACCGAGCAGGCTGTCGGCGAGCATCCACGTGAGCAGCCCGGCGGCGGCGGCGACGTTCGTGTTGAGCACGGCCGAAGCGGCGTCGACACCGGCGTAGAAGGGGTCGCCGCCGTTGAACCCGTTCCACCCCATCCACAGGATCCCGGCGCCGACGGCCACCAGCGTGAGGTTGCTCGGCACGGCGTGGAGCCGGTCCCGGGTCAGCCTCGGGCCGACCATGGCGGCGCCCACGAAGCCGGTCACGCCGGCCGCCAGGTGGATCACGTAGCCGCCGGAGTAGTCCACGGCCCCCTTCTGGGCGAAGAAGCCGCCGCCCCACAGGAGGGCGGCATTGACGGCGTAGACGAAGGTGGTCCACAGCGGCACGAACACGAGCCAGGCGGCGAACTTCATCCGGGAGAGGAGGCTGCCCATGAACAGCAGCGGGGTGATGGCGGCGAAGGCGAACTGGAAGTAGACCAGGGTGGCGTTCGGGAAGCGCCAGGGCGTGAACGACTGGGCCAGCGAGGAGGCCCGGCCCTGCTCGGCCAGGTGGCTCGTGATCGGGTGCGGCTTGCCGACCAGCCCGGCGAAGAACGAGCCGGTCGGCCCCAAGTGGGCGAAGACCCCGAAGCCCATGTCGTAGGCCCACAGCACCCACACCACGAGCACCAGGCTGAACCCGGCGAAGGCCATGAGCATGGTGTTGACCACCCACTTGCGCTGGACGAGGCCCCCGTAGAAGACCGCCAGCCCCGGCAGGCTCATCAGCCCGACCAGGGTCGCCGCCATCAGCTGCCAGGCGTTGTCCCCGGGGCTCAGCCAGGTGGGGTAGGGGAGGTTGGCTGCCGTCATCGGACCGAGTATGAGAGCGGTCCGTTTCCTGGATGTTCCGCCGGTGTTACGTCACGGTGAACTCCGCCGGAGAGTGCGCCCGCGCCGAGGCGGTGTCGCATGGCGGCGCCACCCAATTCGCCGCTGTAGCCTGTCGCCATGGCCACCGACAACAAGGAGATCGACCTCTCCAAGATCTGGCTGTTCTCGACCTGTTCCACCCGCGAGCTGAGGACCGTCCGCCGTGCGCTCGAAGAGGTGACGGTCCCGGACGGGCGGGTGCTGTGCGAGGAGGGGACGATCGGCCGCGAGTTCTTCCTGATCGTCGACGGGCAGGCCACGGTGCGGCGCGGGACCCGGCGCGTGGCCACCCTCGGGCCGGGCGACTACTTCGGCGAGCTGGCGCTCCTGGACCGCAAACCCCGATCGGCGACGGTCGTCTCCGACGGCGAGATGCGGCTCCTGGTGCTGGGCCAGCGGCAGTTCAACGGGATCCTCGACGCCATCCCGGCCCTCGGCCGCAAGCTGCTCACCGCCATGGCCCGGCGCCTGCGCGACGCCGACTCCAAGGTGTCGGCGCTCATCTCCCACTGACGTGGACCTCGCCGCCGGTCTCGACACCGCCCGCCGGCGGCACGAAGGGGTGCTCGTCACCCTGCGCGGCGACGGCCGGCCCCAACTGTCGAACATCCTCTACGCGCTGGACGGATCCGAGGCGCGGATCTCGGTCACCGACTCCCGGGCCAAGACCAGGAACCTTCGCCGGGACCGGCGGGCGTCGCTGTACGTCCCGGGCGACAGCTTCTGGACCTACCTCGTCCTCGACGGCACGGCCGAGCTGAGCCCGGTGGCGTCGGCTCCCGGGGACGCCGTGGTCGACGAGCTGGTCGAGCTCTACCGGACCATCAAGGGCGAGGACCACCCGGACTGGGACGAGTACCGGTCGGTGATGGCGGACGAGGGACGCCTGGTGGTGCGCCTCCGCCTCGAGCGGGCGTACGGCATGGCGTAGTCACTCGACGCCGGGCGGGAGGGGCCCGGCGTCGGCCGGCGTTGGCGAGCCCGGCTGCGCCGCCGAGCCGGCCAGGATCGACTCCTCGAACAGCTGGGACAGGTCGAGCACCCGGACCTCGTCCTCCTTGGCATTGGCCCGCACGGCGTCGTCGAGCATGATCATGCAGTAGGGGCAGGCGGTGGCCACCACGTCGGCCCCCGTGGCCAGGGCCTCGGCCGTCCGGTCCATGTTGACCCGGGTCCCGATCCGCTCCTCCATCCACATGCGGGCGCCGCCAGCCCCGCAGCAGAAGCCGCGTTCGCGGCAGCGGCGCATCTCCACGTTGCGGGCGCCGGGGATGGCGTCGATCACCGTCCGCGGCTCGTCGAACACCCTATTGTGCCGGCCGAGGTAGCAGGGGTCGTGGTAGGTGACGGTCCCGCGGTAGCCGGTGCCGGGCACCATCCGCTGCTCCCGCACGAGGCGGTCGAAGAGCTCGGCGTAGTGGACGACCTCGAAGTCGCCACCGAGGGCCGGGTACTCGTTCTTGATGGTGTTGAAGCAGTGGGGGCAGGTGGCCACCACCTTGCGGGCGCCGACGCCCCGCAGCGTGGCGATGTTGGCCTTGGCCTGCTCCTGGAAGAGGTACTCGTTGCCCATCCGGCGGGCCGGGTCGCCGGTGCACGACTCCTTCGGCCCGAGGATGGCGAAGCGGATCCCGACCCGGTGCAGCATGCGGGCCGTGGCCTGGACCTGCTTGCGCGCCCGCTCGTCCAGGGCCCCGGCGCAGCCCACCCAGTAGAGGTACTCGACGTCGTCGGGGATGGTGTCCGAGACCACCGGGACCTCGAAGTCGAGATCCCTGGTCCACTCCGTCCGCTTGGAGGCGCCGAGGCCCCAGGGGTCGCCCTGGTTCTCGATGTTCCGCAGCATGGTGCCGGCCTCGCTGGGAAATCGGGACTCCATCAGCACCTCATACCGCCGCATGTCGACGATGGCGTCGACGTGCTCGATGTCGACCGGGCACTGCTCCACGCACGCGCCGCACGTCGTGCACGACCACAGGACGTCGGGGTCAATGGTCGCCGGCACCAGGGTCTCGGGCTCTGCCGGTGCCGAGCCGGCGCCGTTGCCGGCCGAGCCGTTGCCGGCGGCGCCGGCCGGCCCGAGGAGCCTGCTGGCCGAGGAGAACATGTTGTCCCGCAGGTTCATGATCAGGAGCTTGGGGGACAGCGGCTTGCCGGTGTTCCACGCTGGGCAGACGGACTGGCACCGCCCGCACTCGGTGCAGGTCACGAAGTCGAGCATCTGCTTCCAGGTGAACTGCTCGACCAGCCCCACGCCGAACACGGCGTCCTCGGCGACGTCCTCCATGTCCATGTCGGGCGTCAGGTTGAGGGCCCCCAGGGCCCGGGGCCGGCGCGAGAAGGCCACGTTGAGCGGGGCGGCGAAGATGTGCAGGTGCTTCGAGTAGGCGACGAAGACGAGGAACCCGGTGATGACGGCGATGTTGCAGAGGATGAAGACGGTGGCCAGCACGGCGTTGACGCCCTGGCCCAGACCGGCCAGCGCGGCGCCGACGACGTGGGAGGCGAACGCCCAGTCGTCGTAGGGGAACTGGCGGGGGGAGGTGTCGACCTGCGCCCCCCGGTAGAGGAGGAGGCTGACGATGACCAGCGTGATCAGGAGCAGCGTGATCCAGGCGGCGTCGGTGTGGGAACCGAAGAAGCGGGAGGTGCGCTCGCGCCGGGACGGGGCGTTCTTCAGCCGGATGATGCTGAAGACCACCATGGCCACGAGGACGGCCACGGCGAAGAAGTCCTCGATGAAGCCGAGCACCGGGGAGGTGCCGATCCCGGGGATGTGGAAGGTCGTGTCGAAGAGGGCGCCGTAGGCCTCGATGATGGTGAGCAGGAGGACCGTGAAGCCCCACATGGTGAAGAAGTGGGCCGTCCCCGGCCCCAGCCACTGGAGGAGCTTGCGCTGTCCGGCGACCTCGGTGACCTCGGCCGAGGCGCGGGGGAGGATGCTCCCGCGGACACGTTCGGGGGCCGGCTTGCCCGACCGGACCAGGCGGGACAGCCAGTAGAAGCGCAGGCCGGCGACGGCCAGGGCGACCACGCTGACGGCCATGCCGATGGCGATCCTTACGGGCACGCGTCCTCCCGGGGCTTTCGGTGGCGGGCGAAGGGCTTTTCTACTCCGAATCCGGCACGGTCGGCCCATACCCCTGGTGGGAGCCTCGCAACCCCGGCTGCCGAGCGGGGATCACGGAGCGGATCGCCCCGGGGCCGGGACAGGGCGCTCGGGGGGCAGGGGCTCGGGGGGCCGAAGCCAGAGCGGGGCCAGTCGCTCGGAGGGCCGCCGCCGGTCGGCGCGGTAGTGTGGCGGCCGCTCGCGGGCGTAGTTCAGCGGCAGAACATCAGCTTCCCAAGCTGAGAACGCGGGTTCGATTCCCGTCGCCCGCTC
>JBOGGE010000157.1:0-6024 GCA_050743865.1 Acidimicrobiales bacterium
TGCTGGGGGCGGAACCGGTGGTCACGACGGCCACCGACAACCTCGGGATCCCCGCCCTCGACCAGCTTCCCGGGCTGGTGGCCGAGGGCGACGTGGCGGCCGTCACCGCCGCCCTGCTGGCCGGCGCGCCGATCTCCTGCCAGGCCGACGGCGGGTGGCCGCTCCCACCAGCGTTGGAGGACCTCGTCGGTGGGACCCGGCTCGGCGCGGAGGCCGACGCCCGAGAGCCCCGGCCGGCCGGGTCCCCACCAACGGCCCGGATCCTCGTCACCGATCGCCTCCCCCCTGCCGGAGGGCACGGCACAGGTGCCGGGCTGCCGTCCGGTGCCGGGTCACCGTCCGGTGCCGGGTCACCGTCCAGCGCCGGGCTGCCCGTCCCCACGGTCCGACTGCGGCCGCCGTCGCTGGTGGTGGGCATCGGGACGGCGACGGACGCCACCGCCGGCGACGCCGAGCGCGCCGTGGCCGAGGCCCTGGCCGCCGGCGGCCTCTCGCCGCGCGCCGTCGACCGCCTGGCCACCGTGGACCGGCGCCGGTGGCACCCTGGCGTCCTGGCGCCGGCCGGGGCGCTCGGGGTGCCCGTCGTCGCCTTCTCGCCCGGAGAGCTCGACACGGTGGAAGTCCCCTCGCCCAATCCGGCCGTCCGGGCGGCGGTGGGCACCGCCTCGGTGGCCGAGGCGGCCGCCCTGCTCGGGGCCGGCGCCGGATCCGCTCTCGCCGTTCCGAAGCGGCGCTCGGCGCGGGTCACGGTGGCTGTCGCCCGCCGGAGCGGGCCGGCCGGATCGGTGACGGTGGTGGGCCTCGGGCCCGGGGGGGCCCTGCACCGGACGCCGGCGGCCGAGGCGGCCGTCCGCCGTGCGCAGGTCGTCGTGGGCTACTCGGGCTACCTCGACCAGTGCCGGGACCTCTTGTCGCCGGCCCAAGAGGTGACCGGGTACCCGCTCGGCGCCGAGCTCCAACGAGCGCGAGCCGCCCTCGACAAGGCGGCCGCCGGCCGGCGAGTGGCCGTGGTCTGCTCGGGCGACGCCGGGGTCTACGCCATGGCGTCGCCGATCCTCGAGCTGGCCGGCGAGCGCGCCGCCGACGGCTCCCGGCCGTACGCCGGGACCGAGATCGAGGTCGTCCCCGGGGTGACCGCCTCCCTGGCGGCGGCGGCGCTCCTCGGCGCCCCTCTCGGCCACGACCACGCCGTGGTCAGCCTGTCCGACCTGCTCACCCCGTGGGAGCGGATCGCCGCCCGGGTGCAGGCGGCAGCGGCGGCCGACCTGGTGCTGGTCCTCTACAACCCGCGCTCGCAGCGCCGGGACTGGCAACTGGGCCGGGCCCTGGACCTGCTGCGGGCCTGCCGGGACGAGACGACCCCCGTCGGCCTGGTCACCGACGCCGGGCGGCCCGGGCAGCGGGTCGTCCTCACCACCCTGGCCGAGGTCAGGTGCGAGGACGTGACCATGACGACCTGCGTCGTGGTGGGCGCCAGCACTACCCGGGTGGTCGCCGGCCGGATGGTCACCCCGCGGGGCTACGACCGGTGACCGTCGTCATCGACGACCGCTGCACGGCATGCGGGGCGTGCCTGGTCACCTGCCCCACCCTGGCCCTGTTGCCGGCCCCCGGCCGCCCGATGGTGGTCGACGAGCGGTGCACCGGGTGCCTGGAGTGCGTGGAGATCTGCCCGAGGGGCGCCATCTCCGAGGTGCGGCGGTGACCCCCGTCCACCCGATCGAGGCCGAGAGCTATCGGATCCTGGCCGGGCGGCTCGACCTTTCGTCCTGGCCCCCCGGGCCGGCGGCGGTGGCGGCCCGGGTGGTGCACGCCACCGCCGATCCCGGCCTGGCCGCCGGCCTGGTGGTCGACGAGGCGGCGGTGGCGGCCGGGGTCGCCGCCCTGCGGTCCGGCGCCCCCGTCGTGTGCGACGTCGAGATGGTCCGCTCGGGGATCCCGTCCCTGGACGTCACCTGCCACCTGGCGGGGGTCGCCGACGCCGGGGCGCACCCGAGCCGGGCGGCGGCGGCCATGGCCCGGGCCTGCGAGCAGCACCCAGACGGCGCCGTGGTCGTCGTCGGCTGCGCGCCGACCGCGCTCTTCGAGGTGTGCCGGCTCGTCGACCAGGGAGCGCTCCGCCCGGCCCTGGTGGTGGGCGTGCCGGTCGGGTTCGTCGGTGCCGCCCGCTCCAAGGAGGAGCTCCTGGCCGTGGCCGGGCGCCGGGGTGTCCCGGCCATCGCCCTGCGGGGCGAGCGGGGCGGGGCCGCCGTGGCCGCCGCCGCCGTCAACGCCCTGGCCCGCCTGGCGGCCGAGGGCGGTCCCGGCGCGGCGGCACCACGCCAGGCGTCCGGGCCACCGGCGTGCCTCGTGATAGGCCACGGCACCCGCTCGGCCGGCGGCGAGGACGAGCTGCGCCGGTTCACCGCCAGCGTGGCGGCGGCGCGACCGCACGTGCCGACGCGGGCCGGCTTCATCGAGTTCGTCGAGCCCGGGCTGGACGCCGCCGTCGACGGGCTGATCGACGCCGGCGCCCGCCGGGTGGTCGCCGTCCCCCTGGTGCTGCTCGGTGCCGGCCACTTGAAGGACGACGGGCCGGCGGCCCTGGCCCGGGCCCGTACCCGCCACGGCGGCGTGGGCTTCGCCTACGCCCGGGACCTGGGCGTCCACCCCGACGTGCTGGCGGTGGCGGCCGAGCGGGCCGCCGCCGCCTGCCGGTCCCTCCCCGGCGGGGGCGCCGACGCGGTGGTCGTCGTCGGACGTGGCTCCACCGACCCCGACGCCAACGCCGACCTGGCCAAGGTGGCCCGGCTCCTGGCCGACGGCCGCGGCCTGACCGCCGGGAGGCCCGGCCCGGGGACCGGGGCGCCGGCCGGGCACGGGCCGGAACGGCGGGCGGCGACCACGCCCGACCTGGGCCTGGTGGTGCCGGCCTTCGTCTCCCTGGCCCGACCCGACGTGCCCGCCGCCCTGGACCAGTGCGCCCGACTCGGTGCCCGGCGGATCGTCGTGGTCCCCTACTTCCTCTTCACCGGCCTCCTGGTCGAGCGGATCGGCACGCAGGTCGCCGGTTGGGCCGCCGCCCATCCCGACCGGGAGGTGACGGTCGGCGCCCACCTGGGGGCCGACCGCCGGCTGGTGTCGCTCGTGTGGCACCGCTACGACGAGGCGATCGGCGGCCCGGTCCACATGAACTGCGACGGATGCCTCTACCGGGCACCGCTCCCGGGCTACGAGCACCGGGTCGGCTCGTCCCCGACGGCCTGACCGCTCGCCCCCCTTGGGTAGCGTGCGGGCGTGCCCGCGCCCCCCCGGCTCCCCTTCGACCCGATCGTCGAGGCCCGCCGGCAGTGGGAACGTCACGGCTGGGGCGACGTGGCGACGGCGATGGCGGCCGTGACCTCGATCATGCGCATGCAACAGGTGCTCCTGGCCCGGGCCGATGCCATCCTGCGGCCGCTGGATCTCACCTTCGCCCGCTACGAGGTGCTCATGCTGCTCACCTTCTCCCGGAAGGGCGCGCTGCCGCTGGGCAAGATAGGCCAGCGCCTCCAGGTGAACCCGGCCAGCGTGACCAACGCCGTCGACCGCTTGGAGCGCAGCCGCCTGGTGGAACGGGTGCCCAACCCGGCCGACGGGCGCGGCACCCTGGCCCGCCTCTCCCCGGCCGGCCGGCGGGCGGCGGCCCGGGCCACCAGGTCCATGAACGCCGAGCTCTTCGGCGATCTCGGGCTGGATGGCGACGACCTGGAGCGCCTGTTCGGTCTCCTCCAGGCCCTCCGCCAGGCCGCCGGCGATTTCGACGTCGAAGGGGGCGGAACCCGGCCGGCCGCCGCCCGAGCCCGGCCGATCGCCGCCCGAACCCGGGCGGCCGGCCCCGGCCCGGGAACGCCCCGGCGCCGACCGCCCAGATAGTTCGACGCCCAACTATCATCTCCTCATGACCGGGGAGAGCAACCGGGAGCGATGGCAGGCGGCGTACGCCCGGTCCCGCCGGCGACCGGTCCCCTTCGAGACGATGTCGGGCGTCCCCCTCGATCCGGTGTACGGACCGGACGACGCCGAGCACCCTGGTGTCTGGCCCTACACCCGCGGACCGCATGCCTCCATGTACCGGACCCGGGTCTGGACGATGCGCCAGTTCGCCGGGTTCGGGACGGCCGAGGACACGAACCACCGCTTCCACGAGCTGCTGGCGGCCGGCGGCAACGGGCTCTCGACCGCCTTCGACATGCCGACGCTCATGGGGCGCGACTCGGACGACCCCGCCGCCCGCGGCGAGGTGGGACGGGCCGGGGTGGCGGTGGACACCCTGGCCGACATGGAGATCCTGTTCGGCGGGATCGACCTGGGCCGGGTCAGCACGTCCATGACGATCAACTCGCCGGCGGCGATGGTCATGGCCATGTACGTGACCATGGCCGACCGCGCCGCCGTCGACCGCGCCGGCCTTTCGGGCACCATCCAGAACGACATCTTGAAGGAGTACCAGGCCCAGAAGGAGTACGTCTTCCCGCCGCGCCCGAGCGTCCGGCTGGTGACCGACCTCGTGCGGTTCGCCACCGCCGAGCTCCCCCGCTGGCACCCGATCTCGGTGTCGGGCTACCACATCCGAGAAGCCGGGTCGACGGCCGTCCAGGAGCTGGCCTTCACCCTGGCCAACGGGTTCGCCTACGTGGAGGCGGCGACGGCCGGCGGCCTGGCTGTCGACGCCTTCGCGCCCCGGCTCAGCTTCTTCTTCAACGCCCACATCGACTTCTTCGAGGAGATCGCCAAGTACCGGGCGGCCCGGCGCATCTGGGCCCGCTGGCTGCGCGATCGCTACCGGGCCGTCGACCCGCGCTCGTGGCAGCTGCGCTTCCACACCCAGACCGCCGGCGTCTCGCTCGCCGCCCAGCAGCCGGAGGTGAACCTGGCCCGGGTGGCCATCGAGGCCATGGCGGCGGTCCTCGGGGGGACCCAGAGCCTCCACACCGACGCCTACGACGAGGCACTCGCCCTGCCCACCGAGAAGGCGGCCCGGTTGGCGCTGCGCACCCAGCAGGTGGTGGCCGAGGAGACGGGCGTCACCCACGTGGCCGACCCGCTGGGCGGATCCTGGCTGGTCGAGGCGCTGACCGACGAGCTCGAGCGACGGGCCGAGGAGGTCTTCGCCCACCTCATCGAGGTCGGCCGGGGCTCGATGCTCGAAGGGGTGCTGGGCGGCATCGAGGACGGGTGGTTCTGCGCCGAGATCGCCGACGCCGCCTACCGGCTCCAGCACAACCTGTCGACCGGGCGCCGGGTCATGGTCGGGGTCAACGGCTTCACCGACGGCGGGCAGGGCGACGAGGTGCCGACGCTCACGGTCGACCCTGCGGTCGAGGGCCGCCAGCTGGCGGCGCTGGCGGCGGTGAAGCAGGGCCGCGACGACGATGCCGTGCGCCGGACGCTGGAGGCGGTCGGCAGGGATGCCGCCGACCCCACGGCCAACCTCATGCCGGCGCTGATCGAGGCCTCGGCGGCCTACGTGACGGTCGGCGAGGCGATGAGGGCGCTCGAAGACGTGTGGGGCACGTGGAGCGAACAGGCCGTGGCGTGATCCGGGTCCTCCTGGCCAAGGTGGGGCTGGACGGCCACGACCGGGGGCTGCGGGTCGTCGCCCGCGTCCTGCGCGACGCCGGTATGGAGGTCGTCTACGCCGGGCTGCGCCAGAGCCCCGAGGCGATCGCCGGCACCGCCGCCCAGGAGGACGTCGACGTGGTCGGGGTGTCGATGCACAACGGTGCCCATCTCACCCTGGCGCCGGCGGTGGTCGACGCCCTCCGCCGGGCCGGGCTGGAGACGCCGGTCGTGGTCGGCGGCATCGTCCCGCCGGCCGACGTCCCCCGCCTCGAGGCGGCAGGGGTGGCGACGGTGCTCGGTCCGGGCGCCGCCGAGCCCGAGGTGGTGGCGGCCGGTGCGCGGGCCGGGTTTCCCATTTCAGATCGGGATAGTGGCTGAGAATCAGCGCGGTACGCGGCAGATGATAGGGCGAGCTAATCACCTCCGCCGTATGCCAGCCGT
>JBOGGE010000158.1:0-4466 GCA_050743865.1 Acidimicrobiales bacterium
CTGTGCCCACGTCGTAGGCTCGGCGCTCGACCGCAGCTCCCTGGACGGGATGGTTGGCACGGTGGCCGGCGACGACACGGTGCTGGTCGTGGTGGCCGAGGGCACCGGCGGCCGCCTGGCGGCGGCGGCGCTCGAGCGGCTGGCCGGGATCGGCGGGACCGGTGGGACCGACGGGACCGGTGGGACCGACGGGATCGGCGGTACCGATGGGATCGGCGGTACCGGTGGGGCCGACGGGACAGACGGGGGGCGAGCACCGGCGGCTCCGGCACCGGCACCGCGCCGACCGGCACCGCGCCGACCGGCGAAGGAGGACTGAGATGGCACGACGGGTGGCACTGGCCTACAGCGGCGGACTGGACACCTCGGTGGCTGTGCGATGGCTGATGGAGCACCGCGGGGTGGAGGTGGTCGCCGTGGCCGTCGACGTCGGCCAGGCGACCGACCGCTCGGCCGAGAGCTGGGACACCATCCGGCAGCGGGCGCTGACCGCCGGGGCGGTGGAGGCCGTGGTGGTCGACGCCCGGCGGGAGATGGCCGAGGACTTCTGCGTGCCGGCCGTCCGAGCCAACGCCCGCTACGAGGGGCGCTACCCCCTCGTCTCCGCCCTGTCGCGCCCGGTGATCGTGCGGCACCTGGTGGCCGCCGCCCGGGAGCACGGCGCCGACGCCGTCGCCCACGGCTGCACCGGGAAGGGCAACGACCAGGTGCGCTTCGAGGTGGGCACCCGGGCCCTGGCCCCGGACCTGGAGGTGCTGGCCCCGGCCCGGGAGTGGGGGCTCACCCGGGAGGACTGCGTCGACCTCGCCGCCAAGTGGGAGATCCCGATCGCCCTGACCAAGGAGAAGCGCTACTCCATCGACGAGAACCTGTGGGGCCGGGCCATCGAGTGCGGCGCCATCGAGGACCCGTGGGCCGAACCTCCGGCCGACGTCTACACCCTGACCCGGGTGACGGCGGGGGGGCCGGTAGAGGTGGTGGTCGGTTTCGAGGAGGGGGTGCCGGTGGCGCTCGACGGGCGCCAGCTCCCGGCCGACGAGCTCATCGCCGAGATCGGCCGGGTTGCCGGGTCGACCGGGTTCGGGCGGCTCGACATGGTGGAGAACCGCCGGGTCGGCATCAAGAGCCGTGAGATCTACGAGTGCCCGGCGTCACTGGCCCTGCTGGCCGCCCACGCCGACCTCGAGTCGCTGACCCTCGAACGCGACCTCCAGCACGAGAAGGCGCGCCTGGAGCCGCGGTGGTCGGAGCTGGTCTACGACGGCATGTGGTTCTCGCCCCTCAAGCAGGCGATCGACGCCTTCGTGGCCGAGTCCCAGCGCCACGTGACCGGCGAGGTCCGGGTGCGGTTCGAGCCGCCGGGGACGGCGGCGGTCACCGGCCGGCGGGGGCCGGCGGCCCTCTACGACCACGGCCTGGCCACCTACGACTCCGGTGACACCTTCCGCCACCAGGACGCCGAGGGGTTCGTGCGGCTGTGGGGGCTCGGGGTCGCCACGTGGGCGGCCCGCCAGGGGCTGGGCGCCTCGGGCGGAGCGGGTGCCTCGGGCGGAGCGGGACCCTCGGGAGCCTCGGGCGGCACGGGCGGCACGCCGGGAGCACCACGGTCTGTTGACGGCGACCCGCCGCCGGGCGAGGCTGTCGCCCCGTGACGCTGTGGCAGGGTCGGCTGGGCGACGGCATGGCCGAGGAGGTGGCCGAGCTGTCGGTGAGCGTCGACTTCGACCGGGAGCTGGCCGAGGACGACCTGGCCGGATCCCGGGCCCACGTGAGGGGTCTCGGCAAGAGCGGCATCCTCGACGACGACGAGGTGGCGACGCTCCTGGCGACGTTGGACACGGTGGCCGGCGAGCTGGCGTCGGGCCGCTTCGCCTTCCAGCCGAGCGACGAGGACGTGCACACGGCGGTGGAGCGGCGGGCCACCGAGCTGGCGGGCGACGTCGGTGCCAAGCTCCACACCGGGCGCAGCCGCAACGACCAGGTGGCGACCGACCTCCGCCTGTGGTGCCGGCGCAACCTGCTGGCGGTGGCCGGCGACGTGGTGGCGTTCCAGGAGGTGCTCCTGCGCCGGGCCCAGGAAGCCGGCGACGTCTACCTCCCCGGCTACACCCACCTGCAGCGGGCCCAGCCGGTCCTCCTGGCCCACCACCTGCTGGCCCACGGCTGGGCGTTGGCCCGCGACGTCGACCGCCTCCTGGCCACGGTCGACCGGCTCGACGTCTCCCCGCTGGGCGCCGGCGCCCTGGCCGGCTCGTCGCTCCCGCTCGACCCCGACTTCGTGGCCGAGGAGCTGGGCTTCGCCGCCCGGTTCGAGAACTCCCTCGATGCCGTGTCGGACCGGGACTTCGCCGCCGAGGCCCTGTTCGACCTGGCCCTTCTGGGGGTCCACCTGTCCCGCCTGGGCGAGGAGATCGTCCTGTGGTCGACCGACGAGTTCGGGTTCTGCGTCCTGGACGACGCCTACGCCACCGGCAGCTCGATGCTGCCCCAGAAGAAGAACCCCGACGTGGCCGAGCTGGCCCGGGGGAAGGCAGGACGCCTGGTCGGTCACCTGACCGGGATCCTGGTCACCCTGAAGGGCCTCCCCCTGGCCTACAACCGGGACCTCCAGGAGGACAAGGAGCCGCTCTTCGACTCGGTTCGCCAGGTCCGGGCCGTCCTGCGGGCGCTGGCCGGCCTGGTGGCCACGGTCGAGTGGCAACAGGAGCGGATGCAGGCTGCCGCCGACGGCGCCGCCGCCGCCGCCGTCGACCTGGCCGAGATGTTGGTGGAGGGCGGCATGCCCTTCCGCCAGGCCCATGCCCTCGTCGGCGGGCTGGTCCGGGACTCGTCGGCCCGCCACGTGCCCCTGGTCGAGCTGGTCCAGGCCCACCCGGACCTGGGCGACGCCGGGGCCCGCCTGCTGGAGCCCGGGGTCCCGGTGACCCGCCGCACCACCCCCGGTGGCGCCGGCCCCGGACCGGTGGCCAGCCAGATGGAGCAGTTCGTCCGCCGGCTGGACGTCGACCGCTCCCGCCTCTCCGTCCACGGCGGATGAGGTCCGCCGAGCCGGCGGGCGCGCCGTCGGCGCCGCGGCCCCACCCCGGTGACCCCCTCGGCCTGGCTGGTGACCCCCTCGGCCTGGCTGGTGACCCCCTCGACGTGGCGCCGACGCTCCTGGGCAAGCTGCTCGTCTGTGGCGACCGTGCGGGCCGCATCGTCGAGGTGGAGGCCTACCGGGGCGGGCAGGACCCGGCGTCGCACGCCTTTCGTGGCCCGACGGCCCGCAACGCCACCATGTTCGGCCCGCCCGGCCACCTCTACGTCTACTTCACCTATGGGATGCACTGGTGTGCCAACGTGGTCTGCTGGCCGGAGGGGACGGCCGGGGCCGTGCTGCTGCGGGCGCTCTCGCCGGTCGGCGGTGTCGAAGCCATGTGGGCGGCCCGCCGGGCGGCCCGGACCGAGCGCGACCTGTGCAGCGGACCGGCCAAGCTGTGCCAGGCGCTGGGCATCACCGGTGCCATGGACGGGGCCGACCTCTACCGGCCGGCTGGGGAGGTCTCGTTGCTGGATGACGGGGTCCCGCCGCCCGACGAGCCGGCCCAGGGGGTGCGCGTCGGGCTCCGCCACGCCGCCGACCGGCCGTGGCGTTGGTGGGTGCCCGGCGACCCCCACGTCTCCCGAGCCGCCGGGGTGCCGCCTTCTTCCCGGCGTTGACGCCCAGGTGCCGCCCTGGTAAGGTAACGAGCCCGCCAGGAACGGTCCATCGGACCGGGGGCGGGATCGAGAACGGAAGCTCCGGGGTGGTATCCACCGCGGGCGGTTCCCGAGGATCCGGCATCGACACCCTCCGGGGTGAGTGCCCGGTCGCTCCTTGAAAACGGAAGAGCGAGAGCCAAAAGCCAGTGCGGGCGGCTCGAGGGCGCTTCGGCGCCCCGATGCCGTACGTCAAAGCAACAACGCAGTGGCAGGCTCGGTGGCGTGCCTTCGGGCGCGTGCCCGCGCCTGCTGTCGGTCGGTGGTGAAGAGCCCACCCGACCGGCTCTCTGATTCTTGGCGGTGGCCTTCGGGCCGGCGCCGGAGTCTCGATGGAGAGTTTGATCCTGGCTCAGGACGAACGCTGGCGGCGTGCTTAATACATGCAAGTCGAACGGGGTCCAACCGGTGGCAACACTGGTGAAGACCTAGTGGCGAACGGGTGAGTAGCACGTGAGCAACCTGCCCCGAAGACTGGGATAACACCGGGAAACCGGTGCTAATACCGGATATCCCCATCGGATCGCATGACCCGATGAGGAAAGCCTTGACGCTTCGGGAGGGGCTCGCGGCCTATCAGCTTGTTGGTGAGGTAACGGCTCACCAAGGCGACGACGGGTAGCTGGTCTGAGAGGACGATCAGCCACACTGGGACTGAGACACGGCCCAGACTCCTACGGGAGGCAGCAGTAGGGAATCTTGCGCAATGGGCGAAAGCCTGACGCAGC
>JBOGGE010000159.1:0-1641 GCA_050743865.1 Acidimicrobiales bacterium
CCCCCCGGGGGGCCCCGCTCGGTGAGGCCCGTGCCCGCACCGCCCTGGCCCGGCTGGAGGCGGAGGGCTCGGCCATCCGGCTGGCGGACGGGACGTGGTGCGCCCGGCACCTCCTGGTCCGCCTGCACGCCGCCAGCCGCGGGCGGCGCCGCCGGGCGGTGACACCGGCCAGCATCGGCGACCTCGTGCGCTTCCTGGCCGGCTGGCAGCACGTGGCGCCCGGGTCCGGCCTGGAGGGCCGGGCCGGGTTGCTGGCGGTCGTCGAGCAGCTCCAGGGCATCGAGCTCCCCGCCGGGGACTGGGAGAGCCACGTCCTTCCGGCCCGGGTGCCCGGGTACGACCCGCGCTGGCTGGACGAGCTGTGCCTGTCGGGGGAGGTGGCGTGGGGGCGGCTCACCCCCCGCCCCGACGGCGCCCCGGCCGGCGTGCGCCCCGGGGAGGTCCCGCCGGCGTCGCGCCGGGGATCGGCCAGCCCCTCGCCGGCCACCCCCCTGGCGCTGGTGCTCCGGGCCGACCTCGCCTGGCAGCTCGACGCCGTCCGCACCGGCGAGCCGGCGCCCGAGCCGCCCGCCGGTCCGTCGGCCGACGTCCTGGCCGCCCTCCGGGACGTGGGCGCCTGCTTCCGGTCGGACCTGGCGCCGGCCTCGGGTCGGCTCCCGGCCGAGGTCGACGAGGGGCTGTGGGACCTGGTGGCCCGGGGCCTGGTCACGGCCGACGCCTTCTCGGCCGTCCGGTCGCTCCTGTCGGCCCGGGAGCGGTGGCGGGCGCGCCAACGCCGGCTCCCGCCGGGGCGGTCACGTCTCGGCCGGCGGCGGGCTCCGGTCGGTACCGGCCACGGGGAAGGCCGCTGGGCCATCCTGCCCGCCGTCGCCGGGGTGGCGGCTGCGCCGGGCGACAACGGGCCCGCCCCGGACCGGACCGCCCCGCCGGCTGAGGAGCTGGCCGAGGCGGTGGCCGGCCAGCTCCTGCTCCGCTGGGGGGTGGTGGCCTGGGAGCTGTGGGGCCGTGAGCCGTACCGGGTGCCGTGGAGGGACGTCGTCCGCGCCCTGCGCCGGTTCGAGGCTCGCGGGGTGGCGCTGGGGGGGCGTTTCGTGGCGGGACTGTCCGGCGAGCAGTACGCGCTGGAGGAGGCAGCCGGTGCGCTGGCCCGGCTCCGGGGGGCGGCGCCGGAGGGCGTCGAGGTCACCGTCGCCGCCACCGACCCGCTCAACCTGACGGGCACCGTCCTGCCCGGCCGCCGGGTACCCGCCGTCCGGCACCGCCAGGTCACCTACCGCGACGGTTCCCTGGTGCCGGAGCGGAGCGCCGGGTGAGCCGGCACCGGCCCCCGGCTCCCCGGCCCCGGCTCCCGGCCCCGGCCCCCGGCGGGTGAACGACCCTCCAGGCGGCGGACCGGTCAGCGCCGAGGTGAACGCCGACCTGGGTGAGCTGGAGGGATCGGGCTCCGCCCGGCCCGACGCCGCGCTCCGCCAGGGCCGGCCCGGGACACGATGTCCTTCGTGACGGTCGACCGGTAGGCGGCGCCGGCCGCCCTGGCCGATCTTCACCGCCTGCGGTCCGGGGCGGTGATCGGCCCCTACCAGGTGGTCGCCGGCTGAGCCGGGATCGGGCCGTCAGCCGGCGGGAGTGCCGGAGGTGGCC
>JBOGGE010000160.1:0-63061 GCA_050743865.1 Acidimicrobiales bacterium
GGCCCGGACTGCTGGTTCGCCGACGCGACGGCGGTCGGACTCGGCGACCAGCTGGAGCTGTTGGCGGTCGAGCGGGCGCTGGCCCTCCTGCCCCTCCTCCCGGCCGAGCTCGGCCTCACGGTGAACGTGGGCCCGGAGACGTTGTGCACCCGGGCGTTGTTCGAGCGGCTCGAGGCCTCGACACCGGGCCGGATCACCGTCGAACTGACCGAGCACGTCGCCATCGACATTTCCCCGAAGGTACGGCAGGCTCGCCACACCCTCCGAGAGCTGGGCGCCAAGGTGGCCATCGACGACACCGGAACCGGCTTCGCCAGCCTCTCCCTGGTCCTCGAGATGGCACCCGAGGTGATCAAGCTCGATCGGGCGCTGACCAGCGGCATCGACTTCGACCCGGTGCGCCAGGCGCTCGCTCAGTCGCTGGTCGGCTTCGCCGCCGGGACCGGTGCCGAGGTGGTCGCCGAAGGGATCGAGACCGAGGCCGAGCTGGGCGTTCTCACCGACATGGGTGTCCCGTACGGGCAGGGCTACTACCTGGCCCGACCGGGAAGCGTCGAGGATCTACGCCGTCTGGTCAATCGACCGCAGGACGTGGCCTCACTTGGCTGACCCGAGTAGACCCCAACTACCGCTTCGTCGCCGAGAGGCTCGTGCGGTGCCGACGCGGGGAGCATTGAGCCGGCACGTCTTCTGTACGGAAACGCCGGAATGCACACTGTTGGGTAGACGCCGGACGTCAGCGACTGCGTGGAGGGCGACGAGGCGGTGTCGGCCCAGCCGCTCGATCCGGGGACCGAGCAGTCGTAGAGCCCGCGATCGGTGAATGACCGGGGCACGAGCCGGCGGCAGGTGAGAGCACCTTCCCGCCGCTTGGCCCGCCGACCTTCGGTGTCTTGCCATCAACGAGGGTCGCTCCCAGCTTGATCGCGCAGGCCTTGGCAGGATGGATCGGGGCGCCCGGGTATCGGCGGGGCCCGGCGTGACCCAGCCACGAGGGGAGGGTCCCGGTGAGCGTCAGGACCCCGAGCGCTCCCTCTGCAAGCCGCCGCGCCGAGCCGATGCGGAACGGCGCGGAAGGCCGGTCTCAGCCGCTTCCGGTCACCCCTTGGGTGCCGGCCTCGCCGTCGGCCGGCGGAGGAAGACCCCGCGGGGCGGGCCGACCACCTTGCCCTGCTCGAGTACCTGCTCGCCCCGGAGGAAGGTGTCGGTGACCCGTGCCGTCATCTGGAAGCCCTCGAAGGGGGTGTACTCCTGGCTGGAGAGCGAGTCGGCAGCCCGGACCGTCCAGGTGGCGTCCGGGTCCACCAGGCAGAAGTCGGCGTCGTGGCCCTCGGCGATCGAGCCCTTCGTGTGCAGGCCGAACCGCTCGGCCGGGTTGTGCGACGTGAGCTCGGCGATCCTTGCGTAGGAGAGGCCGCGCCGCCGCCCCTCGGTGATGAGCCCCGCCAGCAGGTACTCGGTCCCGCCGAACCCGGACTTGGCCACGAACACGTCGTCACGCGGCTCCCCGAACTTCACCTCGTCCCGGCAGCATGCGTGGTCGCTCACCACCCAGTCCAGCTCTCCGGCGAGGAGGTGGCGCCACAGGGCCTCGACGTCCTCCCGGGGCCGGAGCGGGGGGTTGACCTTGCCGCCGATGCCGCTGGCCGTGTGGATGTCGGCCAGGAGGTGCCCGATGGTCACCTCCCGGCGGAAGTCGATGTGGGGGAACGTCTGTGCCATGAGCAGGGCCGCCTCGACCGCCTTGGCCGAGGAGAGGTGGAGGAGATTGATGTTGGCCAGCCCCGTCTCGTGGGCGAGGTAGGCGGCGATGGTGATGGCCAGGCCCTCCGAGTGCGGCGGCCGGGAGGCGTGGTAGGCCTCGAGGCCCTGGAGCCGTCCCTCCTCCTCCACCAGCTTGGTGTAGGCCGCCATGATCTCGGCCGTCTCGCAGTGCAGGGAGAGCGATATGTCGCCGGCCAGGGAGGCGGTGGCGGGATCCTCTCGCACCCGCTGGATCGCCCGCATGACGAACTCGAAGTGCGCATAGTCGTAGGACTCGCCCTCGGGGAGCATGAGGAACTGGTCCTGGGAGCTGGAGCGGCCGTGGAGGCCGTGCTTGCCGTAGAACATGAAGATCTTGAAGGAGGGGACGCCGAGGTCGGTCACGATGCGCGGGACCTCGTCGATGTGCTCCTTCAGGATCGGGGCCACGTGGAAGGCGAAGTCGACGTACGCACGGTCCTTCGCGGCGGCGATGGCGTCCGGGAGCACCTCGGCGTAGGGCCCCGACCGGTTCATGTAGTACTGGCCGGTGCGGATGTAGGTGATGCCGGTGGTCACCCCACCCTGGGCGCACGCCTGGCTCTCGGTCGAGGCATCCTCCGACAGCGGTCCGTAGATCCCCCAGTGCTGGTGGACGTCGACGACGCCCGGGAAGGCGAGCTTGCCCGACCCGTCGACCACCGTCCTCGCCGCCTCGCCTGGCAGGTCGGGGGCGACCGCCACGAACCGTCCGTCGGCCACGCCGAGGTCGAGCCGCTCGGGCTCACGGCCCGGGCGGACCACGAGGGCGTTCTCGACCAGCAGGTCGTAGGTGGGCATGGCGCCTCCAGTGCTTCGGTCGTCAGGTGGGTTCGGATCCGGGTGGCAGGACCAGGTGGGAGAAGACGCCGTCGATGCCAGCCAGGTTGTCGAGGCCGGCGACGTCGCGCTCGACCGCCGCCACCGCGTCGGGGGGCAGGACCCGGGACGCGTTGTCCTCGAACTTCGTCGACAGCTCCTCGAAGGACAGCGGGTGCCCGGGGCCTCCCCGGTTGGCCATCGCCTCCTCCACCAGCTCCGAGCCGTCGACCAGGCGGACCCGCAGCACGGAGGGGAATTGGTGCGGGAAGAGGGCCGTGCACCGCTCGTCGGCCACGACGTCCACCTTGGACATCAGCGCCCGCCGGGACGGGTCACGGGCGAGCTCGTCGGAGAAGTCGTCGATCCCGAGCCCCAGGCCGCCGCCCCCGAGCAGGCCGGCGACCACCGCGTAGGGCCCGCTGAACTGGGCCATGTACCCGGTCTCGGGGGTGCGCTTGACCTCGATCGGCTCCCCGATGGTGTGGACGATCGGAGCCGCCACCCCCAGCTCGATCGACTCGATGTCGCCGAGGTCGCCGATGCGGGAGCGCAGCGCCATGGCGGCGTCGATGGCGGTGTGAGTGAAGTGGTTGGCCGGGTACGGCTTGAACACGATGTCGGGCACCGTCCACTCCTTGCCCAGGCCCGAGGTGATGGCGTCGGGGTCGAAGTGGCCGTGCAGCCACGCTTGGTAGAACCCGAACCGGCCCTCGAGCACGGTGGGCGGACCGGTGAACCCGTGGGCCGCCAGCTGGGCGGCCGAGACCCCGGCGTGGGCCGCCCACCCGCAGTGGAGGCGCTTGACCGTCCCGCCGGTCCGGTTGGCCTCGATGATCCCCGAGCCCATCGAGGCGGCGACGCCCAGCGCATGGGTGATCCGCTCGGCGTCCAAGCCGAGGAGCACGCCGGCCGCCACCGCTCCCCCCAACGCGCCGCAGATGGAGGTGGCGTGCTGGCCGTGGTCGAAGAACGTGGAGCTCCCGGTCCGCTCGTCGTAGCCGGCCATCCCCAGGCGCACGCAGACCTCGAGCCCGCTGGCGATGGCGGCGATCGTCGCCGCTCCGCTGGCGCCGCACGCCTGGGCGGTCGCCAGCGCGGCCGGGACGACCGAGGCGCTCGGGTGGAGCACCGACGGCAGGTGGGTGTCGTCGTAGTCGAGGGAGTGGGCCAGGACGCCGTTGACGAAGGCGGCGATGGCGGCCGGCACCTTGCCGCCGATGCCGACGGCGGAGGCCTGCGGCGCCGCGCCCTGGTCGGCGGCGAAGGCGCGGGCGGCCCGGCTGGTGTCCATGGTCGACGCCGCCAGGCAGATGCCCAGGATGTCGAGGACCCGCATCTTCACGCTCGCCCGCACCTCGTCGGGCAGGCGGTCGAAGGTGCTCGCAGCGGCGAACTGCCCGAGCTGCGGGGCCAGTGGGCCGGCGTCGGTCATGACCCGCCTCCCTTGGTCGTCCCGGCGCCGCCCACGACGGCCAGCGGACGCACCGGCGAACCGGTCGCCCCCAAGAGCCGCAATGGGGAGAGGACGAAGGTGAACTCGGCACAGCCGGCGGCCGCCAGCTCCTCAAGGTCGAGGGCCTCGACGATGTAGACGCCCCCTTCCACCAGGAGCACCCGGTGGGCGGGCAGCACGGCGTGGCCGCTCCCCGGGGCGAGGCGTTCGAAGGCGATGGTGTCGGCGCCGACGGCGTGGGCGCCGGCCCCGACCAGCCACCTGGCCCCGGCCTCGCCGACGCCCGGGACGCCCGAGGCGCGGCCGAGGTAGGCGTCGGCCCCGTCGTCGAACCGGGGTCCCCAGCCGCTCCGGACCAGGACCACGTCACCCGGCCGCACGTCGACGCCCCCGTTGGCCGCCGCCGCCCCGAGGTCCTCCGGAGTGATCTCGTACGCCGGCTCGCAGGTCTCGGCGCCGAGGGCAGCGGGCACGTCGAGCAGCACCCCCCGGCGGACCATGGGCTCGACGGTGTGGACGCCGTGCTCGAGGTAGCGCCCGCCGGTCCCCGCGGCGGCGGCGTCGGCGCCGCCGTGGAGCCGGCCGTCGTGGGAGACGTGGGCCAGGGCGTCGATGTGCGTGCCGACGTGGGTTCCCGTCACCACCAGGTCGTTGGCCGCCGAGCCCCCGTCGGGGCGCACCATGTCGCCGTGGCGCCGGGGCAGGGTGTGCCAGTAGGCGGGATGGTTGGGAGACTGGGGCATCCCCACGAACATGGGTCGGCCCAGGTCGAAGATCCGCACGCCCGCCTCCACCGCGGCCAGGAGGGAGTCGGTCACGCCACCACGCCCTTGTCCCGCAGCTTGGCCACGTCCCCCGGGCCGAAGCCGAGCTCGTCCAGGACGGCGTCGGTGTCGGCGCCCAGCGGCCGGCCGGTGAACTCGATCCGTCCCGGCGTCTCGGACATCCGCCACATCACGTTGTGCATCAGCACTTCCCCCAGGTCGTCGTCCTCGACCGTCGTCAACATCTTCGTCTCGCGTACATGCGGGTCGGCGGCCAGGTCGGCCCCGCTGTAGACCGGGGCGATCGCCGCCTCGGCCGCCTCGAACGCCGCCAGCACCTCGTCCCGGTCGCGCTCGGCGATCCAGCCGGCGACGGCGCCGTCGATCTCCTCCACGTGCTCGGCCCGCCCCCGGCCGGTCCGGAACCACTCCTGGGCGGCCAGCTCCGGGTGGCCGACCAGCCCCATGACCCGCTCGGCGATGCGGATGGCGCTGGAGGACACCGCCACCCACGAGCCGTCACGAGTGCGGTACGTGTTGCGGGGCGCGTTGTTGGTCGAGCGGTTGCCGTGCCGGGTCTCGACGATGCCGAGCTGTTGGAAGACGGTGGCCGCCTGGCCGACCGCCGTCATGATCGGTTCGAGGATGTCGATGTCGACCACCTGGCCTGGCCCGCCCTGGACCTCCCGGTGGCGGAGGGCCATCAGGGCCGCCGACGAGGCGGCGATGCCGCAGATGCTGTCGGCCAGACCGAACGACGGCAGCGTCGGCGGCCCACCGGGCTCCCCCGTCAGGTGGGCGAAGCCGCTCATGGCCTCGGCCAAGGTGCCGAACCCCGGGCGCTGGGCGTAGGGCCCAGTCTGGCCGAAGCCGGTGAGCCGGACCAACACCAGGCCCGGGTTGGTGGAGTGGAGGACGTCCGGCCCGATCCCCCACCGCTCGAGGGTGCCGGGGCGGAAGCTCTCGACCAGCACGTCGGCCGCGCCGACCAGCCGCCGGAACACCTCGGCCCCCTCGGGCTGGTGCAGGTCGACGGCGACCGTGCGCTTGTTGCGAGAGATCTCCTTCCACCACAGCGGGACCCCGTCCTTCTCCCGCCCGTGCCCCCGCATGGGGTCGCCGGCCGTCGGGTGCTCCACCTTCACCACGTCGGCGCCGTAGTCCCCCAGGATCCGGCAGCACAGGGGCCCGGCCAGGATGCTGGAGGCGTCGACCACCCGCACTCCAGCGAGGGGCAGGGTGGCGGTCACCGGTGAGCTGCCCGCGGTCGGGCCGCGTCGTGTTCCGCTGTGCGCACCATCTTTCCGAATCCTATCAATCGGCGCCGTCGTCCCCGAGAGCTGGCGCCAACGGCGCGTCCGCTTGACCCGCCTCCGTCAGAAATGGCGACCACCGGCCCGGTACCGGCCGGCAAGGTGGTCCACCAGGACCCAGGCACTCGACCGTGCGGGGTCCGCCATCCAAGCCTCGTCCCCACCACGTACCGCCGGCTCTGTCCACCCAGCGCCGGGTGATCCCGGATTCGGTCAAAGGTGCTGTGCAGGACCGCGCAGTTGGCTTTCCAACTTCTCGGTGTCGTGGAGCCCCCATCGCTCGACCACCGTCCCGCCCTCGAGGCGGATCATGGCGAGCGAATCGATCGAGAACTTCCGCCCCGTGGGCGGCGCTCCGTTCATTCCTCCGGTATCCGTCCCTTGCATCCTGGCCCTGACCGCGACTCGATCTCCCTCACACACCAGCTCTTCGATCACGAAGGCCAAGTCGGGACACGACCCGCGTAACCGAACCATCGTCGCCTTCAATCCGGCCCGGCCGGGAGCAGCGTTCGGGGGCTTATTGTGGTTCACGTAATCTTCTTTTATGTATTGGTCGAGGATGTCGAGCTGACCGCGGCTGAAGGCGAGCTCGTAGACCTCTTTCACAATCTGTTCGTTATCCACCGCCTATCCTTTCCTCCCCCTGCCCTCCGGGTTCTTGGTGCTCCAGTGACGCTCGGAAACACTCCGCGGCGATTGCATCCCCACTGAACTTCCCCGAGATCTCCCGAGCCATCCTACCCGACCCGAACACCAGAACCCGGTGGCACAGGTGTGCAAGATCCTCATACTCGTTCGAGCTAATAACCACTCCCGCGCCTCGATTCGCCACCCCTTCGATCTCCCCGAAAATATCGCGCTTTGCTCCGACGTCCACACCCTGAGTCGGTTCGTGCATCACGACGACTTGGGGCTCTCGCTGCAACCACTTCCCGATGAGCACCTTCTGTTGGTTCCCACCGCTCAGTTCCCGCACCGGCGCTTCCGCGTTCTTGGGGACAACGCCATATCGTTCAATGACATCCCTCGCGATCTTGTTCTCTGCACGACGATGTATAAGGCCTCCTGCGGTCAACCGCCGAAGTACTGGTAGCGACACGTTCTCCCGGATCGAGAAAGCCGGCACCAGACCGAACCGTTGTCGGTCACCCGGGATAAGGACCAAGCCGGCCTCTATCCGCGGCCCTGGACCAGGTTCCTCGCATGCGAACACCCGGTCACCCACGGTGACGGATCCCCGCCTGGCGGCCGTCACGCCCGTCATTGCGTACGGCAACGCCTCGTGCCCCGTTCCCGCAAGTCCCGTCAGCCCGACGATCTCCCCGCTCCGAACCGTGAAGCTCACCGATGCCAGGTTCTCGACCTCGATGTCGTCAACCCTGAGCACCACCTCCTCGCCGTTCTCCCCGCGTTCCGGGTAGAAGTCGGTCAGCCTCCACCCCAAGATCGCCTCCACCACGTCATCTTGCGCGGACCCGCCCGTCTCCACAACCGTGATGGCGCGCCCGTCACGGATGACCGTGATCCTGTCCGTGATCTCGAATACCTCCGCCAGGCGGTGAGATACGAACAAGACGCTCGTCCCATTCGCCGCGATCCGTCGCAATGCCCCGAAGACGATCTGGGCGTCGGCCGCGGTCAGGGCGGCCGTAGGCTCGTCCAACACCAGCAACCCGGGGCCGGACATCTGGCGCACCCTTCCGAGTGCCCGGGCCACGGCAATGAGCGCCCGTTGTCCCATTTCGAGCGACCTGATTGGCCGGTCGGGGTCCACGTGCAGCCCGACGGCCGCCAGGTCAGACCGCACCTGTGCGCGCTCACGCCGCCAGCTCACCGTGCCCATCGCCGTTCGGCGCCACTGCCCGACCCGCATGTTCTCAAGTACGGATATCTCTGGATTCAGGGCCAGGTCCTGATGCACGAACCCGATGCGACGCTGGCCTCCCGTCACCCCGGGGCTCTTCAGATGCAGCGCTTCGTCGTCGAGGCACGCCCGATCCACGCTGTCGGCACCGTGATACCCGGCGAGGATCTTGATCAACGTCGACTTTCCCGAGCCATTGCGCCCGACGAGACCGTGAATCTCGCCGGGCGCAATGGCCAAGTCGAATGAGTCCAATGCCCAGGTAGCGCCGAAGCGCTTCGACACACCGCGGAGCACCAAGCGTTGGCCAAGCCGCCCCGCTGTCGTCGCTGCGTCCATCAGCTCTACCTGTGCCTGCTCACGTGCGGCGCCGACACCGCGGTAGTTCCGGCTCTCGCCGATCCCTCCCACAGACCGCCGTACGCAACGCCACTACTTCTTCCACAATTTGGCGTACCCTGCCTTGTAGTTCACATTTCCGTACCACGCTGGTGATTCCGCGCTCAGATCCAACTGCTTGATATTCCCAGGCACGAACAGACGCAGCGGGTTGTCCTCCGACTTCACCGGCCGAACATGCGCCAGTACCCGCATGACTTGGTCGGCGATCGAATAGCCGAACCAAACGTTCGGGCTTCCGATGTCCGCTTTGATTGGCCCACCCTTAGCCATCAGTTGCAAGATGTTCGGCAGCGCATTGAACGAAGCGAGGCTCACCCTTGTCCCCGCCCCCGCGGCCGCAACCGAAGGCTCCATCGCCGCAAGCTCGAAGTCGTAGACAGGTACGATGAAGTTGAGCTCGGGATCGCCCGTGATCAGCGTGCTCGTGAGTTGAGCTTCGGTATTGATCTGGGTGAACGGAAGGTTCACCACCTTGGACGTGCACGCTGAGCATAGGCGCTTGAGCTCTCGCTGAATTCCTGCTACCTCTTCGGACGTACCCAACACGCCCTGGTGGGTAACGATATCCGCATCCACCTTGCCGTTGGACGATGCGATCATCCAGTCGGCGAGGAGCTTCCCAACCGCCACTCCGTTGATGGTTGCCGACGCGACTACGTTCGGGTAGCTCGGAATTCCCACTTCCTCGTTCGAACCAACCAGCACTCCTATCCCGGCCGTCTTGGCCTTCGCTACCTCTTGGGCTACCGAGGACGGGTCAATCCCCATCAACATGATCGCATTCGCGTGCTGGGCGATCGCCTCCTGGATGGCTTGGTTGAAGCTGGCCGTGGACGCGTCACCATTGATGTGCGTCACCTTGACGCCACGGCTCTTCAGCACGGTCGTCGCCGTCTTCGCCCAAGTGTCAACCGCCGGCGACGACGAGTAATCGATATAGAAGAGGCTCTTGCCCGAGGCCTTCCCCGCGTCGAAGGCGGGTCCAGGACGCTGGAATTTGTTCAGAGATCTTTCGCCCGCCTTCTCCAGCTTTTTGGCAGCGGCGACGCCACTCGCATGGGAGAAGCCGTGTGATCCCCCCTTACCGCCACTGGATCCGGTTGAGGCCGATGCACTACCCGACCAGCACGCAGCCAGCACGACCGGTGCCACGACTGCCACCGAGATCCAGCCCGGAAGTCGTCGATGTCGGTCCTTCCGGGCCCCTTCTGCTTCAATCCGCGACCGCCTCATTGTCCTTCCCTTTCGTTCGTCTGCCTTCTCGATCATTCAGTTGTCTCTGATCACGCCGGCTGGTTCAGGGTCCCACCTTTCCCTGCAGGATTATCTTTCGAAGCGATGCCCCGCCAAGAACACGACCGAGGAACACCGCCGCCACGAGAGCTCCGCCGTAGAACACGCTCTGGACCCAGCTCTGCGCTCCAGCCTCCTGCAGCCCCGTATAACCGGTCGACAGGAAGTACACGGCGATGAAGGCACCCCAGACGTTGAATTGCCCCACCCGGATCGCAGTTGACCCAAGAAAGGTTGCGGCGAAGATCGGTAGCAAGTACGTCGTGCCGGTGTCGGGCGTTGCCGACCCCAGCTGCCCAGTGAGGAGAAGGCCGGCGAGAGCGGCGATCGTCGATCCCGCCACCATTGCCGCCATACGGATCAGCGGCACCCGAAGTCCGGCGAGCCGAGCGACATCCGGGCCCTGTCCGACGAAGTGCAGGTGTCGGCCACTCCTCGTGTGCTGCAGGATGACCCACACGACGATGCTGGCTGCGAGCGCATAGAAGAAGAGGAGCGGCAAGTCGAGGAACTGAGTCGTCGTTGCGCTCACCAAGACGCCTCCAACTCCGGCGACGACGTTGTTTGTGCTGACCAGCTGCCCTAACCCAGCCAGGAGGGTTCCCGAACCCAGGGTCACGACGATTGACGGGATCCCGAAGACCACGGACAAGATGGCGTTTATCAGGCCGAAACCCGCTCCGAGCAGTAGCGTCACCACCACCACGAGAGCGGCGGACCAGTGGTATTCGCCCCCGAGCACAGCTGAGAATTGGTTGGCGAACCCCAGAACGTACGCCAGTGATATATCGAACTCACCCGACGCCAGACTTATGACTTGACCCAGAACCGCGATCATCAAGACGGACTGGGAACCGAGTATTATGTCGAGGTTCGAATGCGTATAGAACTTTGCCGGTTCAATCAGCGCGAAGACCCCAAGCATGATGGCGAACGCCACGATCAGGGAATATCGCTCACCCAAGGAGCGGACCAGGGTGGACTGCGATCGCCGGACGGTCAGTGCGGTCTCTATCTGCCCTTCGGCGACCGCAGGTCCGACCGCAGTTGCGGTCGCGGTCGGATCCGTCACGTCATTCATCGTCAGCGGCGGAGGTACCAGGTTTCCCCTGCGGGGAAGATCTGAGATCCCGCGTCGGCGGCATCCCAGAGCCGCGCCGCGATCTCCTCCACACGGGTGTAGGTGGCTTCCCTGTCCGCAGCCGCAATGTCGCCGTCGACGATCACCGGCTGGCCGCTGACGACGCTGTGGCGGATGTCATGGGAGCCGGAGTAATAGATCAGGCTCCGGACCGGGTCGAAGACCGGGCTTGAGTAGGGTGAGGCCAGCTCGAACACCACCGCGTCGCCTGCCGCTCCCGGATCGAGGTGCCCCAGATCCGGACGATGTAGCGCTTTCGCGCCATTCGCGGTGGCGCACAACAGGACTTGTTCGGCCGTTGGATGTCCAACCGAATGCTGGTCGATCTTCCCCAGAATGGCTGCGAGCCTCAAGTCATCGATGAGGCTGTGGTGGAACGAGTCGGTGGCCATCGCAACGTTGGCGCCCCTTCGGATGAACTCGTAAAAGGGACTGATCAGCCCTTCCTTGGCCTTTCTGTAGGCGCAATGGGCAACATTGGTCCCGGTCTTGGCAATGATGTCCCAGTCCTCGGCGTCGGTGTAGGTCACGTGCGTGGCGAGAACGTTGTCTCCGAGAAAGCCGAGGCTGTCAAGGTACTTGACGGGACTCACACCGGCGGAGGCCTCGATCGCATGGTTCTCCGTAAGATGCTGGGCGAGGTGGAGGTGCACCGTGAGGCCCCGTTCGCGTGCGATTCGCTGCGTTTCTCGGAGGAGCTCGGGGGGAACGGTGTCGCTCGCATGGGGCGACAGATGGATTTCCAGACGGCCATCGAAATCTCCGTTGTGCTCGTCATGAAGCTCCACGCCAGCATGGAAGATCTTTTCGAGGTCAGGTGCGGGATCCTTGACCACTTGGCCGTCCTTGACGTAGCCGATGGCTCCGACATTGCCTGGGTAGGTAAGGCCGAAGGAGCTTCGGAAGCCGAGCTTGCCGACAATGTCGATCCAGGCATTGGGAGCATGGAAGCTCTCTTCGACAATGGTCGTCGCTCCGCCGCGCAGGATGGCCATGGCATCCCACAACATGACCGCGTGGAATTCCTCGTCAGTTAGCTGTTCGTTGGCCAGGCTCAAGAGGGGAATGAGGCTGTGATAGAAGGCGCCCGCCTCGGGGAGGTCGAGGTCTTCGGACACTCCACGGGAGAGCGGCGTGCTACCGCAGTGAGTGTGGGCATTGATGAGCCCAGGTATCACCAAGCATCGATTGCCATCCAGTTCGATGTCGACGCGGCCCTGGTACGAAGGCTCGATCGCGGCAACGATGCCGTTCTCGATCACCAGATCGTGACGGTGGTACAACCGGGGCGATGCACCACCGGTCCAGATGTCGCCGCCCCGAATGACCGTCACCGGTGGATGATCGACCATCGCTGAACCCCCTCTCGTGCGTCTCCTGTTGGAGCCGTCCGTCGCGCCTGTGGTCTGACGGGGCTTCCCTGAGACCCGGGGGTACCAAGGGAGTCAACGTCTGATGTCAGCCCTCGGCAGTGTCCCAAGTAATTGCCCACTTGCTAACAAATGCCTGAGTAGACCCTTAATGCTGTGGGCAGGTGACGGCCGAGTGTCTGATGATTATGCCGCGGGCGGGGCCGGTTGTCAACGGCCGCCCTCGAGCAGCAGGCGTCGCAGGGCATCGGGAGGTCGGGCCCAGTGGAAGCCGCCGGCCGGCGGGCGCAGGCCGCACGCCCACGTCCCAATGGCGGCTCGGGCCAGCCAGAAGGAGGCGGCTATGCCATCGACCACCGGCATCCCCTCCACCGACGCCATCCCCATGGCATGCACCGCCTCGGACAGCAGCATCTGCCCGGGGATGACCACCTCGGCGCCGGCACCAGCGAGGCGGGTGCAGGCGCTCTCGATCGACCGGCGGACGTGGTCGGCAGCACCACCGTCCCCGTCGAAGACTCCGAGCACCTCGTCGTAGGTCAGGTCGACGAGCTCGGTGGCCACGAGGTGGCCCGGCACGTACCGGTCGAGCCGCTCGCCGACCAGCGGGGCCAGGTCCGGGTTGAACACGAGCAGCCCGGCTCGGTGGGCGACGCAGCGAGACAGGAGCATCGCCGCCTGCCCGTACCCGACGACCGGCTTGTCCACCAGGGTCCGGACCAGGTCGAGCCCGGTGTCCTGGACGATGCCGATGACCACGGCGTCGTAGGTCGCCGGATCGGCAGCAGCGACGGACCGGGCGATCGACAGGGATGCCACGGCCTCTCCCACCTCGTGGCGCGCCAGCTCGGCCGGGGTCAGCTGGCGATAGTGCTCCGCTTCCAGGGCCCGCCACTGGACCGTCACCGCCCCATCAGTGACCTCCGCCACGTGCCGGCGGCGGGACGCCCAGTAGGCGGCACCACCGCCCTCCTCGGGGATCAGGCCGTGGTAGAGGATCCGCACCTGCTCGCGCCGGCCCTCGGTGCCGCTGCCGACGCCGGTCATCCGCCGACCCCGAGGTACAGCTCCCGCACGATGTCGGTGCCGGTCAGCTCCTCGGTGGTGCCGGAGAAGGCGATGTTGCCGGTCTGCATGACATAGCCGCGGACGCTCAGCTCCAGGGCGAGCTGGGCGTTCTGCTCGATCAGGATGATCGCCATCTCCTGGGTCACCAACTCGTGAAGGGTCTCGAACACCCGCTCGGCGACCACCGGCGCCAGTCCCATCGACGGCTCGTCGAGGATGAGCACCTTCGGGTCGCTCATCAGCGCGCGCCCGATGGCCACCATCTGCTGCTCCCCGCCCGAAAGGGTTCCGGCCTCACGGTGGCGGAGCGGCTGCAGCTGGGGGAAGATCGTCAGCACCCGCTCGAGCCGCTCGCGGAGCAGGGCACGGGGCGCCCGCCTGGCATAGGCGCCGAGCTCGAGGTTCTGCTCGACCGACTGGTCGGCGAACAGGCGGCGCCCTTCGAGGACGCTCGCTACGCCGAGTGAGACCGCACCGTGGCCGCCCCGCCGGAAGGGCCGGCCGAAGTACTCGACCGTCCCGCTCGACGGCCGGAGCAGCCCTCCCAGGACCCGGGCCAGCGTCGTCTTCCCGGCGCCGTTCGAGCCGATGATGCACACCACCTCGCTGGCTGCCATCGACAACGAGACGCCGTGCAGGGCCTCGATGCGCCCATAGCTGTAGTGGGCGTCGTGGAGGGCGATGGCGGGGACCGCCGTCGTCGGCGCCACCCCACCCGGCGCCCCGGCGTTGGCGACGGTCGGTGCTCTCCTCGTCATCGGGGCTCCTTGATGCCGGTGTAGATCTCGGCCACCCGGGGGTCGGCCAACGCCTCGGTCACGGGGCCGAACAGGACCTTTCGCCCGAAGTCCATCACCAGGAGGTCTTGGCTGACCGCCCGCACGAGGTCCAGGTGATGCTCGATGAGCACGATCGACAGACCGCTGCCGGCGAGGGTCGACAGGAGCTCGCCCAGCTCGGCCCGCTCGGTGGCGTTGAGCCCGGCGGCCGGCTCGTCCAGGAGCAGGATCGCCGGGTCCGTGGCCAGGGCCCGTGCCAGCTCGACGCGTCGCTGGAGGCCATACGACAGCTCGGCCGCCAGATGGCGTCGGTGCTCCGACAAGCCCACCCGTTCGAGGACCGCCTCGGCCGCCGCTCTCGCCCTCCGGCTCCGGGCGCGCACACCTTCGGTCACGGCCACGTGGTCCTGCACCGTCATCGAGGAGAAGAGGCGGACCGTCTGGAACGTCCGCACGACGCGGGCTCGAGTGACCATGCGGTCGGCACGCCAGCCGGTGACGTCGGTCCCGCCGACCACCACCCTTCCCCTGGTCGGCCGGAGCACACCGCTCACCAGGTTGAGCAGCGTCGTCTTCCCGGCACCGTTGGGACCGATGATGCCGACGAGTCGCCCCGGCTCGACCTCGAAGTCGAGCTCGTCGACCGCGGCGACGCCGCCGTAGGTCTTGGTCAGATGCTCGGTTGCCAGCGCCGGGGGGGTCACGGCACCGCCCGCCGATCCGACAGGCGCCTCCTGGCCTGCTGCCAAAGCCAGACGGCCGCCCGCTGGGCATCCAGCCCGCCGCGTGGCGCCACCATCATGAGCACGATCACGACCGCCCCGAGCGCCGTCAGTGCATAGGCGCCGGTGCCGGGGACGATCTGGATGATCTCCACCACGATCGCCGCACCGACGATGGCCCCCGACATGCTTCCCAGTCCGCCGAGGACGATCATCAAGAAGATCTGCAGCGACTCTGTCGGCCCGAACGTGTTCGGGGCGACCGTGCCCTGGATGGCCGCCATCATCGTGCCGGCCAGCCCAGCCAGCACGGCACCGATCACGAAAATCTGGACCTTCCGCCGGGTCACGGAGATCCCGACGCACCGGGAGGCCAGCTCGTCGTCCCGCATCGCCATGGTCTGGCGCCCCAGGCGGCTGTGGAGGAGGAGCTTGCCGCCCACGAACGCAAGGCCCACCACCACCCAGGGCAGCACGTACTGGGAGAGCGGGCTTGTGAACTGGAGCGGCCCGATGGTGGGGATCCCGATCCCCGAGAGGCCGGCGGGACCGCCGAACGGGCCGTTCACGTCGGCGAGGGCCGGGATCAGCGCCCCGAAGGCCAGGGTGGCCACGGCCAGGTAATTGCCCTGCAGGCGGAGAGCGATGTAGCCGACCACGAGCCCGGCGACCCCCGCCGCGGCAGAGCCGACGAGCAGTGCCGGAAAGAACGAGAAGCCGGCCTTCAAGGTGAGCAGGGCGACGGCGTAGCCACCTATGGCCATGAAGCCGGCTTGCCCCAGCGCCAGCTGACCGGCGGCGCCGACCACCAGCGTCAGCCCGATGGCCGCCAGGCCGAAGGTGGCGATGTTGGACCCGACCTCGAGGCCGTACGGGTTGTTGTTGAGCAGCGCGTACACCACGACGCCGATCAGGATGGCGACGCCGCCGGCGCTCTCCCGGGCGAGGATCGACGACCACCAATGGTCACCCGGCCTCCCGGGGCCGACCTCGAGCGTCGCTGACGGCGGCGCGGCAATGGTCTCCGACCCGGCCGACCCGCCGTCGCCCACGCCGGTCCCGCTCATGCTTCACGCACCCGTGCCCCGGCGAAGATCCCCCTCGGCACCACGAGCAGCGCCAGCAGGAGGACGCCGAAATCGAGCGGGTTGGCGATCCCGTTCGGGCCGTACCCGCCGACGAGGTTCTCGATCAGGCCCAGGATCAGGCTGCCGACCACGGCGCCGACGGGGTCGTCGAGCCCGCCCAGCACCGCTCCGGTGAACCCCTTCAAGGTGAGTGTGGCCCCGATGGCTCCTCCGGCGAGGGTCACCGGGGCGACGAGCACGCCGCCGACGGCAGCGAGGCCGAAGGCGAGCGCGAACGTCACCGACCGCGCCGTCGAGACGTTGACACCGATGCTCGTGGCGGCGAAGGGGTCGCTCGAGGCGGCGACCATGCCCCGCCCGAAACGGGTCCGGCGCAGGCCGTACATGAGCGCCGCCATCACGACCACGAGCGTTCCCCAGATCCACAACGACTGGTAGGTGAGCGGCACGCCTCCGAGAGACATGCGCCCGGCGGTGAGGGGCTTCAGCGGCTTGCCGGTGGAGCCCCAGATCATGTACGAGATGTTGGCGATCACCAGGGCGGCTCCGACGGTGGCGCTCACCACGGCGATCGTCCCGTTGCGCTGCGTGGGGGCGATGACGACCTTGTCGTAGACGAGACCGATGGCCAGACCGAAGACGCCGACGACGAAGAGGGCGGCGATCGGCGCCACGTGGCCCTCGACCAGGGTGAGGGCGAAGAGGCCACCCAGGACGGCCTTGTTGCCCTGGGCGAAGTCGATCATCCGCGCCGCCCGGTAGATCAGGTGGAACCCCAGAGCGATGAAGGCGTACACGGACCCCAACGTCAGGGCGTCGACGACAAGGCTCCAGAAGCGGACCAACGGCTCAGTCCTTCGGACGCCGATCGACCATGCGGGCGAACTTCCCACCCTCCACACCCGCCAGGAGCTCGTCGGTCGTGACCATCTCGAGCTCCGGCGACACGTGGGCGGTGGCCTGGACGGCCTCGCGGATGCGATCGCCGACCCCCTCGCTCGGGCCGTTCGCCAGCACGACCCGGACGGACAGCACGTCACGGTCACCCCGCCGGTCGAGCACCACCTGGAAGTCGCGCACGGCATCGATCTCCGCCACCCGGTCACACACGCCGCTCATGTTGACGAGCATGCCCTTCACCTTGGTGACGTCGCCGATGCGCACGGGGCCCGAGACAAGCCTGGCCGACGCGATGCGCCCGCAGTGCGGGCACGGGTCATGGCTGAGCGCCGCCCGGTCGCCCACCGCGAACCGGAGAAGGACGGTGCCCGTCCGGTTGAGGTGGGTGAACGCCAGGATGCCCTCCTCACCGTCGGGGAGCCGTCGACCGCTGTCCGGGTCCACCACCTCCATGAAGACGGAGTCGGGTGCGAGGTCGTGGAACCCCGACCCGGGAGTGCACTCGACCATGCTGCTGCCCTGCTCGGTCGACCCGTACCGGTTGACGATGCGCTGGTCGGCACCGCCCACCGAGCCCATGCCCTCACCCAGGTCAGCCAGCAGCTGGCGGCTCGAGCGCTCGCCGGTCACCATGACCATCCGGAGCCGCTCGAGGCGGCCGCCGCCCTCGGCGACCCTTCGCAGGAAGCGAAGGACGAAGCTGGCGATGCCCCACAGGACGGTCGGCTGGTGGGCCACCACCAGGTCGACCACCTCGTCCAGCCGGCGATGCGGGGTCAAGGGCCCGGCGTGCCCCGGATCGGTGAAGAGGACGGCACCGCCACACGCCGACACCTCCGCCGCGCTGCGGGCGTACGCCCCCATGGGGAACGGCGTCAACGGGAAGAGGCTGGCGACGAGATCCCCGGTCCGCAGGTCGATGAAGTCCCGCCGGCGCCTGGCGCGCAGCATGTAATCGAAGTGGTCCGACGCCGTGACGTACACCGGAGCCGGCACGCCGGTGGTCGATCCGGTCGTGTACATCATCTGGGACAGGATGCGATCCTCCAGAGGACCGTCCTCGAGTCGCAACCGGAACTTCTCCGGGTCGGCCACGAAGTCGGCCTTCGTCGTCACCGGCAGTCGCTCGAGATCCCGCAGGTCGCCGATGTCGTCGGGGGCCAATCCGGCCTGGCGCATCACCTCCCGGTAGTACGGATGGAATGCGTGGCAGCGGGCGATCGTCGTCCGCAGACGCTCGACCTGGAGCGCTTCCACCCGGTCGGGAGGCCAGCGCAACAGGTCCTCGATGATCGTCTCCACGCCCCGGTTCCCTCTCGCCCGCCCGTGCCGACCGTTCTCAGGCCGGGGTCGGAGCCGGGGACGCCGGGGCCGGGGCCGGCTTCAGGGGAAGCCGGTACAGCTCGATGGCGTTGTTCCGGAGGAGCTTGACCCGGCTCTCGGGCCGGATCGGCAACTGGTCGATCTCGCGTAGCGCCTGCTTGGGGTCGATCACCGGGAAGTCCGTCCCGAACAGCACCTTGTCTTGTCCCCAGGAATCGATGTAGTGGACGAATGCTTCGGGCCAGTGCCGAGGTCCGTAGGCATCGGAGCCGATGTACACGTTGGGCTGCTTGTAGGCCACGGCGATCATCTCTTCGGTCCACGGCCAACCGATGTGGATGCCGACCAGCTTGAGCTCGGGGAAGTCGCAGGCGATCCGGTCGAGGGCGACCGGGTGGGTGACGCTGGCCAGCGGCCGCTCGTCCGAGTACCGCAGGCAGTGTCCCACCTGCATCTGGATGGGGACGTCCAGCTCGCAGCATTTGGCGTAGTACGGGTAGTACTTGGCCGCGTCCGGCGACTGCTCGAACCAATGCGGGTAGAGATGGGCGCCGATGAACCCGTACTCCCTCACGGCGTGCTCGAGCTCGCGGACGCCCCGCATCCCGCGCGTGGGGTCGACTCCCGCCAGCCCGCTGAACCGGTCGGGGTGGGCCTGGACGACCTCGGCCACCTTCTCGTACGCGACGGCTCGGCTGATGCGATTGAGGTACGAGCCGGCGCGCACGGCGATAAGGAAGGCGTGCTCGACCCCCGCCTCATCGAGGTACTCGACGAACGTCTTGGGCGTGAACTCCGAGATCAGCCGCGGGTCGGCACCGATCTTCTCGGTGATGAACTTCTTCGACCAGTCCGGCCGTTCGGTGTCGGTGTCGACAAACTCGAACCCGCAGACGGCGTCGATGGCCCGGATGGACCCGTTCATGTCCTCTCGTCCCTTCCTCGACCAGATCCTGGCACGACGGCGTCGCCGTCTCCACGGCCGAGCCGGCTAACTGGCGACATCGACCGCCGGCAGCTCACCGAGCAGCTCGTCCGTCGTGGTGGTCCGGCCCAGCAGCCTGGTGACGATGGCCGATGCGGCGACGACGAGCTCGGGCTCCCACCCGGCGACCGCGTCTTCCACCAGCACGACGTCAAAGCCGCGCACGAAGGCGTCGAACGCGGTGTGGAGCACGCAGGCGTACGCCACCACTCCGGTGACGGCCACCCTCCCGACCGATTCGGCCCGGAGCCATTGCTCCAGATCGGTGCCGTAGAACGCCGAGTAGCCCGCCTTGTCGACGATCCGGTCACCGGGGGCCGGGCGGAGCTCCTCGATGACCTCGGCTCCCCGGCTCCCCCGCTGCAGCCGAGGGCCGCTCGACGACCAGGCCGGCGGGACCACCTGGTGGGATCGCTCCGGCATCCGCTCGAGGCCGTCGTACACCAGTCGGGTGAAGCACACCGGCTGCCCCGCCGATCGGAAGCCGTCGGCCAGCCGGCGGATCGGCGAGACGACCTCGTCGACCGCCGGCCTCCCGACGTCCCGGCGGTAGTAGCCGTCGGCAGAGCAGAAGTCGTGCTGCATGTCGACGACGACGAGCGCCGTCCGATCGCTGCTCTGCGACACCCTCATGGCTTCTTGGGCGTGACGTACTTGCCGTTTGTGAAGGCGATTGGAACGTAGGCTGTCCGGCCCGGTCCACCGTGGTACTTGGACGTGTACTTGAAGTGGCCGGTGACGCCTTGGTAGTTCACCTTCTGGAGGGCGCTCGTCAGCGCGCTGGCGGTGAACTTCTTTGCCTTCTTCGCCGCCTTGGCCAGCACGTGGACGCCGTCGTAGGTGGCGCCGGCAAGGAATTCGGGCTCCGAGTGGTAGGCGGCCTCGTAGCCCTTGATGAACGCCTTGGTGGCCTTGTTGGGGTGGACGTAATCGATCTGGCTGAACCCGACCACCGTTGTCCCTGCAGGCCCGGCCTCGGACGGGATGGCCGCGTTGCCGTAGTCCACGTCACCGACGATCGGGCCCTTGTACCCGGCGACTCGCACCGCCTTGAGCATCAACCCGTCGCTGGGCGCACCCGATCCCCAGAGGAACAGTCCGGGTGGGTTGGCGGCGGCGACCTTGGTGGCCTGGGCCGCGAATGTGAACTTTGTCGCTGTGAAGTCGTTCACTGTGGTGATCTTGATGCCCTCGGCTTTTGCCTTCTCGGCGAAGTAGCTCTTGGCCAGCACGCCGAACGGCACGTTGGCGTAGATCAGCGCAGCCGACTTCACCCCGTTGGTGCCGACCATGTACTTCATCATGTCCTCGGCCAGGTACAGCTGGCTCGCCACGACCTCGAAGACGTGCCCGTCAGCCTTGCTTGTCTTCCACGCTTGTGTCTGGGCGATGAAGTTGATGTTCACGGTCTTGTACCGCCCGGCCAGGGGCGCGTCGGCCAGGCCGGGCGGCGTGATGCCGGGTCCGAGGATGACCGGAAGGGAGTCCTGGAGCGCCAGCTTCTTGAAGCCGGTGGTCGACAGGCTGACTGTCCCCTGTGTGTCCACCAGCTCGTACTGCAGCTTGTGGCCGTCCACGCCGCCGGACTTGTTGATCTCCTTCACGGCCAGCTTGATGCCGTCGAGCTCCGGCTGGCCGACCGGGCCGTACGTGCCGGTGGTCGACTCAAGGACGCCGAACTTGTACGGGGCGTGTGTGCCCTTGGTCGAGGCCCCGGTGGCGGGCGATCCTCCCAGCGCCGTGAACGCCGTGGCAGCCAGCGTGACGCTCCCGATCGCTGCCGCGGCTCGCTTGGCTCGATTCGCCGTCCCCTTGCTACCTCTGGGCATCGTTGTCCCCTCATTTTGGTCCGCCTAGCGGAACAGACTTTCCTAATGCGGAACGGTAACACGAATGCCATACTTGGAGCAAGGTGCCCGGCTCGGGGTGATCACGCGCCCCCTAGGCACGACTTTGTGCCATTCTTACGGCATGAAGGCGTGGGGACAAGCGCATGGAACGATGTTCCGAGCGTGTGGTCCCCTGGCCGGACCCGCTGGGTCCACCGCCACCTGCGGTAGCGGGGACGAGATCACGCCGACATCGCAGTGGAGCGAGCAGTGGTAGTCGGACGTGCCCGGGCTGTGCCTCTCGGCCCGACCAAGCCTCGGAGCGAGTCCATCGCCGGGGTCGACCGGGCGCTCGACGTGCTGATGCTCTTCGTCCGCTCCAAGGCCGACACCCTCGGGGTGACGGAGATCGCCGAGGAGTTCGGCGCGTCGAAGGCCGCCGTGCACCGGATCCTGTCCACCTTCCGCAACCGCGGCTTCATCGAGCTCGACGAGACGGTGCACCGCTACCGGCTCGGGCCCGAGATCCTCGTCCTCGGCCTCAGCTACCTCGATCGCATGGATCTGCGGACGATCGCCCGCCCGCTCATGACCGACCTGGCGGCGCGGACGAACGAGACGGTGACGCTCTCGGTCCGGATCGGCTGGACCCGTGTGTACGTCGACCAGGTCCTCCCCGAACGTGACATCAAGATGATGGTGCAGCTCGGGAAGCCGTTCCCGCTCCACGCCGGGGCATCGTCGAAGGCGCTGCTCGCCTTCATGGCCGAGGCGGACTCCGAGCGCTACCTGCGCGAGCACCACCTCGACCCGCTCACCTCCCGCACCGTCACCGATCCCGAGCGCCTGGCCCTGGAGCTCGCCTCGATCAGGGAGAAGGGCTTCGCCGTGTCCTTCGGCGAGCGCGACGCCGGCGCCGGGTCGGTCGCTGCGCCGGTCTTCGACCACGACGGGGTGGTGCGAGGCGTGATCTCCGTGTCGGGCCCTCTCGACCGCTTCAGCGCCGAGGTCGAGCAATCCTCCCAAGGGCTGGTGGACACGGCTCGGGACGTCTCCCGGCGGCTGGGCCACGGTCACCGCCGCTGACGCCCCCCGGACACCACGGGTGCGGCGTCGGCCGGGCGTCACCCACCCTCCAGAAGGACACCGGCCCCGTTCCCCAGAGCCCGCTTGAGGACCTTGCCGGCGGCATTGCGCGGCAGGGCGTCGAGCGCCTCGATCTGGCGGGGGACCTTGAACCCGGCGAGCTGCGACCGGCAGTGGGCCTCGATCGCCGCTGCGTCCAGCCGGTGCCCCGGGCGCAGCACCACGTACGCCTTCAGATCCTCCCCCCACTTCTCGGAAGCCACGCCCACCACCGCCGCCTCGGCCACCGAGGGATGGGCCATGAGCGTCTCCTCCACCTCGCGGGGATAGATGTTGACGCCACCGCTGATGATCATGTCCTTCTTGCGGTCGACGATGTAGACGTAGCCCTCGTCGTCGAGGTGGGCGACGTCGCCGGCGGACAGGAAGCCGTCGGCGGTGGTGCAGGCCTGGGTTCCGGCGTCGTCGCGCCAGTAGCCGTTCATGAGGAATGGTGACCGGCTGTACAGCTCACCGGTGCCACCGAAGCCGACCTCCGCCCCCTCGTCGTCGACCACCCGCAGCTCGGTCATGAACCACGGCTGCCCTGCGCATCGCTGCTTTCGGAGCTGGTCCTCGGGCCGGAGGTCGGTCACGATCCCGGCTTCGGTCGAGCCGTAGAGCTCGTGCAGCCGAATGCCGGGGAACGCCTCGAGTATCCACAGCTTGAGGGCGTGCGGGAGCGGTGCGGCGTCGAAGTACAGGGTCTCGAGCGACGACAGATCCGTGCGGCGAACGACGTCGGCGCCCAGGGCCCGCAGCATGTGGGCGTGCGTCGGCACCAGGAACATCGTGCTCGGTCGCTCCTTCTCGACCAGGTCGAGCAGATGCTCGGGGTCGAAGGACGGGAGCATGACCAGGGTGCCACCGAGCTGGACGCCGGCGTACCCGAAGGAGAACCCGGCACCGTGGTAGAGCGGGGCGACCGCCACCGTCCGGCGGCCGGGACCGAGCCCCCACTCGACGGCGGAGCAGAAGGCGGTCAGCACCCTTGCCCGATGGCTGACCACAATGCCCTTCGGCTGCCCGGTGGTACCGGCGGAGTAGAAGATCCCGAACGGATCGCCTTCGGCGGTCACCGACGGCACATGGCGTGACGAGGCGCCGGCCAGCGCCTCGTCGTACGGCTCTCCGAGCGCCGTCCCATCCATCGACAGCACGCAGCGCAGCCCACCGGCGGCCACTGCCTCCGCCGCCCGATCGGCCAGATGGTCGTCCAGCACCAGCGACGTCGCACCCGAATGGCCCACGATGTAGGCCACCTCGCCCGCCGTCAGGCGAGGGTTGAGCGGGACGAGCACGAGCCCTGCGATCGCCGCCGCCGTCGCCACCTCCGGGTACTCCAACCGGTTGCCGGAGAGGAGCGCGACGCGGTCGCCGTCCGACAGCCCGTGGGCCCGCAGGCTGTTGGCCAGCCGCACCGACCTGTCCATGAGCTGGGCGTAGGTGAGCCGCCTCGACCCGTCCACCACGGCCACCGCCTGCGGCGTGGCGCGGGCGAACTCCCGGATCCCGCTCGCCATATTCATCTGAACTCTGCCGAGGCCCGGGTGGCCCATGCGGCGCAGGATAGAGCATCCGCCGGCGACGGGCATGCCGATGTTGCTCCTTTGTCCCAGGACACGCCCATGTCGCTCGTTTCTCCCCGATCTCGGCCTCAGCGACGCCGGCTGCTAAAGTTCAGAGGTTTCGACGACAAGGAGCGTGCTGGCTCATGGCCCCGACCATCGGCACCGGGCGGTACTTCGAGGACTTCGCCCTGGGCGACGTCTACCGACATCCTCTCGGGCGGACCATCAACGACGCCGACAACACCTGGTTCACGCTGCTCACCATGAACACGAACCAGAGCCACTTCAACCACCACTACGCCGCCGGCACCGAATTCGGGAGGCCGATCGTGAATTCGGGCCTGACCGTGGCCATCCTGCTCGGCATCACCGTCAGCGACATCTCCCAGAACGCCATCGCCAACCTCGGCTGGGACGACATCCGGCTCACGCACCCCGTCTTCGCCGGCGACACCCTTTACGGCGAGAGCCTCGTGCTGGCGCTGCGCCAGTCCCGATCGCGACCCCACGCCGGCATCGTCACGGTCAAGAGCCGAGGCCTGAACCAGGACGGGGTGGAATGCCTGTCCTGGCGCCGCACGGTGATGGTGCTCAAGCGGTCGGCCCCCGCCGCCCACGGGAGCTTCCCCGAGCCCCAGGCCGCCATCGACGCCGCTGCTCACTAGGACGCCCATGCACTTCAGCTACTGCCCGTGGGGCGCCACCATCGAAGAGTTCGTCGCCGCCTCAGCTGCCGCCGAGGCCGCCGGCTACGAGCGCGTGTGGGCCAACGAGCTGCACCGGAGCCCGTTCGTCCAGCTGGCCCCGACCGCCACCGCCACCACCACCGTCGGGATCGGCACGGCCGTCGCCCTCGCCTTCGTCCGCAGCCCGTTGACCACGGCGCTCGCCGCACTGGACCTCGACGAGCTCTCCGGCGGACGCTTCGTCCTCGGATTGGGAAGTGGCGTGGCCCGGCTCAACGAGGACTGGCACCACGTGCCCTTCGGCAAGCCGGTGCCACATCTGCGGGAGACGGTGACGCTCGTCCGGAAGTTCGTGGCCGGCGCCCACCTCGGCGAGCGGATCGTGTTCGACGGCGACTACGAGAGCGCCGACCTGCGCGGCTTCGAGCGACCCTTCCCACCGGTCCGGGATCGGATCCCGATCTACCTCGCTGCCGTGGGACCGGCGCTCACCGCGCTGGCCGGAGAAGTCGGCGACGGATGGATCGCCCACGAGCTCTGCTCACCGCACTACGTGGGCAGCGTCGCCCTCCCCAAGCTGGAGACGGGTCTCCGCCGCGCCCGCCGCCACCGGGGCGATCTGCAGGTGGTGGCGTCGGCCTGTTGCGTCGTCGACGACGACCGGGCGGCGGCCAAGCGCGCCGGCGCCCAGCTGGTCGCCTTCTACGCCAGCGTGAAGACGTACGAGGCCTTCTTCGAGCTCCACGGGTTCGGGGCCCAGGCGGCGGAGATCCGAGAGCACTTCCGGCGGGGCGATGCGGCCGCCATGGCAGACTCCTGCCCGGCCGACATGGTGGACGCGTTCCTTTTCGCCGGGACGGCGGACGACGTCCGGGCCGCCCTCACGGCCTACGAGGGGATCGCCGACGAGGTGAAGCTTTCCCCACCGACCCACGTGGTGCCGGAGGCGGTGACCCGCTCCTCGCAGCAGGCGCTGCTCGAGCTGCTGGCATAAGGGGCCGGTCAGGCGGGAGCCGGCCGGTCACGGACGGAACCGCGCACGGCGAACGTCGCCACCAGGGACACGACCACGTCGTCGCGCTGGTTGCGCGCCACCCACGACACGTCGACCAAGCCGGTGCCACCCGCCGTCGTCCGCTTCCCCTCGACCCGCAGCTCCGCCCACACGGAGTCGCCGGCCACGACCGGGCGGCGGAACCGTACGTTGTTGAACCCGGCCAGGACGACGGGGGCCACCTCGAGCAGCTGGCACTGTTCGGCCAGGCCGCCGAGCATGCCGAGGAGCAGCCCGCCCGGCACCGGCACGTCGCCCCCGGGCACCGGCACGTCGCCGCCCGGCACCGAGGACCGGACGGCCTCGGCGAAGAGCGGGTGGCGGTAGCCGGTCGACGCCAGCAGTTGGCGCAATTCCGCCGCCGTCACGACGCGTGCCGGCGTCCGCTCTTGGTGGCCCACGACCAGGGACCGGTACCATCCCCTGCCATCATCGACCTCGGGCCCCGGCCGTCCGGCGTGGTCACCGCCTCCCTCGGTCACCGCCCCTTCACCAAATTGCGGGCGATGACGGTGCGGAGGATGTCGTTCGTGCCCTCCCCGATCGCCATGAGGGGAGCGTCGCGGTAGAGGCGCTCGACGTCGAGCTCGGTGGAGTAGCCGTAGGCGCCGTGGACACGCATCGACTCCAGGGCGGCGCGGATGGCCAGCTCGGAGGCGAACAGCTTGGCCATCCCCGTCTCGGTGTCGCTGCGCAGGCCCCGGTCGATCCGGTCGGCAGCCCACCACGTGAGGAGGCGGGCCGCCTGGACCTCGGTCGCCATGTCGGCCAGCTTGAGCTGGATCGCCTGGAAGTCGGCGATCCGGTGCCCGAAGGCCTGGCGCTCGACCGAGTACCCGAGGGCGGCGTCCAGTGCCGCCTGGGCGATGCCGACGCTCCGGGCGGCGACGTTCACCCGGCCGATCTCCAGAGCGGAGAGCACCTGCTGGAGGCCGTGCCCCTCCTGGCCACCGAGAAGGTTGGCTGCCGGCACCTCGACGTCGTCGAGGACGACCTCGCACGTCTCGGGTCCCTTGTAACCCAGCTTGCCGAGGTCTCTCTCGACGCGGAACCCGGGAGTGCCGGCCTCCACCAGCAGGACGCTCATGCCCCGGTGCCTCGGCTCGGCCCCCGGATCGGTCTTCACCAGCACCGGCAGCGGGTCGGCGTGGCGGGCGTTGGTGATCCACGTCTTGCGGCCCTGGACCACGTAGTGGTCACCCTCCCGCCGGGCCCGGGTGGTGATCCCCTGGAGGTCAGATCCCGCTCCCGGCTCCGTGAGCCCGATGCCGGTACGGCGACGTCCGGCGGCGAGGTCGGGCAGGAACCGGCGCTGCTGCTCCTCGGTCCCGTGGTCGACGAGCATCTTGCAGGCCAGAGAGTGGCTCCCCAGGACCCCGGCCACGCCCATCCACGCCCGGGACAGCTCCTCGAAGACGAGCGCCAGGGACACGGAGTCGAGACCCAGGCCACCTCGGTCCTCCGGCACCGTCATGCCGAACAGCCCGAGCTCGGCCAGGCCTTCGACGATGGCGGTCGGGTACGTCCCGGCCTGCTCCAGCTGGCGGGCCACCGGCCGCACCTCCCGGTCGGCGAACGAACGGATGGTCTGGCGGAACTGCTCCTGTTCCGGGCTCAGCTCGAAGTTCACGCGGTCACCTTTCCTGGGTCGGCGGTGCTGGAGTGGTCGGGGAGAAGACGGGGAGCGCTCGGCCGTCGGCGAGCGGGGCCCATTCCAAGCGAAGGGGCTGGTCGCAGGAGAGCGACTCCTCACCCGTCCCCACGAGGCGGGTGACGAGGAGCGGGCCCTCGGCCAGGCGCACGAGCGCCACCACGTAGGGAGCGGCGAGGCCGGGGTGCGGCGGGCGCCACACGGTGGTGTAGGAGTACAGGGTCGCATCCCCTGCCGCCACGGTCATGGAGAGCTCGGTCGCCGAGCAGGTCCCGCAGACCGGCCGGGGGTAGTGCTGGGCGGCGCCACAGCTGCCACACCGCTGGACCAGGAGCTGGCGCCGCTCGGTTCCCGCCCACCACTCGCCGAAGAGGCCGCCGGCGGGAGGCGGGACGAGCGTGTCGAGCGGGAACCCTGCACCGTCGCCGGCCTCACCGGGGACGCTCTCCTCGGGGTGGGCGGCGGTCACCGCTCCCTCCGCAGCAACAGCGTGGCGTGGGTGGAGAGGATCCCCCCGGTGCCGTGAGCCAGGGCCACCTCCGGCCCCGGCACCTGGCGGCCGTCCGCCTCTCCCCGCAACTGCCGCACGGCCTCGATCACCAGGAATATCCCGAACATTCCGGGATGGCAGTACGACAGGCCGCCACCCGACGTATTGAGGGGGAAGGCACCCCCTGGGCGGGCGCGCCCGTCGGCCAGGAAGGCACCCGATTCCCCAGGAGGGCAGAAGCCGAGCGCCTCCAGCGTGAGGAGGACGGTGATGGTGAACGAGTCGTAGATCTCGGTGACGTCGACGTCCCCGGGCTCCAAGCCGGCCATGGCGAACGCCCTGCGGCCCGAGTCGACGGCGCCGGTGCGCGTCAGGTCGGGGACCTGGGACATGCCCACGTTGGTCGTGGCCTCGCCGTGCCCCACCAGGCTGACGACGGGCGGCCGGAGCGAGCGGGCCCGCTCGAGCGAGGCGAGCACCACCGCCCCGCCGCCGTCGGTGACGAGGCAACAGTCCAGGGTGTGGAGGGGTGAGCTCACGAGCGGGCTGGCCAACACGTCGTCGACGGTGATCGGTCCGTCGTCGTGGCGGAACGCCCGGGGGTTCCTGAGCGCCCATTGGCGGGCCGCCACCGCCACCTCGGCCAGCTGCTCGGGGGTGGTCCCGTGCTCGTGGAAGTGGCGCCGCGCCGCCATGGCGTAGAGGGATATCGGGTTGAGCGGGCCGTAGGGCGCTTCGAGCTGGCCGGCCGGCATCTGCTCGCCCTGGGGCCCACCGAGGCGGCGAGACCGGGCCGAACGTTGGTTGCTGCCGTACGACACCAGGGCCACGTCGACCAGGCCGGCATCGATGGCCTCTGCCGCTCGAGCCACGAACAGCTCGTAGGAAGCGCCCCCGGCCATGGTGGAGTCGGTCCACCGGGGACGGATCCCGAGGTACTCGGCGACTTGGGACGCCGAGAACTGGCCGGCGCCGTTGGTGAAGAGACCGTCCACGTCGTGCAGCGCCAGGCCGGCGTCGTCGAGCGCCGCCAGCGTCGCCTCCGACTGGAGCTCGAGGATCGACTTCCCGGTGATCCCGAGGCTCGACTCCGCCACCCCGACGATCGAGGCGATCGGGGTCCCCGCCGACCGGCCCTTCATCGATCGACGACGAGGACGGTGCTGCTGGCCGGTGCGACCACCACCCGCTCGCCACAGCGGATCTCGTGGACCAGCTCGACCAGCAGCCCGCCCGGTCCGGGCACCGCCGTCTCGACGGTCCCGGTGCAGGTGACGGTGTCGCCGGCCACGACCATCGCCTTGAAGCGAAAGGCGAGGCGGCGGAGGCGGGCCCGCGGCCCCAGCGCGTCCTGGACCGACTCGGCCAGGAGGGCCCCGAGCATCTGGCCGTCGACCAGCGGCCCCGCCAGGTGCTGGGAAGCGGCGAACGCGGTGTCGTAGTGCGCCCGGTACCAGTCCCAGGTGGCGCCGGCGTAGGCGACCATGTCGGGGAGCTCGATCGTCCGGGTCAGCGGCGCCAGCGCCGTGCCCGGCCGGAGGTCGGCCTCAGGCGTCATCGTCCCCTCCGAGGGACTGGTAGATCACCGTCTCGGTGTTCCGCACGAGCAATTCGCCGTGCTGGTTCCGGTAGGTGGCCACCGAGCGCACGACGAGCATCGGCAGGCCAGCGGCCGAACGGCGCTCGGCGATGTCGTCGATCTCCCACTCCACGTGGAGCACGTCGTCCGGACGGACCGGCTGGTAGAGCTCGTACTCGTTGCCGCCTCGGAGCTGTCGGCAGTTGGCCACGGGAAGGTCGAACCGGTGCCCGACGTAGCCGTCGGGGTCGCGGTCTCGGACCATGTACTGGTTGGTCTCGCACACCAGGGTCGGAGGAGCCACTACGCCCTCGTACCCCGCGGCACGGGCGGCCTCGTCGTCGACGTAGACCGGGTTGTCGTCGCCGATGGCGTTGGCGAAGTACCGGAAGGCCGGCCTGCCGATCGGTTCGGGCGCCACGTAGCTGGCCCGCCGGTGCAGGAACGCCGCCACCTCCCCGGTGAGGAGGGTCGTCGGGCTCACGCCAGCACCGCCATCGGGTCCACCTCGAGCAGGAATTCAGGGCGCAGCAGCCCCTCGCACACCAGCCCCGTGGAGGCGGGAAAGGGTTGCTGGAGGAGGCGGTCCCGCACCCGGCCGACGGCACGGTAGTCGGCCAGGCCGTCGGGGGTCACGTACTCGACGGTCCGCACGAGGGCACTCGGTCCGGCCCCGGCTGCGCCCAGCACCTGGAGGAGGTGCTCGTAGGTGAGCTCGGCCTGGGCCACCACGTCTCCGGGGAACACCGCTCGTTCCGTCTCCGGGTCGAGGGCGGCGAGGCCGGAGCAGAAGAGCAGGGGGCCGGCCCGGACCGCCGGGCTGTAGCTGAGCTTGGCGTAGCGCTCCCACCCGGGGTTGACGGCGACGGGGTCGTGCCGGGACGCGGTGACCTCGAGCGCCAGCAACGCATCGGGGTGGGCGAGCCGTGGCATCAGGATGCCGGCGGCACCGGGGTACACCGGCCCGAGGCGGTCGCGCCGGACGCGCCCGGTCTTGGGATAGGTCGTGCGGGTGGCGGGCGTGGTGAAGTCGAGCGTCTTCACCACGTGGTCGAGGCCGAGGCCGACGGCACCGAGCATCTCGGCCGCCCGCTCGAGTACCCGGTCGGTCTGGCCCGTCAAGTCTCCGGGCGAGACCACGTCACCGCCGTCGTCGAGGGGCAGGAGCGTCGGGAGCACGACCACGCCGGTGTCGATCGAGTCCGGCCGCCCGGACGGCGGTGCCGCCGTCACCTCGACCTCCAGCAGCGCCTCGGGCCGCAACAGGCGACGTACCACCACGGTGCTCACCACCGGCGAGGTGCCGGCGAACACTTCCTCCCGGACGGCAGCCGCTTCGCCATAGCTGGCCAGCCCGTCCACGGTCACGTTCTCGACCAGGTGCGTCACGTGCTCGAGGCCCGACCCCGCCGCTTCGAGCAGGGCAGCGATCTTGGCGTACGCCGTCCGGGCCTGGTCGGCCATGGATCCCCGGACCACCATGTGCCCCGAGCCGGGATCGTGCTCGGAAGCGGAGTGCCCTGAGAGATAGATGCCCGTCGAGTGGGTCAATCCGAGCGAGAAGCTGTAGTGGCGGTACTCGAACCAGGGGAACTCGGACGGCTCGATGGCTGCGGGACGGACGGGCACACGACCTCCTTGCTCGGGTCAGGGCAGACGGGGATCCGGTCGAGGGATCACCGGCGCGCCGGGGCCCGCTCGACCGGTGCCACCGCCAGCTCCCCGGCCGCCGCCACCACGGCGCCGATCTCGTCGACCTGGTCGAGGTCGAGAAGCAGCCGGGCCACGGCGGCGGCACCGGGATGGTGGCCCGTGTTGGCGACGAACTTCTCCACCACGTCGTCCGCCGCCAGCGGGTTGGCCGCCGTCCCGCGGGCTCCGGCGACGCTGCTCCGGAGCACCGTGCCATCGTCCAGCCGCACCTCGACCTCGCCCGATGCGTCCGCCGCCGGCACGCCGGGGCGGGTGACGACGTGCGAGACGACGTCGGCCACGACGGCCACGTCGGGCCGGCCGAGCCGATCGGGGGCGAAGCTGTCGAGGTCGATGCGGCCGTCGACGAGCAGAGTTCCGGCACACCATGGCAGGCTGAACTTGGCCTCGTAGGGCGTCCGTGGCCGGCGTTTGTCGCCGGCCGGCTCGCACACGATGGGCACCGAGTCCTCGGGCACCCTGAAGCACACGTGGCGGACACGGTCGGACAGCGGTGCCCGCCCGGCGGGGTCGCCGTCCTCGGCGACCAACCGGGCCAGCGCGTCGAGGGAGGCGTGGGACAGCTGGCAGGCCGGGTACGCCTTGATGCCGACCGCTGGGGTCTCCCATCGGCTGCCCAGGCCCTGGACCAGGTCACTGGCCGCCACCCGCTGGCCGGTGTAGGCCTGGAAGAAGCCGTTCTCCCCCTCGAACACCGAGGCCGGCCCCTGGGCTCCAGCGGCGGCCAGCCTGGCGGCGACGATCCCCGACATCGCGGCCAGGCCGGGGTGCAGCGTCTTGGTGTCGGAGCCGGTGTGGAGGAACTCGAGTGATCCGGCGGCCTGGCTCCCGGCGATGCCCAGCGCCGAGACCGCCTCGTCCTCGGTGAGACCGAGCAGCATCGACGCCACCAGCGCGGCGGCGAAGACGCCGCACGCCGACGTGGCATGGATGCCGCGTCGGTGGAAGCCGTGCGGGACCGCCGCCCCCAGCCGCGTCATCAGCTCTATCCCGGCCACCGCCGCCGTGAGCACGTCCCGCCCCCCGAGGCGGCGCTCCTCGCCCACGGCCAGGGCGACTGGCAGCACGACGGCGCTCGGGTGCACCAGCGCGCCGGCGTGCGTGTCGTCGTAGTCGAGCGCGTGGATGAGGGTGCCGTTGGCCAGCGCCGCGAACGGGGTGGCCACCTTGTGCGTGGACCCGAGCACGGTCGCCCCCTCGGGCGCCGGGAAGCTCCGGGCGACGGCGACCGAAGCCTCGCCCGCTCCGAGCCGAGCGGCGGCGAGCGCGGTGCCGACGGCGTCCAGGGCATGGCATGCCGCCGCCCGGCGGACCGCTGCCGGCAGGGCGTCGGCACGCAGCGACGTGGCCCACTCGGCGAAGCGGACAGCCGCTGGGGTCGACCCGGGAGCGGTCACGAGGTGGGTCCTTGGCCGCCGCCGGCGCCGCTGGCGGCGCCGGGCCCGAATGCCCCGCCTGCCCGAAGTGCGCGCACCGTGTCGTCGTCGTAGCCGAGGAGGTCGCGCAGGACGTAACCGGCGTGCTCGTCGCGCTGGGGGGCCCGCCGGTGGGCGCCGTCGCGGTCACCTCCCGGCGGACCGACCCGGACGGCCGGGGCGACCTGCCGGACGAGGCCGAACCTCGGGTGCTCGGTCTCCACGATCATCTGCCGCTCGGCGGCCAGTGGCTCGGCGAGCGCCTCGGCCACGGTGTTGACCGGTCCGCAGGGCACCCCGGCGGCGCGAAGGGGCAGGAGCCACTCGGCCGTCGTCCGTTCCTTGAAGCGCCCTTCGAGGCGGCTCAGGAGATCCTCTCGGGCGTCCTGCCTGCCGCCGAAGGTGCCGAAGCGCGGGTCGGACTCGACGTCGGGTAGCTCGAGGACCGCCACCAGGCGCTCCCAGAACTTCTCCTTGGCACAGCCCACCACGATCCACCCGTCCGCCGTCTGGAAGTTCTGGAACGGCACCAGCGACGGATGAGCCGAATGGCGAGTGCGTGCCGGGACGAAGCCTGAGGTCAGGTGCCAGGTCCCGGGGTACGACAGCAGGGAGAGGGCCGTGTCGTACAGGCTGATGTCGCAGTCAGCGCCGATGCCGTCGCGGCGGGCGGCATGCAGGGCCGCCATGAGCGAGATGGCGGCGACATACCCGCCGGAGTAGTCCACCAGCGAGAGCCCCGTCTTGGTCGGTGCGCCGTCCGGTTCGCCCGTCAGGTCCATCCAGCCCGCCGCCCCCTGGAGGATGTAGTCGTACCCCGGCTCGCCGGTGCGGCTCCCGGCCATGCCGAAGCCGGTGAGCGAGCAGCACACGATGGCCGGGTTGCAGTGGCGGAGGTCCTCGTAGCGGATCCGCAGCTTTTCCGGCACGTCACCCCGCAGGTTGGAGAAGACGGCGTCGGACTTGGCTACCAGGTCTTCCAGCACCCGGCGACCGGCCTCGCTCCGCACATCCAGCCCAATGCTCCGCTTGCCCAGGTTGAAGGTCTCGAAGAAGAGGCTGTCCTCGCCACCCTGGTACGGCGGCACGTACCGCCCGATATCACCGCCCGCGCTCGGATCCTCGATCTTGACCACCTCGGCCCCCAGCTCTGCCAGCTGCGAGGTGGCGAAGGGACCGGCCCCGTACTGCTCGATCGAGACGATCCTGACGTCGGCGAGCGGCTTCACCGTTGCCGCTGACGGCTGCTACCGGCGCCGTCGGGCCCGGGGGCGGACGCCGTGTCGATCAAGACGTACGTCGAGCGCAGCTTCAACAGGTGCTCCTCCATCTCGCGTTCGGCAGCGTCGGCGTCGTGCCGCTGCATCGCCGTCAAGATCCGCCGGTGATCGGCCGCCACCTCGTCCCAGAAGCCGACCGGTGCGGCATCCCGCAAGAAGCGGTCCCGCAGCACGGCGAAGATCGGGGCCGCGGTCGCCGCCAGCAGTGGGTTCCCCGAGGCGTCGAGGATGGTGGCGTGGAAGTCCCGATTGGCCCGGTAGCCCCGGCCGACCTCGAGGACGCGTTCGGGTGCCGGAATGGTGGCGGCGAGGATCCTCAGTTGCTCGGCGTCGCACCGGAGGGCGGCAGCGCGGGTCGCCGGCAGCTCCAGCGCCTCTCGCGTCGCCACCAACTGCTCGACCGTCACCCGCTCGGTCGCCGCCAACAGCGTGAGGACGCTGGCCAGCCGGTCGCGGATCATCGCCGGTTCGGGGTGGACCACGTAGGTGCCGCCGCCCACGCCACGCAGGGTCACCACCAGGCCCTCGGACAAGAGGAGCCGGAGCGCCTCACGCACCGTCGAACGTCCGACGTTATGCTGCTCGCCGAGGTCGGCCTCGACGGGCAGGCGGTCACCCGGGGCGATCTCTCCCGACAAGATGGCCTGGCGCAGCTCGTCGGCCAGGCGCTGGTAGCTGGTGGCGCTCTTGGCCACCGGCGCGGCCGAGATCGCCGTCACCTCCGAATCGGGCACCAAAACCTCAGACCTCAGCGGCTCGGACCGCGGCCGGAGCGGCGTCGGTCCCCCACGCCTCCAGCACCTCCCTCATGGGGACGACCCAGCCGAAGCCGAAGGCGATCGCCTCCAGCGAGTGGCGATGCCGGTCGGCGTCGAACTCCCCGGTGGCGTCCTCCACCACGAAGGTGCGGTAGTCGCGCTGGCTCGCATCGCGAGCCGTCGTCTCCACGCACATATTGGTGGTCACCCCGCATATCACGAGCGAGCGGATGCCGAGGGACGTCAGCACCGGCTCGAGCCGCGTGCCGTAGAAGCTGCTGTAGCGGGACTTGTCGATGACGACGTCCTCGGGCCCCGGCGCCAGCTCCTCCACGATCTCGGCATCCCACGACCCCGCCGCCAGGCAACGCCGCTCCTTGATCGCCGGCAGCAGCTCGTTCGGCAGGAGACCGCCGTCGACATACCCAGGCTGGTACACGTACCGGGTGAGGACGACGGGCACGCCCGCCTCGTGCGCCCCGTCGATGAGGGTCCGGCAGCCGGGGACGGCCGCCCGCAGCGGCGACACGTCGAAGCCGAGCCCGGCGAAGGACCCGTCTTCGTGACAGAAGCCGTTCTGCATGTCCACGACGACCAGCGCCGAGCGGTCAAGGGTGATCACAGTCTCGTTCCCCAGGGGACCGGCGGGGAGCCGGCCCCATTTGTCTGATGTTTGGTAGCCTAGCGCCGGGTCGCCCGGTGGCGCCACCACCGGACGCCGTCATCGAGAACGGCTCGAGCAAAGGACGACGAGTGCCACTGCATACTCCTCTGTGCGACCTCCTGTCGATCGACGTGCCGCTGCTGCAGGCGGGAATGGGCAAGGCCAACGGGACGCCCACCTCTCCTGCGCTGGTGGCGGCCGTGTCCGAGTCGGGCGGGCTGGGCTGCATCGGCGCCGCCGGTCTCGAGCCCGACCAGCTCTCCACCTGTATCGAGGACGTGCGATCCAGGACCGAGCGGCCCTTCGCCGTGGACCTGCTGGTGCCGCCGGACGCGCCGGGGATCGAGCCGACCCGGGCGGAGATCCGCCAGGCCATCACCGATCGCTACCCGGGCCATGCGGCGTTCGTCGGTGAGCTGCTCCGGCGCCACGGGCTGGAGGAGGTGCGCCTGGAGCGGGAGCACTCGCTGGGCCACGAGCTGGCGAGGCGCCAGCTGCAGGTGGTCCTCGACCACCAGGTTCCGGTGCTCGTGCTCGGGCTCGGCGACCCGGGGCCCATCGTCCCCGACGCCCGCGCCGCCGGCACCAAGGTGATGGCCCTGGCCGGGTCACCCGCCCACGCTCGCCGGCACGCCGATCGCGGTGTCGACGCGGTGATCGCCCAGGGTTACGAGGCCGGCGGCCACACCGGCACCATCGCCACCTTCCCCCTCGTCCCGGCGGTGATCGACGCCATCGCGCCGACGCCGGTGGTGGCGGCCGGCGGCATCGCCGACGGGAGGGGCATGGTGGCCGCCCTGGCGCTCGGAGCCCAAGCCGTGTGGTGCGGGACCGCCTTCCTCTACGCGTTGGAGGCCGACGTCTCCGACGAGCAGCGCGCCCAGCTCGCCGACGCCGACGTCCGCGACCTGGTGGTCAGTCGCTGCTACACCGGGAAGCCGTCGCGGATCGTGCGCACGCCGCTGCTGGAGGAGTGGGAGGCGAGCGGCCTGGAGATCCTGCCGATGCCGCTCCAGCACGTGCTGATGGACGACCTGGTGGAGTCGGCTCGGGTGGCCGGACGCTGGGATCTCGTGAACAATCCGGCCGGGCAGGTTGCCGGGAGGCTCCGCCACCACAAGCCGGCGGCCCAGATCGTGGCCGACTTTCTCAGAGAGGCCGAAGAGGCGTTGGTCGCGTTGCGATGACCGGGCGGGGACCGTCCGTGGAAGTCGAAGACCGCGGAGCAGCGCTCTGGGCCACGATCACCCGACCCCACGCGCTCAACGCCGTGGACGAGGACGTGCTCGACCACCTCGAATCGGCACTGGACCGGGTCGACGACGACCCGACGCGCCGAGCCATGTGCGTCACCGGCAGCGGCAGGGCCTTCAGCGTGGGCCTCGACATCGACTGCCTGGACCGGGGCTTCGGCGACCACGGGTACTTCCGCCATCTCCTCGGCCGGTTCAACCACGTCCTCGGGCGCATCGAGGCCTGCCCGGTCCCGGTGATCGCGGCGGTCAACGGGCTGGCTCGGGCCGGTGGTTTCGAGATCGTCCTGGCCGCCGACCTGGCCATCGCGGCCGACGAGGCACGGATCGGCGACAACCACCTGCAGTTCGGCGTGATGCCCGGCGGCGGCGCCACCCAACGCGCCGCCCAGCGGCTGGGGCCGATGCGGGCCAAGGAGCTGATCTTCACCTCCCGGTGGCTCGACGCCACCGAGGCGACGGCGCTCGGTCTCGTCCTCGATCACGTCCCACGGGCTGAGCTCCTCGCCGCCGTCGACGGACTGGTGGCGCAGATCGCCGACAAGCCACGCGGCGTGCTGGCTGCCACCAAGCGAGCCATCAGAGACGGGCGCGACCTGCCACTCGATGCCGGCGTGGCGTGCGAGACGGCCACCTTCTTCGACTACCTCGACACCGATCCGGCGGCCAGCGCCGGCTTCTTCGCCTTCCTCGACCAGCGGCGGGCCCGGCGCCCTGGTCCCGACGAGAAGAGCCGCCGGTGAGCAGCCGGAGCCACCTCTACGTCCCCGGGGACCAGGCCGACAAGCTGGGGCGCGCCCTCGACCGGGGGGCCGACGCCCTGATCGTGGATCTGGAGGACAGCGTCGCTCCGGATGCCAAGCCGTCAGCGCGCCGGCTGGTCGCCGGGTGGCTGGCCAGGGCCGGCGACCACGCCGAGGGTCGAGCGCCCGTCGAGATCTGGGTCAGGGTCAACGCCGTCGGCTCCGCCCGGCCCCAGGACATAGGCGACGACGTGGCAGCCGTGGTCGGTCCGGCACTGGCCGGGATCTGCCTGGCCAAGACCCAGTCGGCCGAGGACGTCGAGCTCCTCGGCGAGCTGCTGACGGGGGCGGAGATCGGGGCCGGCATGGAACCGGGCACCCTTCACGTCTCGGCCCTGATCGAGTCGGCCCGCGGGCTCCTGGCGGCGCCGGCCATCGCCACCGCGGCGCGCCTGGGCCGGCTGCAGGTCGGCGAGGCCGATCTGGCGGCGGAGCTCCGGGTGGCCGCCGGCCCCGACGAAGGCGAGCTGGCTGCGCTCCGGCTCCAGGTCGTCGTGGCATCGGCGGCGGCCGGCATCGCCGCCCCGATCGGGCCGGTCTCGACCAACTTCGAGGACCTCGGCGCCTTCCGGGCCGGCACGGAGCGCCTGAAGCGGCTCGGCTTCGGTGGGCGTGCCGTGATCCACCCGGCCCAGATCCCCGTCGTCCACGAGGTGTTCACCCCGAGCCCGGACGAGGTGCGCCAGGCCCGGGAGCTCGTCGACCGGTTCGACGCCGCCGTCGCCTCCGGGTCCGGGGTGATCGTCGACGAAGGCGGTCGGATGGTCGACGAAGCGGTCGTCCGAGTGGCCCGGAACCTGCTCGCCCGGGCAGGGGCGGACCCCGGGGAGCGCTGACGTGGGCGACCACGGCCGGGACCGGGGCTCGGCGACGGTCGAGGTCGACCTCGATGCCGCGGCCGAGACCGGCCGGTGGCGGACGGCGGCCATGCCGGGAAGCTCGGGCCCGGTACAGCTCCAGGTCCTCGGCAAGTCGACCACCGGGGCGATGAGCGCCTTGGTCCGCTTTCCCCTGCGTTGGTCGCGGCAGACGTCCGGCTCCTACGCCGCCTCGGAGCTGTTCGTCGTGCTCGAGGGCGCACTGCAGCTCGGCGATATCCGGTTCGGCGGCGGCACCGGCGCCTTCGTGCCCGGGCACACCATCCGGCAGCGGACGGAGGCTCCGTGCGGCGCCCTGGCCTTCGCCCACTTCGACGCCTTCGCCGCCTTCGTCGCTTTCGCCGGCCAGGCGGCGTCCGGCTTCCCTCCTGGCAACGGCGAGCCGCGCCGCCGTGACCGGTGGCCGCTGGGCGGCGCCGTGGTGTCGTTCTCCCTGGCCGACGCGGCCGACGCCAGATGCGGCACGCACGGCGCCCGGGTGATCGCCACCGACGGGCGGGGATGGACCAGCCGTGTCCTGGCTCGCACCGAGGGCGCTGCCCCCGGCCCGGTCGAGATGCTGTCGCCGACCGCCCGGCGATGGGTGCACGCCGAAGAAGGAGCAGAGGCACCGGCGCTGGAAGGTCCCATCGTGGTCCTGCGCCCGGGCTGAGCGCCGCACGCTGCTCGTCGCCGACGCTCGGGCCGCCGGTCAGTTCGGGGCGGTCGCCGTCCCGTCGGTCCTGCCGGCTCGGGACGATATCCGTGCCGCCGCCGCCAGGAGGTGCCGGGTGCACGTCTCGATGCGAGGCTCGAACCGCTCCGCCGGTCCGCACACGCTGATCACCGCCAGCGGGTTGTGCCGGAAGTCGAGGATCGGTGCCGCCAACGACGCCGCTCCGGGCTGTCGCTCGCCGACCGAGCGGGCCCAACCGCGCTGGCGGATCTCGGCCAGCTGGCGACGGAGCCGCACGGGGTCGACCACCGTGGTGGGCGTGAGCATCGGCAGGGGCCCCGCCAGGTACCCTTCGATCTCGTCGGGCGGGAGGTGGGCCAGGAGCGCCTTGGACGACGCGCCGGCGTGCAGGGGGTGCGGCACGCCGATCTGGACGGACATCAGGACCTCGCAGTCGGGCGTCGCCTGGTCGATGTACACGCGGCTGTGGCCCGAACGGATCGACAGGGTCGCCGTCTCGTTGGTCTGGCGGGACAGGCCGGCCAGCTCGGCGGCGGCAACGGCCCGCAGGTCGAGCTGGTCGAGGTAGGCCAGGCCCAGGCTCATGACCACCGGGCCGAGCGAGTACTTCCGGCTGGTGGGATCGAGCTCGACCATGCCCTTGTTGCGCAGTGACGCAAGAATTCGGTGGACGGACGCCTTCGAGAGCTCGAGCTTGGTGGCGATCTCGGTGACGCCCAGCCGGGGCGACAGCCCCCGGCCGAACAGCAGCAGCACGTCCGCCGCCCGCTCCACGGTCATCGCCGAATTGCCGGCCACCGGCCGATGCTGCCCGGGACCATCGTGGACCGTCTGGGCACGTCCCGGCATCACTCCCCCGGTCCCCGGCCGCCGGCCGGTGGGGCAGTGCCCCTCGCCGGTCCCCCGGTGGGGGCCAGGCTCGTGGTGACGCAGACGGCCAGGACGTCGAGGGCCAGCGCAGTGGGGTCGACCACCCGGACACGGGGGTGGGCGTCGGGCCCCAGGTCCACGGCCGAGCAGCCGTTGAGGAGGACCGGGACGTCGGCGGCCGCCGTCGCCGCCACGACCGGCGCCAGTGCCGCTGCCCAACCCTCCCCGTCGGCGACCAGGCAGAAGTCGGCCTCCAACCGGTGCACCCGGTCGAGGCGCCCGGACATGCCGTAGACGCCCAGCTTGCGGGCCAGCTCGTTGCCGATCGCCTCGTTGCGGGTGACGGCGGCGAAGGCCACCCCGAGCCCGGCGATGGTGCCTGCCGCCAACCGGAGGATGCCGAACAGCGGCACCGGGCTCGCCCCGAGCTCGCCCACGCACGGGTCGAGCACGCAGTCGGGCAGGATGCCGTCGAACTCCTCCGGAGAGGTTCGCTCGATCTCCCGGCCCACGTAGCCGGCGGACGCCTCGATGTCGTCGGGGGTGTCGAGCCGCGGAGGTGCGTCCGGCGGCAGGTTGACGAGGGCCACCGCCAAGCGCCCGGCGGCCAGCCGGTCGTACCGGAGCTGGCGGCGGGCGAGCTCCTCCGCCGGAAGGGTGAGCGGCGTGATCGCCTTCAGTCGGAACATCGGCACCTCCTCTGCCGCTGCGGCGGTGGGTCAGGGCGCTGCGGCCAGGTGCCGGAGCGCCCCCAGCTCGACCGAGACGTCCGCCGAGCCGACCAGCGCCGAGCAGGCGTCGCTGACCTCCGCCGCCCGATCTTGGCCGAGCAGGGCCGACCACTTCGCCAGCAGCTCCCCGTCCGAGAAGGGGTGGTGATCGGCGTCTCCCACTGGGTTGTCCATCTCCACCACGTCCTCAGAGCCGTCCGCCCACCCGACCCGCAGCCGCGCCGCCCGCCAGGCCGGGAGCCGGGCGTCGAGGGCGGGGTCGAGGACGACGCTGACCTTGCCGGCCAGCGATCGCAGGTCGGCGTCGGCCCGGTGGGCGTCGTCGAACCGCTCTGGTGCGCAGTCGCCGTGGCGAAGGGCGACGGCCACCACGTAGGGCACCGAGAACATCGCCGCCAGGCGGGTGTCCCAGCGCATCCCGTCGAGGGATGCCGCCAGGTGGTGCGTGGCCACCTCGATCGCCGTCACCCGCCCGGCGGTCACCGGGCCCCGGCGGCTGCGCACGGCGAGGGCGGCGTCGGCCGGTGGATGGGTGTACGAGCAGGAGGCGTGGCGCTTGAAGTACCCGCCGGTGACCGCCCATTGGGTGCCCAGGGCGTCCACCAGCGCCGCCGGGTCCAAGGTCCCGAGGATGCAGCCGAGGCTGTCGCCGGCCACGCCGGCGACCGGCTCGTCCAGCGTGGACAGGGCCGCCGCTCGGATGCCCGAGGCGTTGGCGGCGCCGATCCACGCGTGCCGGACCGACAGGCCCGACGTGGCCACGCTGAACGGCGTGGCCAGCGCCAGCGCCCCGGCGACGTCGAGGGCCCGGGCCATCCGCCGGGCATCGGCACCGGCCAGGCGGGCGGCGCCCGCCGCCGCCCCGGCGACCCCCCAGTTCCCGTGGGGGTGCACGCCGGGGCGCAGGACGGTCGCCCGACCGAGCCGGCTGGCCACCTCGTGGCCGGCGAGGAAGGCGGCGGCCAGCGCCTGGCCCGGGACGCGCTGCGCCTCGCCCACCGCCAGCACCGCCGGCAGGACGTGGGCGGCGGCGTGACCCCGGATGGCCTTGTTGCCCTCGTCGAGCTCGAGGCTCACCATGGCCGTCCCGTTGCACCATGCGGCGTCGACGACGCCGCGCCCAGACGCCTCGCCGAAGACCGTGGCCGGGCCGGGCGACGCCGGCAGGGCCCCCCGGATGCGGCGGTTCTCGGCCAGCCGCCCGCCGGCGATCGTCACCGCCACGCTGTCGCCGAGCACCCGCAGGGCAGCGGTGCGGACGGCCTCGGGTTGCTCGCTCCACTCCACTCCGGCGGCGAAGGCGCCGAGATCCTCCAGGGCGGCGACAACCGGGCCACGGTCAACGGCGGCGGCGGCGGCGTCCGGCCGGCCGATGGCCGCCGGGGCGCCGGCGGCGACGGTCATCAGCTGGCGTCCAGCTCGAGGAACGACGGCGGCATCGGTGCCGAGCGGACGGCCTCGGTCACCTCCGTCAGCACGTAGAACTTGAAGGCCGTCCGGCCCTTGGGGCTCCGCTCGAGGGGGATGGGGTGCTCGGAGAACCATTCGAGGTACCGCCGGTGGGCGTCCTCGTCGGCGAAGTGCATCTCGGCGATGCGGTAGAAGGACTGGCCCTCGATCGCCGTCGAGCCGTCACTGGTGTGCGTCACCGGCCGCAACACCTTGTCGAACAGCAGGCGGTCGACGTACGGGTTGGCCAGGATGTCCGGCGCGTGCACGTCGAACAGCCAGCGCTCGTACTCCTCCTCGCTGACCCCCGGCTCGATGTCGTACCCGAGCACCGTCTTGATCATGGACCACCCTCCTCGTTCTCGCCGACCGTCCACGTGTACGACTGCGCACCGACCCCGAACCCCTCCGCTCGGACCTGCAACGGGCGCACCCGGATCCCCACCAGCTCCTCGCCGACGTCGTCGTCGCTCCGCTCCGGCGCCTTGGTGAGGCCCTTGGCTCGCTGGACGGCCGTCTGGCGCCGGTAGCGCTCGAGCGTCCAGTCGCCGTCCATCACCTCGGCCAGGCCACGGAGGAACACCACCCGGGGGACGTCGAGGCCGAAATCGTAGACGTGGGGCCGGTCGTTGACCGAGCCCGGAGCAGGGTTCCCGACCCAGACGACCTCGACCCTCGGGTTGCGGCTGACCTGACCCAGGCGCCGGTGCACGCGCCGCTGGACGAGGTCGATGCTCCAGTCCGGGTTGACGGGGGCGACCATCGTGCGCCCGACCGGGAACCCGTCGCGGTTGATCGTGACGACCTGGGCGAAGCCGGCCTGGCCGGTGAGGAACGCCATGGTGTCCGCCTGCACCTGAGCCAGCGGTCTGGGCTGGAGGCCGTGGCGGGGCCGCTCGTTGCTCTCGATCCGCACGCCGGGGACCGATGTCGCCGTCACGCCGCTGTTCCGATATTCGAGACCCACATTCCTCTATACGGCCTAACACCACGACCGCCAGGCGGCAACTCCTTCGTACCGCCCGTCGACCTTGACCGGACAGGCCCCCGTCGGTACCGTCCTCACGGAACGTCGGGTCGATTATCGGAACAGGAGGAGACGGGGTGGACCTGAGGCTGCGGGACCGTGTGGCGCTGATCAGCGGGGGGAACGGAGGGATCGGGGCGGCCTGTGCCCGCACGTTCGCCGGCGAGGGATGCGCGGTCGCCATCTGCGGGCGCGACGAGGCGTCGGTCGGCGCCGCCGTCGAGGACGTGTCCGCAGGCGGTGCCCGGGATGTGGCGGGGTTCACGGGCGATGCCGGGAGCGACGACGACGTCGGCGACGTCGTCGCCCGGGCGGTCGACCGGTTCGGTCGCGTCGACGCCTTCGTCGGGACGGCGGGAAGCGTGGCGACGGGTCCGCTGGCCGAGACGACCTCCGGCCAGTGGCTGCAGGGCTTCTCCGAGAAGCTGATCGGCTACCTGCGCTTCGCCCGCCAGCTCGCCCCGGTCATGGCGTCGGGGGGCGGCGGATCGATGGTCCTGGTCATGGGGAACGGGGGTGTGGACCCGCGCTACTGGGAGCTCGCCCCGGGAGCGGTCAACGCGGCCGGCATCAATGTCTGCCGCTCCCTCGCCACCGACCTCGGCCGACAGTCGATCCGCGTGAACAGCGTGTCACCGGGACCGGTGGCGACCAAGAGGTGGGACGCTGCGCAACAGGCGCTCGCCCGTCACAACGGCATCTCCTTCGACGAGGCCGGCGTCGTCGCCCGTGGCAGCATCCCGCGTGGCAGCCTGGGCACCCCGCAAGAGGTCGCCGACGTGATCGTGTTCTTGTCGTCGCCGCTGGCCGGCTACGTCAACGGCGCCAACATCGTGGTGGACGGGGGCCAGCGGGTGGCCATGATGGAGTACGCCGACCGTCCCACGATCTGAGCGGGCGCCCGGTGACGGCCAGCGGGCTACCGGTCGCTCCCACGGCGCCCGGGCGCCGTCTCGACCAGCAGGCGATAGAGATCCGGTCGGCGATCCTGCAGGAGCGACTTGTTGAAGAAGCCCTCGGTACGCGCCTCGCTGACCGAAGCCTCGAAGTCGGCGGTCCACGTGGCCATCCCCTCATCTGCTCCGAGGCCGGTGACCACGTCGCCGAAGGGTCCGACGATCTGCGCTCCACCGTAGTAGTCGAGCCGGGCCTGGTAGGCGCCGTGCTCGCAATGGTTCGAGATCGCCATCCACAGCTGGTTGGTGAACGCCGCCGACCGTGCGCAGAGCGTGAGGCAGCTGCCGTAGTAGTCCGTCTCCCGATCGTGGTCCCTCATCGGCCACGCCGTCGACATCAGGATCACCGTCGCACCTTGAAGTGCGATCGCACGCGTCACCTCCGGGAAGGCGACGTCGTAGCAGATCAGGCTTCCGTAGCGCCGATCACCCACCTCCGCCGTCCCGATGTCGTCGCCCGGGGCGAAGTACGGGTACTCGAAGTGATTGTGCGTCTTGCGGTACACGGCGCGAAGCCCGTCAGGGGCGATGAGCGCCGCCGAGTTGTACAGGATGTCCCCCGAAGGGTGAGCCTCGATGAACCCTGCCTGGATGGCAACCCCCGAACGGGCGGCAGCGTCCTCCATGGCCCGGATCGACGGCCCGTCCAGCGGTTCCGCCTCATCGAGGAAGTAGCGACGCTGGGCGATCCCTTCGGGCGACCCGACCGGGAAATCGGTATCGACGTACCCTTGCAGGCACGCTTCGGGGAGCAACAGCACGTCGGCTCCTCGAGACTTGGCCTCGTCGACGAAGTCGAGGATCTTGGCCAGGTTGGCCTTCTTGTCGTGCATGACCTCCATGTTCACCACTGCGATCGTGCTCTCCATGCGCGGTACCTTTCGGGTCAGAGGCTGCTGGTAAGGAACGCCGTCGCCACTTCCGCTGCTTCCTGCGGCTTCTCCATGAGCGACGTGTGCCCCGCACCCTCGATCACGTGGAGCTCGGCACCGGCGACACCCTCCACGATCGCCCGGCCCCCGAGGCCCTCGGGACCGAGGTCCAAGGGGGTCAGGACGTCGTCGCTCCCGTCGGTGACCAGGGTCGGAGCGACGATCTTGGGCAGGTCGCCCTGCAGGTCCATCTCCTGCATGGCGGTGCACGCCTCCGAGAACACTTCGACCGAGCAGTTGCGGCCGAGGATGGAGCGAATGTTGTCCACGACATCCCTGCCGTTCGTGTCGAGCAGCGTCCGGCCCACGCAATGGGTCGCCACCATGAGGGCCAGCTCCTCGCTGCCCATGCCGTAGGCCTGAGCCAACCGCTTCCACACCTCGAATTGCGCCCTCATCGTGAAGTCGGGCTTGACGGCGGCGCAGTCGACGATGAGCCGGTCCACCAATTCGGGGTACTTGGCGGCGAACCGGACGGCGACCATGCCGCCCATGGAGGTGCCGTAGACGTGGGTCCTGGCGATGCCCGCTTCCTTCAGCAGCGCGGCGAGGTCGTCCGCCCACACGTCCATCGAGTACTTCTGCACCGGCCGGTCGCTCAAGCCGTAGCCACGGAGATCGAACTCGATCACGCGGAACCGTCGGGCCATTGTGTCGGTGATCGTCGAGAAGTTCTCGTGGGCGAACCCGGCGCCTCCGATCTGGACGAGGTGCTCGCCGTCGACCTTGCCCCTGACCTCGTACCAGAGCCGGCAACCGTTCACCACGGCATCTGACATCTGCACCCCTTTGCATCGTGTGGTCCTGGGCCCGGCCCGAGCGCCGCACGTCGCTCGGCGCCGGCGGCGTACCCGCCTCCTCAGCTCTCCTCGGCCTCGCCCTCCTGGTACCGGGCCTCGGCCGCGTCGAGCTCGTCCTTTCGCACGAGGTCCTGGCGCTCGTCCCACGTGATCATCCGGTCCACCACCCCGGTGCTGCCGCCGGTGTCCCGGAGCTCTCGGAGGGCGGCCCGGGCCCCGAAGAGGGCGGCGCGGAAGGCGGTGTTGGCGTAGAGGATCACCGTGAACCCCAGCGCCGCCAGCTCGTCGATCCCGTACAGCGGCGTCTTGCCGCCCTCCACCATGTTGACCACATGGGGCCCGGGAACTTCGGCCGGGATCCGGGCCAGCTCATCACGCGTGGTGGGCGCCTCCACGAAGAGGATGTCGGCCCCGGCATCCCGATAGCTGGCCGCTCGCCGGATGGCGTCGTCGAGCCCGGTGACGGCTCGTGCGTCGGTGCGAGCGATCACGAGCGTGTCGCCGCGCCGGGCATCGACGGCCGCCTCGATCTTCCTCACCATCTCCTGGCGGGAGATGACCTCCTTCCCGTCGAAATGGCCGCACCGCTTGGGCGTCACCTGGTCCTCGAGCTGGATGGCGGCGGCACCGGCCTGCTCCAGGAGACGCACGGTCCGCTGGACGTTGAGCGGGTTGCCGAAGCCGGTGTCGGCGTCCACCACCAGCGGGATCCGGACGGTCTCGGCGGTCGCCGCCACGTGGTCGACCAGCTCGGTGAGGGTCACCAGGCCGAGATCGGGGTACCCGAGGTGGGCGTTGGCGAACCCGGCCCCGGTGAGGTAGACGGCACCGAAACCGAGCTCTTCGACCAGCCGCGCCGTGGCGGCGTCGACGGCCCCGGGCAGGAGGAGGCCGCGCTGCTCGGCCTGAGCAGCCTCCACAAGTCGGCGAAAGGCGTTCACGGGTGCAGCCGACCGACTACCGGGTGCGCATCGGCTGCCGGCCGGCCACCAGCGACCGCCACTCGCCGACCCGGGACTCTTCGGGATCCAGCAGGCAGTCGGCGACGTGTTCCGCAGCGTCTTCCGAGAGGTGACGCCCGACGTTGGCCGTGAACTTGGCCCGCACCATGCCCTCGCCCGCCGGCGGGTCGAGCCCGGCGGCACGGGGCCGGTCCAGCCGCACCTCGCCCAGCGACCGGTCCCGGGCAGCCCAGGCGGTCAGGGCGCCGCCGAAGGAGCCCGGGAACGGCAGGTCCGGCTCGGGGACGATCTCGACCCGTGACCCCAGCTCGACCAGCTGCCGTGTCCCCACCGCCGCCTCGAGCCCGTCGACGGTGACGGCCCCCTCCTGCAGGGCCATCGCCACGCACAGGGCCAGGCTGTACTGCGCCCGTGTGAGGTCCGTCGCCTCGGACGCCAGCATGCCCACGACCGGGATGATCGCCGGGTGGGCCGGGCACGTGACACGCTCCACCGACGCCACGTCGACCTGCCGGCGCAGCTCCAGTGCGGCGTCGACGTAGGCATGGATGAAGTGGCAACAGGGGTACTCCTTGAACGACGCCGCCTCGAGCTCCCAACGGGTCCCGAGGGTGTCGAAGCTGCTGAAGTCACCCGGCACCCCGGCGAAGCTCTCGAGGAACCCCTGCCGCCCGTCGAGGGCGCCGGTCGCCCCCCGGACGCCCCACTCGGACAGGTCGCAGGCGGCGATGCCCCCCTGGGCCGCCCACCCGAGGTGCAGGCGCTTCACGTTGGCGCCGTCGGCGGCGTAGGCCATCAGGCCGCCGGCCAGGCTGGTGGCGATGGCCATGGCGTTGCGCGTGCGGTCGGAGGGCGCGCCCCGGAGCTTGGCCACCGTGGCCGCCGCCCCGATCGGCCCGCAGATGGCGGCGGTCTGGAAGCCGTTGGCCTGGTAGGCGCCGGGCGCCAGCAGGCCGAGGCGAACGAGGATCTCCCATCCGGCCACATAGGCGAGCAGGAGATCGGCCGTCGGCCGCTCGTCGTCCGCCGAGGCGAGGGCCGCCGGCAGCACCACCGCCGAGCCGTGGACCACCGAGCCGACGTGGGTGTCGTCGAACTCGAGCCCGTGGACCAGGGCACCGTTGAGCAGCGCCGCCAGGCGGGGGTCCCTCGCCGCCCTCCCACCGAGCACGGCGGTACGAGAGCCGGCCGCACCCACCGGCCCGGTGGCCGTGTCGTGGCCGGTGGCGCCGTCGAGCAGGCCGGCACCGAAGGGCGTCCGGCTGGACCGCAGGGCGACGCCGACGGCGTCGAGGACGTGCAGCCCGGCGCTCCGCCGGGTGGGGGTGGGGAGGTCGTCCCACCCGAGGGCCTCGACCCATCCCGCCGTCTCCGAGAGGACGTCAGGCTGGCGGCCGGCGGCGGCGGGCTGCCTCATACGACGTGCTCGAGGAGATGAGCGACGGCGGTGCCGGCCGGGCGGTCGTCCAGCTCCCCGTCGAGGACGGCACGGGCCCGGGCCGCGGTCTCGGCCGGGGCGTCGCCGTCGACCAGGTCGGCGAACTTCTGCACCAGCTCGTCCGGCGTGAAGGGCCGGTCGGGGTCGCCGAGGGGTCTTGCGACTTCGGCGGTGAAGGTCGACCCGTCGTCGGTCGACACCTCGACCGTTGCCCCCCGGTCGTCGAGGCCGTCGTCCCCGCCCGTGGTCCGCTGGAGGAGGTGGACCCGCCGGCGCATCGCCACCACCTCGGTCCGTCCCGTGGACTCCCGGCTGAACGCCGCCGGTCCTCCGGTTCCCATCACCAGGCTGGAGGCGACGGCGTGGGGAAGGGAGAAGCGGGCCCCGAGGCTGGTCGTCGGTGTCCGCTCCACGAACTCGCCGGCCTTCCCGGCCACCGCCACCCGCACCTCCGTCACCTGCCCGAGAGCCAACCCCTTCTCCTCGAGTTGGCGGCGGACGTCGAGGACCGCCTCGATGGCGCTGTGGAGGTACTGACAGCACGAGTACGGCTTGTGGTAGGCGGCGACGACCGCCGTCCCGAAGCCGCCCGGGCGCCGGCCGGCCCAGGGCGGCGCACTGAGCACGTCGCCGTAGACGTCACCGAGGCTGGTCGAGAGCCCGCCCACACCATGGGCGGCGGCGTGGGCGGCCATCGCTCCCAGCCGAGCCGCCTGCCCGGCCCAGACGTTGCGGGCCAGCGAGCCGTGCACGGCGTGGTTGAACGGTGCCGTCATGGTGAGGGTGGCCGCCGTGCCCAGGGCCCCCGCCAGCTCGGGCCTGGCCAAGCCGATGGCCTTGCCACACGTCATGGCCGCCGCCACCGGGGCCACCGAGCCATGGGCGTGGGAGCCGGCAGCCACCACGTCCCAGGTGGTCACGATGCGGGCCGCCACCTCGTAGCCGACCACCAGCGCCGTCACCAGCGACCGCAGGGAGAGGTCCGCCGTCTCGGCGGTGGCGAGGCCGATCGGCAGCGTATAGAGGCCGGCGTGGGCGGTGGCGATCCGGAAGCCTCCATCGAGCTCCAGCCAGCAGCCGGCGGTCCCGTTCAGCTCGGCGGCGGTCCATGGGTGCGCCCGCTCCGGCGGAGAGCAGAGCACGCTCGCCGGGCCGTCCGTCCGGGGCCAGCCGGCCAGCAGCGCCCGCACCTCAGGCTCCCGGTGGCCGGCCACGATGGCGCCGAGGTCGTCGAGGACCACCTCGTGGGCGGCGGCAACGGCCTCGACCGGCAGATCGTCGAAGGTGACGGACGCTGCCCAGTCGAGCAGCGCGTCCAGTGTCAGCTCGTCGTGTCGTTGCGTCATGGCATGTCCTCCCGCTCCCGAGTCGTCCGCCGTCAGCCGGCGAGGGCGGCGAGCTGCTCCCCGGCGATCATCCCGGTGGCGAACGCCTGGATCAGCCCGTTCCCCGACATGTAGCCGTCGGGGCCGTCACCGGAGATGCCGGCCGCCGTGCCCCCCGCCGCCAGCAGCCCGGGGATGACACGGCGGTCCTCCCGTAGCACCCGGCACCGATCGTCGATGCGCAAGCCACCCTGGGTGTGCACCAGCGCCGCCGACACCCGCGACCCGTGATAGGGCGGTTCGAGCGTCCGCGGCAGGTCGCTGCGGCCGAACCGGTCGGGCTTGGCCCGGCGGACGGCGTCGTTGTAGTCGGCGAGCTCGTCGGCCAGCACGTCGGCGTCGAGGCCGAAGGCCTCGGCCAGCGCCCCGACGTCGTCACCGCGGCGGATGGCGCCGGCCTCCGAGGCGTCGCGGAACGACCCGGTCTGCCGCGCCATGTCGAAGATGGCCTGGTCGAAGATCTCGACGGCCTCGCCGCCGGCCTCCTTGACCAGCACCTCGGCGAACTCGGAGTAGCCCTGGTCTTCGCGGGCGAACCGGCGCCCGGCACCGTCGACCATGATCGACCCCATGATCGGCAGGGCACCGCCGAGGCGGGTCCCGAAGCTGGCATTGATGTGGCTGTGCGCCTGGTACGCCGACATCCGATCGAGCGCGGCACCGGCTTCGATCCCCCACCGGATCCCGTCGCCGGTGTTGTTGTCCGATCCGATGTAGTTGGCACCGGAAATTCCCGGGCAGTACCTGGCGACCATCTCCGCATTGCCCCCGAAGCCGTCGCAGGACAGGCACACCGAGGCGGCGCCGACCTTCTCGGCACCGCCCTCACCGGCCACGATGCCGACCACCGTCCCGTCCTCGATGCGGAGCCCCTGGACGTTGGCGTGGTCGGCGAACGTGATGCGCCGCTCCTCGTGCACGGCCCGCCGCAGCCCGGCGACGAGCTCGGACCCGCGCTCTCCCGGCGTCGTGTGCATCCGGTTCGTCGAGTGGCCGACGTACTGCACGGTCGTGTCGAGGTGCATCTCGAGCCCGACCACGTCGGCCAGGAACTCGACCACCGCCGCCGATCGCTCGCAGATGGCGCGCAGTACCGACTCCTCCGCCTTGCCCCCGTTGACGCCCATGATGTCGCCGAGCATGCGCTCCGGGCTGTCCTCGATCCCCAGCGCCTGCTGGTACCGGGAGCCGGCGCCCTGCACCAGACCGCCGCTCAGCTCGGTATTGCACTGCTGGTGGACGCTTTTCTCCACCAGCATGACGTCCACCCCGCGCCGCGCCGCCACCAGGGCCGCCATCATGCCGGCGCCCCCGGCGCCGACCACCACTGCTGTCACCGCCACGTCGTTCGTCGGCACGCTACCTCCCTCCTCGGGCGCCGTCGTCACGGCGCACCAGCTCGTTCCAGGCCGGCGTCCCGGCCGTCATCCCCGCCCTCGACGGTGTCGGAGGGTGGCGGCCCGGGAGGCCGCCACGGCCAGGACGAGGGCACCGCCGTAGAAGAGGTCCTGCACGAAGGACGAGGCGCCGAAGATGGTCAGGCCGTTGATCCCGGTGGCCAGGAAGTACACGGCGATGAAGGTCCCGAGGGCGTTGAACCGACCCGGCCGGATGGCGGTGGCGCCGAGGAAGGCGGCGGCGAAGGCCGGCAGCAGGAGGGCCACGCCCGACGTCGGGTCGGCGGCACCGAGCGTCCCTGCGTACAGCAGACCGGCCACCGCGCTGAGGAAGCCCGAGCCGATCAGGCCCATCGCACGGGTCCGGCCCACGGCCACGCCGCTGAGCCGGGCGACCTCGCGGCCCCGACCCACGAAGAGCAGCCGGCTCCCCGGGGCGGTCAGCTCGAGGATGTACCACACGATCAGCATCAGGGCCACGCCGTAGAAGAACTCCATCGGCAGCCCGAACAAGCGGTTGCTGACCGTCCACTGGGTGAAGCCGGAGGCGATGCCGCTGACGGTGGTCGAGCCGCTGATCCACAGGGCGACGCCGGACAGGAAGGTGCCGGTGCCCAGCGTCACGATGAACGAGTCGATCCCCACGAGCACGATGAAGACGGCGTTGACGGCGCCGATGGCGACGCCGACCCCCAGCGCCGCCAACGCCGCCAGCAGCACCGGCCAGTGCCCGTTCACGTTGAGGACGGCGAGCACCATCGAGGTCAAGGTGAGGTTGGCCGCGGCCGACAGGTCGTAGTCCCCCGCCGTGAGGGGCAGGAGGATGGCGAAGCTCAGCACCAGCAGCGGGGCCTGGGTCCCGAAGATGGACTCGAAGTTGGGACCGGTCAGGAAGGTGGTGGGCCTGAGGGCGCCGAACGCCACCACCAGCAACACCCACACGACGGGCAAGGCCACGCTCTGGGCCCACGACTCCCAGCCGGCGGCACCCTTCACCCGCCGCAGCACCGGGCCGGCGACCCCCCCTGCCGCACCTCCGGCGTCGGCCGGGACCGGCTGCTCTCCCGCCGGCGGAGGCGCTTCCACCTTGTCGATGCTCATGCTGCGCCGCTCCCCTCCTCCCGGCCCACGACGGACCCGGCGGCCACCCGCTCCTGCGCACCGTCTCCGATCATGGCGATGGTGAGGGCCCGCTTGGTGATGGCCTCACCCTCCAGCTCGGCGGCCACCCGGCCGCGGACGAACACGAGCACCCGGTCGCACAGGTCGCACAGCTGCTCGAGGTCGGTGCTGCTCACGACGACCGCCATCCCCGACGACGCCCGCTCCGCCCGGATCAGCCGGAAGATCTCGGCCCGGGCCCCGATGTCGACGCCCTGGGTCGGCTCACGGAGCAGCAGCAGCTCGGGCCGGAGCCCCATCCACTTGGCCAGGATGACCTTCTGCTGGTTGCCGCCGCTCAGGGCGTTGAACGCCAGCCGCGGGTTGAGCGGGCGCACCTGGTACTCCTCTGCCAGCGCCCAGGCCCGCCTCATGAGCGCCCGCCGCTGAAGCATCCCGAGCTTCGAGTGCTCGGAGATCACCGGGATCGACAGGTTCTCGCCGATCGAGAGGGTCTCGATCCCGGCATCGCGCTTGCGGTCCTCGGGAACGTAGCCGATGCCGAGCGCGATGCACTGCTTGGGGGTCAGATGACGGGCCGAGAGGGCCCTTCCGTCCATGGTCACCGTGCCGTCGACGGCGCGCTCGGCGCCGAACAGCAGCGAGCACACCTCCTCGTAGCCCGATCCCATGAGCCCGGTCAGCCCGAGGATCTCCCCCGACCGGACGGTGAAGGTGGCGTGGGCGAGGGCATCGCCCTGCAGGTCGTCCACGACGGCCACCACCGGGCGGTCGGCAGCGGGCACGGGAGCCGGCTTCTCGACCTCATCGATCTGCAGGGTCTCGCCCAGCATGAGCCGTGCGATCTCGTGGCGGTCGATCCCCCTCACCGGCCGATCGGCCACCACCTGGCCGTTGCGCATCACGCTCAGCGAGCCGGCGATCTCCACCACCTCGTCGAGGTCGTGCGACACGAACAGGACGCCGACCCCGCGTCGGGCAACCGTGCGCATCAGTTCGAACAGCTCCTGGACGCCGGTGCTCGGGAGGGAGACCGTCGGCTCGTCCAGCACCAGCAACCCGCGCCAGTGGCGGTCGTCAGCGTCCTCGGCCTGCGGGTCGATCGCCAGATCCTCGACGGCTCGGGCGATGGCCAGCAGGGCCTGGGCCGTCCGCGACAGGTTGCCCACCGGGACCTTGGGATCCACCTTCAGCCCGTAGAGCTGCAGCCGGTCCTCGAACCGGCGCCGCCGCTCACGCCAGTTGAGGTAGAGGCTGCCATCGAGGGCCAGGTTGCCCAGCTCGAAATTCTCGAGGGCGGTCAGCGACGGGATGAGCCCGAGGTCCTGATGGACGAACGCCAGATGGCTCTGGCGCACCGTCTTGGACTTGATGGGCAGCTCGAGCTGCGTTCCGGCCACCCACACCGCCCCGGCGTCGGGGGTGTGGTAGCCGGAGAGGACCTTGATGAGGGTGCTCTTGCCCGATCCGTTCTCCCCCACCAGTGCCCGGATCTCTCCCGGCTGGACGACGACGTCCACCTCCTGGAGGGCCTGGGTGGCCCCGAACCGCTTCGACACCCCACGGACCTCGACGGCGGGGGCGCCCCCGGGCCGGTCCACGCCGTCGCTCCCGTGCGGCGATCGTCCGACCGGCCCCGGAGATGGAGGGGGCGGACCCCCCGGGCCTTGCCGCCCGGAAGGTCCGCCGCTCCGCGTCAGCTCTTCTTCCACAACGAGGTGAACCCCTTCACGTACGCTGTGCCGTACCCGCCACTCAGCGTCGGCGGTGTCCCCGCCTGCTTGATGTTCTTGGCGTCGAACACCCGCAGCACGCCGTGTGCGACAACGGCGGGCTGGCCGGTCATGATGCGCATTGCCAGATCAACGTCGTCGTAGGCCAACCATTCCGGGTCCTCGCCCACCTCCATCTGGACGGCGTCGTTCTGGGCGATCTGCTTCATGTACGGCGGGTCGCCGTTGTAGGTGGCGATGTGGATCTTCCCTGTGTCACCGGCCGCTCGGATCGCCGCTTCGATGTCTGTGCTCATGGAGTCGTAGGCACCCAGAACGTACGTCACCTTGGGGTTCTGGGCCAGCGCCGCCTGCACCTCGGGCGTGATGTCCTTCGCCCATGTCGTGAAGGGAATGTCGATGTACCTGACTTGGCACTTCGGGCAGTACTTCGCGAACTCCCGCTTCATGCCGTCGATGCCCGCCGTGGCCGGGGGCCCGAGGTCGCTCGATTCCACCCCGATGACCTGTCCCTTGCCGTGCGTGTGCGAGATGATCCAGTCGGCGTCGAGCCTGGCTGCCTGGTTGAAGCCGGCGTTGGATGACCCGGCAAGGTACGACGGGAAGCTTTTCGTTCCGTTGTCGTAGAAGTGCCCGGTGATCACGGGGATGCCGGCGGTCTTGGCCTGAGTGATCTGCGGCTGCAGCGCCGCCGGGTTGGCGCCGCCGAAGAGTGTGATCAGCGAGGCGTGCTGGGCGACAGCCTGGTTCATGCCCTGCACCCACTGTGTCGGCTTCCCCTGGTTGACCCAGTTGACCCAGTTGATCCCGTACTTGGAGGCCACCGACTTCGAGGCTGTCTCCAAGGTCTTCTCGAACAGGATTGTCGAGCTGACCGGGATGCTGTAGATGGTCTTTCCGCTGGCGCCGGAGACGTTGAACGCCGGACCGGGCGCCACGAACTTCGGGATCTTCTCGTACTTGGTCAGCTCCGCCTTGGCGTGCTTGACGCCTGCCGCCGTGCTGACGTGTCCCTTCGCTTTATTGTGGGCGGCTCCGGAGGGCGTGCTGCTGCCCACCGCACCGACCACGGACGCGACGAGCACCGCCGTCGCCACCGAGGTCCCCCGCCGAAATCGACTCGCCGTTGTGAATGCCTTCACCATGCCTCCCCTTTTTCTCCGGTTGCTGCCGGTCTTTGGTTGTCGACACTCCTCACTGCTGCGCCCTTCTCATTGCTGCGCCCTTCTCATTGCTGCGCCCCGACCCCTGGCGCCGCGTCACCACGGCGACGTCGCCGGCTGCCCGAGCACCTCTGCCAGTCGGTCGATGGTGTCCAGCTCGTCGAGTCGGAGCACGAGGTCGGTGAGCTCGGTCACCGCCGACGGCGGCCACACCCGCCCCATCAGGCCCGCCGCCTTCGCCGCGATCTCGTCGTTGGACAGCGGCCGCGACGCCGAGCCGGAGGGATGGACGACCTCGGCTGTCCCCCGGGTACCGTCGGCGAACTCGCAGACGACCCGGCATGCCCACCGGCCGTCCTTTCCGAGGTGGTCGAGATCCTCCTCCTGGTGGATCTCGACTCGCTCGACCATCTCCCAGACGTCACCGGCGGCCAGACGGTCCGGACTGAACTGGTCGACGAAGGCGGCACCGTCGAGCAGCGACACCGCCGCCACATAGGCCACGTTCATCTGGGCGGCGGTCGCCGCGATGGGCCGCTCGAGCTGCCATCCGCCGTGGCGGAACATGGCAGTGGGCAAGCCGATCCGAACCCGCCGCGCCGTCGATCCGTCGGCCCCGGTCGTGGACAGGATGGCGGCGATGGCATCGGCGGTCGTGTGCAGCCCCCCCATGCACGCGTACGGCTTGACAGCGATGGAGAGCAGCTCCCAGCGCTCGCCGAGCTCGTGGAGCACCTGGTCGCCTGTCCAGGCGGCGGGGGAGAAGCACGACCCGAGCCCGCCGTAGGAAAGGTCGAGGACATCCTCGATCCCGGTGAACCCTCCGGCGGCGAGCAGGGACGCCCACAGCGCGTTGCGGGCGGCGAACCCACTGTGCATCCGCTTGACCATGGCGCCGAACTGGGCGCTCATCAGGCCACTGGCCTGCGTGGCCGACATCCCGATGGCATGCCCCATCCATTCGGGATCGAGACCGAGCAGCCTCCCGACGGCGACGCCGGCCGACACCACCCCGGTGATCGGCCCGCAGTGCCAGCCGCGGGCGATCAGATCCAGGCCATCGAGCGCCATGCCGAGCCGTGGCCCGATCTCGAACCCGAGCAGGGAGGCGAGCAGGAGCTCCCGACCCGACACCGGCCGACCCTCATCCCCGAGGATCTCGGCGGCGGCCATGAGCGCCGGCAGGACGCACGACTCTGAGTGGAGCGGTCCTCTCTCGTGGTAGTCGTCGAGCTCGAACCCCTGTACGAACGTGCCGTTGAGCAACGCCGCCCCGAGCGGTGAGCTCCGCTCTGGACGGCCCCAGATCCGCGAGCCGTCCCCGCGGTCGACCCGCCCCATGGTCTGCACGGCCCGGTCCGACCACGGCAGGCGGGCGGCGAAGAGCCCGCAGGCGAACCCGTCCAACATCAGGTACTTGGCCCGCTCGACGACGGGCACCGGCACGGCACCGAGCTCGAGCGACGCCGCGTACTTGACCAGCGCCTCGGTCCCGGTGCTCGTCTCCCTTCCCATTACGCCGCCGGCTCCTTGGACAGCGCGGCGATGAGCTCCCCTGCCGTGTGCAACGACCCGATGTGGCCGAGATTGCGCAGGGATGCCTCGTGGAGCGACGGGTTCGGAGCGGCGACACAGTCGGTCAGCGTCGTCACCTTCCAGCCGCGCGACACGGCGTCCCGAGCCGTCCCCTCGACCACGCCGTTGGTGGCGAGCCCGACGAACACCAGGTGCCGGGCGCCAAGGGCTCGGAGCACCTTCTCCAGCTCGGTCAGGTACATCGCCGAGTGGCCCCACTTGTTCACCTCGAAGTCGGGCTCGACCGCTTCCCGCACTTCGGCGACGAGGTCTTGGCCCCAGGTTCCCCGCCGGAAGCCCTCGGCGGCGAACAGCTCCTGGAGGTCGCCCCGGAAGTGCTCCAGGCCGATGGCCCGGCCCTTCTTGTCCGCCAAGACCAGCAGGCGGGTCGCCACGATCGGCACCTCGGCCTCGTTGCACGCCCGGAGCACGTCGATGACTCTGGGCATGATCTCCGACGCCCCATTCGGGACGTGGGAGAAACCCTTGCCGCCTCGCCCGTAGACACCGTCGGGGTGACAGAAGTCGTTCTGCAGGTCCATCGCCATCAGGACCATCCCATCTGTGCGTGTCATCTGTTGCTCCCCTCGCCGAGTCGGGACAGGTAGGCGCCGGTGCCAGGAGGAGCGACAACCTGTCCCCGATCGAAAGCAACCGCCCCCCGCAGGATCGTCATCACGGGCCAGCCGGTGACGGTCTCGCCCTCGTAGAGGTTGTAACCGGCGTTCCCGCCCCACGACCCGGGCTCCACGGTCCGCCGTTCGTTGAGATCGACCAGCACCAGATCGCCGTCCGCACCGGGCCGGATCGCACCCTTCTGGGGGTAGACGCCGAACACCTTGGCCGGGTTGGTCGCCAGCGCCTGGGCGATCCGCTCGAGCGGCAGCCCTCGTTGGCGGTGCCCGTACTCGAGCGCCACCGAGAGCTGGGCGCCGATTCCCGAGATGCCGGCCGGCGACTTCCACACGCTGCCGCTCTTGAGCTCGCGCCGCCGGCCGGAGTGGTCTGACCCGACGGTGTCGATCAGGCCGCTCGAGATGGCGTCCCAGAGGGCGTGGCGATCTCGGTCGACCCGGAGCGGAGGGTTGGTCTTCGCCAGCAGGCCGAGCTGGCTGTCCTCGGTGTGGGTCAGATAGTGCCCGCACGTCTCGATGTACACCGGCGGATCGCCGGGGCCCCGTGAAGCCCGCATCCGGGCCGCCTCCAGCAGGGCCCGCTCCGAGCTGGTGTGGACGAAGTAGCTGGCGGCGCCGGCGACCCGGGCCAGGTAGGCCGCACGCCCGGTGGCCTCCGCCTCGACGAAGTCCGGCCTCGAACGGTTCCAGGCGGCGAGGCCCTCGGCGCCGGCGTTCCTCTCCTCTTGGCGGAGCCGCCACACGATCTCGATGTTCTCGGCGTGGACGCAGGCGATCCCGCCGGGGACCTTGGCCACGGCCTTCATGTACTCGAAGAGGTGGCCGTCGTCCGTCCCCGGCACTCCCAGGTACGCCCCCTCCTCGCCCCGGAAGCTCATGAAGTACTTGAACGAGGTGACGCCGTAGCGCTTGGCATACTCCGGCAGCCGTTCGAGGTGCTCCTCGGTGCAGGGGACGATGTGCAGGCCGTAGTCGATGTGCGTCCGGCTGGAGGCCGCCTCGTGCTCGGCGGGGACCTGCACGTCGTAGGACTCCGACCCCATGACGTAGTTGAAGACGGTGGTGACGCCGCCGTGCAATGCCGACGCCGTCTCCGTCTCCCAGTCCTCCCCGCCGCCGAGGCCGATGTGGGCATGAGGGTCGACCATGCCCGGCATGACCACGAGATCCGACGCATCGACGGTCCTGCCGCCGCCTGCGTCCAGCCGGTTGTCGACCGAGGCGACCACGGCGATCCGTCCGTCTCGTACGCCGATGTGGCCGCGCACGCAGCCGCTCTCGAGGACGATCGTTCCGTTCTCGATCACAAGGTCGAACATGGCATCCTCTCGCTGATCTCGGCGCGACATCTCGACGCTTTCTCCGGCGTTGGCGGCAGTTCGTGGGCAGACGGCGTGCACCATCGGTCGCCCAGCATCACCCGAGGAGCCCTGCAGCTCGCGCTCATATGACCCCCTGCTCCACCAGGCCCTTGATGGTGTCGTCCTCCAGGTCGAGGAGTCCGCCGTAGACCTCGGCATTGTGCTCGCCGAGCTCCGGCCCGACGGACCGCACCGAGCCGGGCGTCTCCGACAGCCGAGGGGCGACGTTCTGCATCGGGAAGGGACCAAGGACGGGGTGCTCCACCTCGACGATCGCATGGCGCGCCCGATAGTGGGGATCCTCCAGCATGTCCTTGGCTCGGTAGATCTTCCCGGCCGGCACCCCGGCTTGGCGCAGGCGCCCGAGGAGCGCGTCGGCCGCCTCCTGGCTGCTCCAGTCGTCGATGAGGTGGTCCAGGAGATCCTGGTTGCGACCGCGGGCGTCATGGGTGACAAAGCGGGCGTCGGTGGCCAGGCCGGCCTGTCCCATGAGGGCTGCCAGCCGCGAGAAGACGGTGTCCTGGTTGGCTGCGATCACGATGTCTTCGCCATCGGCCGTGCGGTAGACATTGCTCGGGGCCACGTTCGGCAGGATCGAGCCGGTCCGGCCCCGCTCCTCGTGAGCGAGGACCCACTCGGGGATCGTCGACTCCATGAGCGCCAGCACCGCCTCGTAGATGGCGCAGTCCACCACCTGGCCCCGGCCCGTCCGGCGCCGGGCGTGGACGGCCACCATGGCACCGAGGGCGGCGAAGGTCCCGGCAAGTGCGTCTCCCAGGGATATCCCCACCCGGGACGGCAGGCGATCGGGCTCGCCGGTGATGAACCGGAGCCCACCCATGGCCTCGCCGATGGACCCGAAGCCGGCCTGCGGAGAGTACGGGCCGTCCTGGCCGAAGCCCGACACCCGCACCAGGACGAGCCGGGGGTTGATGGCGGCCAGCTCGTCGTAGCCCAGCCCCCAGCGCTCCAGCGTTCCCGGCCGGAAGTTCTCCACCAGGACGTCGGCGTGGCCTACGAGATCACGGAGCAGCTGCTGCCCCTCGGTGACCCGGAGGTTGCACGTCACCGACTTCTTGTTGCGGGCCACGATCGGCCACCAGAGGCTCCGCCCCTGCGGCTTGTGCCGGCCCCACTGCCGCATGGGGTCGCCGGCCCGCGGATCTTCGACCTTGATCACTTCCGCTCCGAAATCGCCCAGGAGCTGGCCACAGAACGGACCTGCCAGCAGCTGGCCCAACTCGAGGACCCGAACGTCATCCAGCGGGAGCATTCCGTCGCTCATGCGTGCTGCCTCACGGTCGCCTCGCCCTCTTCACGCTCCTCGCCCCGATCGCCGGACCGCTCCTCGGGTGCGCCGCTGAGCTCACGCTGGACCGTCGCCTGGGCGGCGCGGATGTGCGAGTGCATGGTGGACTCCGCCCACGCACCGTCGCCGGCAGCAAGCGCGGCAACCAACTCCCGGTGGTGGCTGAAGCTGCGCAGCAGCTCTGCCGGCGAGTAGTGGGCGAACACGTGGGTCATCTCTGAAATGCGGAAGATGCTCGCCAGCACGGAGGCGATCCGCGGCGAGTCGGCGGCGTGGAAGATGCCGCGGTGGAACTCGAGGTTGGTGCGCGACACGCCTGGCAGCACCCGAGTCGCCTCGCAGGTGCCCGACACGAAGCTCTCCATCTGCGAGCACAGGCCGTCGAGGCGGCGCACCTCGCCAGCCGGGATCCGCTCGGCGGCACGGCGCGCCGCCAGCCCTTCGAGCAGGACGCGGATCTCGTAGACGTCGAAGATGTCGGACGGGCGAAGCGTGGGGACGACGGCCCCGCGGTTGGGCTCCCACTCGATCGTGCCTTCAGCACCCAGGCGGCGCAGCGCCTCGCGGACCGGCGTCCGGCTCGTGTGCAGATCATGCGCCAGCTGTTCTTCGACCAGCCGTACCCCCGGCGGGTAGTCGCCGCTGAGGATCCGCTCGAGCAGCGCCTCGTAGGCGCGATCTGCGGCACCGATCATCGATCCGCGCTCAGATTGCACACAATCCTGCCCGTCACCACGGCATTGTGACAGACATTGTGCGGCAGGTCAAGCAGTTGTAACGTTCACCTGATGAAATTGTACACATGCGGCGGGGCGGCTCGTCGACCGTCGGCACTCGGCCGGGGGTGCGGCGCGTCGGCGGTGGCAGGATGGGTGCCGGCGCGGAAGTTGCCGCGGCAGCCGTGAACGTGGCCGCCTCCGCCGACGTGCAGTTGGTGGAAGTGGGGCCCCGTGACGGGCTCCAGAGCGAGGCCGCGTGCCTCGCTCCGGCGGCGCGAGCCGAGCTCATCGGCCGACTGGCACGGACCGGGCTGCGCCGGATCGAGGCGGTCGCCTTCGTGAGCCCCCGACGGGTCCCCCAGATGGCAGGGGCCGAAACAGTGCTGGCCGCCGTGTCCCCGCTGCGGAGCCAGGGAGTGCGACTGTCGGGCCTGGCCCTCAATCGCCGGGGCGTCGAGCGGGCCATCGACGCCGGCGTCGACGAGGTGAATTTCGTGGTGGTGTCCACGGACACGTTCTCGCGGAAGAACCAGGGCCGATCGACGCGCCAGTCGCTCGCCGAATGGCTCGCCTCCGCCCAGCTGGCCCGCCAAGCGGGCATGTCGACGACGGTCACCGTCGCCGCCGCCTTCGGCTGCCCGTACGAGGGGCGGGTGAGCCTCGACCGGGTGGTGGGACTGGCCGGTTCGGTGCTGGAAGGCCAGCCGACCGAATTGGCGATCGCCGACACGATCGGCGCCGCCGTGCCCACCGCCGTCGGCGAGCTCGTCTCCCGGGTCGCCGAGCTCGGATCGGAGGCCACGCTGCGCTGCCATTTCCACAATACGCGCAATGCCGGGTACGCCAACGTGGTGGCCGCCATCGCCGCTGGCGTCCGGGTCATCGACACCAGCATCGGGGGGATCGGTGGCTGCCCGTTCGCGCCGCGGGCAACCGGGAACGTCTGCACCGAAGACGTGGCCTGGATGCTGAGCGAGATGGGCATCTCGGTCGGGGTCGATCTCGACCTGGCCATCGACACCTCCAGGTGGATCGGCGGTCAGCTCGGGATCGAGCCCGACGGCCTCCTGGGCAGGGCGGGACCCTTCCCGACGCCGGGAACCGGGCCGGGGTGACTCGAGCTGACGGCGGCCCGGACCTCGTCGTCGCCGGTGCCGGTGGCGGGCTGGCGGGCGCCGTCCGCGCCGCCGAGCTGGGCCTGCAGGTGCTGGTGGCGGAGGCGAGCCCACACTTCCGCGGCGGCAACAACACCTCGATGTCGACGGCGATGGTGCCGGGGGCAGGCACCCGCTGGCAACGTGACGCCGGGATCGACGACTCCCCCGCTCGCTTCGTGGCCGACGTCCTGGCCAAGACGAAAGGGCAAGCCGATCAGGCCCTGGCCGCGGCACTGGCCGAGGTGAGCGGGCGCCTGGTGACGTGGCTGGCCGACGGGGTGGGGCTCCCGATGGAGCTGGCAACGGACTTCCTCTACCCGGGTCACAGCCGCCTGCGCTGCCACACGGTGCCGGGACGGACCGGGGCGCGACTGCTCGAGGGGCTGGGGTCCGGGTGCGATGGCGCCTCCGGCGTGGACGTGCTGGTCCCGTCGCGGCTGACCGACGTCCAGATGGAAGGCGGGCGGGTGGCCGGCGCCCGGCTCAGGTACCCGGACGGGAGCGAAGAGGTGGTGCCGTGCCGGGCCGTGTTGCTGGCGACCAACGGGTTCGGGGCCGATCCCGAGCTCGTCCGCCGCCACATCCCCGAGATCGCCGACGCCACCTACCACGGCAGCGCCGAGTCGCGGGGTGACGCGCTGCGCATCGGCGCCCGCCTTGGTGCCGCCACGGCCTTCCTCGACGCCTACCAGGGGCACGCCGCCCTCGCCGTGCCGCAGGCCACGTTCGCCGGCTGGGCGACCGTCATGCACGGCGCCGTGCTGGTGAACGCCGACGGCCGCCGGTTCGGCGACGAGACCACCGGCTACTCGGAGTACGCGGCCGCCGTCCTCGCCCAGCCGGGGGGCCGGGCGGTGCTGGTGCTCGACCGCCGGGTCCACGACGCCTGCCTCGTGTACGACGACTTCCGCCAGACGGTGGAGAGCGGGGCCCTGCGGTGGGCGGACGACGCCGCCGGCCTGGCCGGGTCATTCAGGATCGACGCCCGAGGGCTCGCCCGGACCCTCGACGATTCCCGTGATCTCGCCGCCAGCGGCCGGACCGACGGCTTCGGCCGGTCACACTGGGAGGCACCGCTCGAGCCGCCGTACGCCGGAGTGCGCGTGACCGGTGCCCTGTTCCACACCCAGGGCGGGCTCCGCGTCGACGGCCATGCCCGTGTCCTGGATCACGACGGCACGCCGATCGAGGGTCTCTACGCTGCCGGGGGAGCGGCCATGGGCATCTCCGGCCACGGCGCCTCCGGTTACCTGGCCGGCAACGGGCTGCTCCCGGCGCTCGGTCTCTCCTTCTTGGCCGCCGAGCACGCCGCCGGCCGACCCGGTTGACGCCCGCCGTCCCTGACCGCCGGCTCTCAGGTCGCTGCCGGGCCCGTCCGGGGGACCGTTCAGATCAGCGACTGAAGGGACCTACGATGACCCTGATGGACGAGGCCGAGCGCCAGCGTTTTCTGGCCACCCTGCACAACGAGGAGGCGTTCCGCGACGCCGTGCGCCGCGAGCTCATGATCCACGACCTGCTCGAGCTCCCCGAGAAGGTCGCCGACCAGGGCGCCACGCTGGACGTCCTGGTCGAGCACCAGGCCGAGCTGCAGCGGGCGACGACGTCGATCCAGGCCGAGCTGCAGCGGGCGACGGCGTCGATCCGGGCCGACGTGGCCGTCCTGGTCGAGACGACGGGGCAGGTCCTCCGCATCACCAGCGACGGCTTCGCCCGCATCGGTGGCGAGGTCTCCGGCCTGCGGGGCGAGCTGTCAGTCCGCTTCACCGCGCACGAAGCCCGTTTCGACCAGGTCGACGCGGCGATCGCCGAGCTGAAGGACCAGCGCCGCCCCTGACGGCGG
>JBOGGE010000161.1:0-18093 GCA_050743865.1 Acidimicrobiales bacterium
GGCGGGCCCGGCGGCGGGCGCGCCGGCGGGCGCGCCGCTCCCGCCCTGCGCGTCCTGTTGGCCGAGGTGCTCGCCGGCCACACCGTGCCGCTCGACGATCCTGGTGACGGGGGTGAGGCCGACGGCAGCGGTGCCCTGCCGCCCGGGGTCCGGCCGGCCGACCTCCTTGCCGCCTGCGTGCACACCGGCGAGTACGGGACCCGCTCCTCGGCCATCGTCAGGGTCCCGGCTGAGGAGTCCTCGCCACCGGTGGTGGAGGTGGCCGACGGCCCGCCGTGCCGGGTCCCGTTCGCCGATCGGTCCTCGCTGTGGCTCGCCGCCCCGGGTGAGTCCGGCTGGCCGCCACCTGGCTGACCGTCGACCGGGTGCGCCCCCTACGCTGGCGCCGGTGCCCGCTCCCGACCGCCTGGAACGCCTGACCGACCTCGTCCTCGTGCTGCTGGGGTCGTCGAGGCCGCGCACGCTGGAGGAGATCGCCGTCGAGGTGCCGGGCTACCCGGCCTCCCACGACGCCCGGCGCCAGGCGTTCGAGCGGGACAAGCGGCTGCTGCGGGACGAGGGGATCCCGGTCGTGACCGAGCCCGTGGACGGCCCCGAGCAGTCCGGTTACCGCATCGACCCGGACGGCTTCTACCTGCCCGACCTCGGCCTCGAGCCGGACGAACAGGCCGCCCTGCACCTGGCGGTGGCCGGCGTCCACGTGGGGGACCCGAGCGGCCGGGACGCCTTGCTGAAGCTGGGCGCCACCGGGCTGGTCGACGTGCGCCCGGTCGCCTCGGTGGTGTCGCCGCCGGCGCTGGTCCCGCTGTTCGACGCCCTGGGCGCCCAGGCGGCGGTGCGCTTCTCGTACCGGGGCGACCGGCGCCACGTCGTCCCGACCGGGTTGCGCTTCCGCGGAGGCCGCTGGTACCTGATCGGCTGGGACCGGGATCGGGGTGACGGCCGGACCTTCCGGGTCGACCGGATCGACGGCATGCCGGTGCCCGGACCGCCCGGGTCCGGCGACGTCCCGGACGGTGCGCTGGTCGGCACCGCCCTCGACGAGCCGTGGCGGGTGGGCGACGACGACGGGGAGGAGGACGTGCTGCTGCTGGTCGATGCGGTCGAGGCCGGCCGGGTCACTGCCGAGGTGGGCGAGGCGGCGGTCGACGAGCGCCGGCCGGACGGGTCGGTGCTGCTGCGCCTCGGCGTCGCCGGCGCCGGAGCGCTGCGATCGTGGGTCCTCGGCCTCCTCGACCACGCCGAGGTCGTGGGCCCCCCGGCCGCCCGGGAGGCGATGGTCGGATGGCTGGAGGCGGTGGCTGGCGACAGCGGCGACGGGGACGGCGGCGCCGATGGCGGTGGCGACGCAGGCGGTGGCGGTGGCGACGCACTTGAGGCGGGAGCCGGCGGCCCGACCGACCCGGCGGCGCGCCCGGGATCCACCCTGCCGGCCGGCCCCGGTGGCGGGGGTCCCGCCCCCCCGCCGGCCGGTGGGCGCCGGGACCAGAGGGGTTCGGCTGGCCGGCTGCGCCGGCTGCTGGCGATCGTCGGGTGGTTGGCCAATGTGGGCGAGGCGCCCATCGCCGAGGTCGCCCAGCGGTTCGGGATCGAGCCGCACCAGCTCGTCCACGAACTCGAGCTGGCCGCCTGCTGCGGCCTGCCGCCGTACTCCCCGGACATGCTGCTCGAGATCGTCGTCGCCGACGGCACCGTGCAGGCCTACCTGCCGGCGGAGATGGCCCGTCCCCGCCGTCTCACGGCGGCGGAGGGCCTGGCGCTCGCCGCCTCGGCCCGGACCATCCTGGCCGTTCCCGGAGCCGACGGCGACGGGGCGCTGGCGCGGGCCCTGGCGAAGCTCGACGCCGTGCTGGGCGACCACGACCGGCTGGTCGTCGACCTGGACCGGCCCGCCCTCCTCGATCCCGTGCGCCGGGCGGTTGACGCCGGGACGCAGGCGGAGATCGAGTACCACTCGGCGTCGACCGACGAGACGACCCGACGGGTGGTCGACCCGTTGGCCCTGGTGTCGTTGGACGGCCACTGGTATCTCGACGCCCACTGCCACCGGGCCGGCGGGCTTCGGCGCTTCCGGGTCGACCGCATCCGGACCATCGACTCCCTGAGCTCGCCGGTCGGTCCCGGCCACGACGGGGCGGGGCGGGCCGAGGCGTTCGTCCCGGGCCCCGGAGCACAAGCCGTGCGGCTGGTCCTCGACCGCGAGGCGGCGTGGGTGGTCGACACGGTGCCGTCGCTCGGAGCGGTGCCGCTCCCCGACGGCACGACCGAGGTCACGCTGGCCGTCGGCGGGGTCGCCTGGCTCGAGCGCCTTCTGCTGCAGCTCGGGCCGCATGCCCGGATCGTCGACCCGCCGGAGCTCCGAGGGGCGGCGGCCGCCGCCGCCCGGCGGGTACTGCGGCGCTACCGGACGTAGCGAGCCCGGCGGCGGCCGGGGCCGGTCACCGAAGAGCGCCGCCGCCGGCCGGCGAGCACGCCAGCCTCACCGTGCCCGACGTCGCCGACGACGACGAGGTGCGCGGCAGGAGGTGTCGCCATCCGATGGCGGTCACTTTGAGCTCGATGATCGAGACGGCGACGATCACGGTGGGCCGGGAGGCCCGTGACCTGCTGGCGGCCCAGTCCACTCGACAGCTCCCCGTCCACTCGACAGCTCCCCGTCCACTCGACAGCTCCCGCACGGCTGAGGCGTGGGCCTTCGGTCCGCGGTCGGTCATGGGCTCACCTCGGCCCTCCCGGCGACCATTCCTTCCAGGGGCCGCCGGTGAGCGCCGGGAGTTGGCGCTGACGCCCCGGCCCCGTCTCGGGGCGGAGCCGGGAACGTCGATCGGGAGCGGGCCGTTGACGAGTCAGGTCACCAGGTGTTGCGAGTCGCCCGCCTGATCCGGTCGTCCGGGGCCTACTACATGGCCGATCGGGCGTCCGAGCTCGAGCTGGGGGTCCCCGGTCACCCGGGCCCGGCGGGGAGGTGGTGGGGCCGCGGCGCCGCCGGGCTCGGCCTGGCCGGCCCGGTCGCCCCTGACGAGCTGGCGGCCGTGCTCGCCGGCCGCCATCCTTCCAGCGGCCGGGCGCTGGCTAGACGCCGGGGCGAGGTCACCGGGTACGACCTGACCTTCGCCGCCCCGAAGTCGGCCAGCGTCGTCTTCGGGCTCGGGGATCCGGTCACTGCCCGGGCCGTTCTCGACGGGCACCTCGGGGCCGTCGAGGCTGCCATGGGCTACGTCGCCGACCACGCCCTGGCTGGTCGACGACGTGCCGGCGAGGCGCGTTCGCTCGAGCCGGTCGAGGGGCCCGTCGCCGCCACCTTTCCCCACGGGGTGAGCCGGGCCCTCGATCCCCACCTGCACACCCATGTGGTGGTGGCCAACGTGGCCCACGGCGCCGACAGCCGCTGGACGGCCGTCGACAGCAGGGGGATCTTCGCCCACGCGGTGGCCGCCGGCCGCCTCTACGACGCCCATCTCCGCCGTGAGCTGGCGGCCCGACTGGGCGCGACCTGGTCGCTGCGCCGCAGCGGCTGCTACGAGATCGACGGGATCGATCCCGCAGCCATCGGGGCCCTCTCCGGGCGCCGGGCGGAGATCCGGGGCCACCTGGCCGACATGGTCACGGACCGACGGGAGGCGCCGTGGGACCGGCGTCCGCCGTCGTCCCGGGCGCGGGCGGTGGCCTGGGCGGTCACCCGCCAGGACAAGGCGGTCGACCTCGACGCGCCGTCTCTCCGCCGCCGGTGGCGTGCCCTGGCCGAGGACGTCGGGGTCGACCGCTCGGTCCTCGGCCTTCTTCGCCGGGGACGCTTCGAGGTGGCCGCCGGCGATCGCCGCGGCGACGGACCGGCCGGCGGTGAACGCCCGCCCGGCGCGCTGGACGAGCACCGCTTCACCGCAACCCTCTGGCGGACACCGCACGCCACGGCGACGCGCCGCCAGGCGGTGGCGGCCTGGGCCGGCGCCATGCCCGGTGGCAGCACCGGGGACGACGTCGAGCGGTGCGTGGACACGCTGCGGGAGTGGGGGCCCGAGGTCGGCGTGGGCGAGCAGGCCCACCCACTGGCCGGGCTGGTGCCGCCGGGGTACCTGGTGCGGGACCTCGGACCGCGCCCGGGCGCGCCGGAGCTGTTGTCCACCTGGCTGCGGGCGTCGGTGGCGGTCGAGCGCTACCGGTCCCGATGGTCGGTCGACGGCCCGGCGGCGCTCGGGATCGAGGGATCGCCGGCCGATCTGGCCCGCCTCCCGGCGCGGCGGCTGGCCGAGCACCTGGCGGTGAGGAGCGCTCTCTGCGAGGCCCGGAGGCTGATGGGGCGCGACCGCGGGAGGGACGGGGGCGCCCCCGAGTGGTCGCTCGGCCGGGGATGAGGCCCCCGAGGGCCCGGGGCCGGCGTGGCGCGGCGACCTCCGGCCGTCAGCGGCCTCGGCCGTGGCGCGCCATCTCGGCGACCGAGCGGGAGCGGTCGGCCGAGCGCTCCGCCCCCCGGCTGAGGGCGGCCCATGGCTCGGCGAAGTGCGCCGGGGTGAGCTTCACCCAGCCCATCCGGTTCCGTGTGTCGACGACCAGCGCCTGGCCTTCCCGGCCGCAACCGATGGCGTCGACCGGAAGCCGTCGGCGCATCGTGCCCGACACGCTCACCGACGGGAGGATCTTTCCGGAAGGCCCGAGAGCGTGACCGACCGTGCGGGTGGGGATCTCGACGTCGCCACCGAGTGCCGAGAGCGCCTCGAGGGTCGGCATGTCGGCGATCCCGGGCAGCACCACGGTCGTGCCGAAGAGCGAGACGAATGCCTCGGCCTCCCGTCCCCACCGGGCGCGCCCCTGCGAGAGATCCTGGAGGCAGGCGAGGGTGAGGAGGCCTTGCCCCGCCCCCTCGGTGACGATGGCCGGCAGGTCCGGGATGGGGGCGATGTTGGCGACCTCGTCCAGCGCCAGGAGGACCGGGGGGAAGCCGCCGCCCGGCTGGTGGGCGGCGCGCCGGTAGGCGGCGTCGCGGACGTCCGTCAGCAGGCCGACCACCAGCGGGGCCAGGAGCTGCTGGCGCCGGCCGGCGGCGCAGATGTACAGCGAGTTCGGACCGGCGCAGAAGGTGTCGGCGTCGAGGTACGGCGGCTCGGTCGACGCCAGCGCCGCCTTCGAGCGGTAGGCGCCGAGCACACCAGACGCCGTCGACCAGATGCCGGACTGCTCGCGCCCTTCGGTCGAGAGGATGCCGGCCAGCACGTCGGTTGCCGCGGCGCGGTCGCCGCCGGCCGACGAGAGGATGGACAGCGCCGGCGAACCGTCGTGGCGGTCCACCCAATGGAGCACGCCGGCCATCGGCGTCTTGTCGAGGGCGGCGGCATGGAGCAACGGCGCCAGGAGGGCGACCGCCCGTTCCGTCCAGTGGTCGTCGCCGGTCAACGACGGCGCGCCGGCGCGCCGCCCACCGGCCGAGCGGACCATGGCGTCGGCCACCTGGAGGGCGATCTCCCAGTCGTCGGCGAGCGTGGTCGGGGACCACCCGACTCGGTCGGTGCCGGGCGGGAGGTGGACGGTGCCGCTGGGGTCGTAAAGGAGAGAACATCCGGCCGTGCGGCGCGACGACTCGGTGTGCGCCAGCACGTCCGCCTTGGTGGACGTGGAGACCACGGCACCAGGGGCGGCGAGCACGTTCGGGACCACGAACGACGACGTCTTGCCCGAGCGCGACGGGCCCAGGACCAGGGTGGATCGCTCGGGACCGGCCCATGCCCATCCGGCGTGGCCCTGGCCGAGGTAGATGCCGGAACCCACGGCGCGCGAGGCGGCGTGGACTGCCGCCAGTACCTGCCACCGCTCGATGGCCGGCGCGTCAACCGCCGACGTCACAGAACCGGATCGTTCGCAGCCGACCGTGGTGTCGGCGACGGCGGTCTCGAGGCACGTCGGTGGGACGTGCCGGCGCGTGGCCGGCGCCGCCGAGAACGACGCCGATGGGACGGATGACGACGCCGACGCGACCGGTGGCGACGCCTCCTGCGCGCTGGCGCGCGCCCCTTCGGTCGACGTGCGCGCGCCGGTCGGCGAGTGAGGATGCTTGACCTGAGCGCGGAAACGAACTGTGATTGTGTGTAACCCGGTACGCGGTTGAAGAGCAGCGGGTGCAGATGTGACGCGTTGGGAGTGGTGGTCGATGGCATCGGTGCATCGCACACAACGGTCGGTCGACATGCAGACGTTGCGACGAGACGGGTAGCTGGGAGGAGTACATCGGTCGGCGTCGGGCAGTTGCAGGATCGGCCTTCGCCGGGCGGTGCGGCCGTGACAAGCATGCAAGTGGTGCAGCAGTGCGGACGTCGACGGAACGATTCGACATGCCGCAGGCTTCACCTCGATCCATCGAGCGAGACACCAAGGGAGGTGCACCTGTGGCGATAGCCGCCAGCAACGGGGCCCCGGCAAAGAAAGCCAAGCGGGCCCCGGCAAAGAAAGCTGCCAAGCGCGCGACGACCAAGAAAGCGGCCAAGCGGGCCCCGGCCAAGAAGGTTGCCAAGCGCGCAGTGGCGAGGAAGTCGGTGAAGCGATCACCGGCCAAGAAGGCGGCCAAGCGCACGGCGACCAAGAAGTCGGTGAAGCGATCACCGGCCAAGAAGGCGGCCAAGCGATCACCGGCCAAGAAAGCGGCCAAGCGCACGGCGACCAAGAAGGCGGCCAAGCGGGCCCCGGCCAAGAAGGCGGCCAAGCGCACGGCGACCAAGAAGGCGGCCAAGCGCACGGCGACCAAGAAGGCCGCCCGCCGCTAGCCAGCAAGAAGGACGGTCGACCGCAGGGCGCGGGCGGGGGCGCGGTGCCCCTGCCCGCGCCCTCCGTGATCGGTGGACGACGGCGACCCGGCCGGCCGGCGTGGCCGGACGGCGTCAGGCCCAGTCGAGGTCGCCGGGCCAGTCGACGTCGAAGGCGAGCCCGGGCCGCCGGAGCACGTGCAGGGGAAGGCCGAGCCGCCGGCACTCGACACGGTGTCGCTCGAACGATCCGGGGCCGTACGAGAAGTGGAACCCGCACCCGGCCGGCAGGGCCACGACGTTGGTCCCGTCCTCCTGGCGATCGGGGACGAGGGTCACGCCACCGAGGTCGCCCAGGGAGGCGAGGTCGCTGGCCCTCGGCAGGTCGCCGTGGGCGACCACGACCGTGTGGACGCCCATCTCGGCCAGTCGGGCGACGCCGCTCTCCACGGCGCCATTCAGCCCTCGCCCCGGCTCCCACACCACCAGCGCGCCGTGGTCCCGGGCCCACGACGCCACCTCGGGGTCGTCGCACACCACGGCGGTCGCCAGTGGCGCCGCCGCCGCCAGCACCTGCTCGGCCATCCGGCGCACCAGATCCTGGCGCTCCCGATCAGGCAGCGCCAGGCCCAACCGGCGCTTTGCCTCGGCGAACGCCTTCACCGGCACCAGGGCGGCCTTCACCCCGAGCAGTCCCTGAGGCGACGGTGGTCGGTCCACCGGCGCCGCGGCAGGGCCGGCAGGCACCCGGCCAGTGTACGGCGGGCGACCGTGCCGACCCGGATGGCGCGACCGTGGTCGGTGGACCGTAGGCTCGGCCAATGTTGCGAGGTGCGGCGGCGGTCATCGGGGCCGGCTCCTGGGGCACCACCGTGGCTTCCCTGCTCGCCGCCCGTGGGACGGCCACCCTGTGGTCACGCTCGGCCGTGCTGGCCGGTGCCGTCGAGCGCGACGGCGAGAACGCCCGCTACCTCCCCGGCGTCCGCCTCCCGCCCACCCTTCGGGTGACGGCGTCGCTGCCCGAGGCGGTTGACGGTGCCGGCGTGGTGCTGGTGGCGGTGCCGTCGCACGGGTTCCGCGCCGTGCTCGCCGCCATGGCGGCGGCGATCCCGGCCGGCGTTCCCGTCGTGAGCCTGGCCAAGGGGATCGAGGCCGGCACGCACCTGCGGATGTCCGAGGTGGTCGCCGAGATCCTGCCGGACAACCCGGCCGGGGTGCTCAGCGGTCCCAACCTGGCCCACGAGGTCGCCGCCGGCCATCCGGCGGCCACGGTGGTGGCCATGCCGGACACCTCGGCGGCCGAGCAGGTCCAATCGCTGCTGCACTGCCGCACGTTGCGCGTGTACACGGGGACCGACGTGACCGGGTGCGAGATCGCCGGAGCCACCAAGAACGTCATGGCCATCGCCGCCGGCGCCTCCGACGGCCTGGGCTTGGGCGAGAACACCCGTGCCGTGCTGGTCACCCGCGGCCTGGCCGAGCTGGTTCGCCTCGGGGTGGCGCTCGGCGGGCAGGCGGCCACCTTCGGCGGCTTGGCCGGTGTCGGCGACTTGGTCGCCACCTGCACCAGCCCCCGGAGCCGCAACCGCGCCGTCGGGCTGGCGCTGGGCCAGGGCCGGGCCCTGGACGAGGTCGTGGCCGGGATGCACGCCGTGGCCGAGGGGGTGCGGACCGCCCGCCCGCTGGTGGACCTGGCCCGGGCCCGGGGTGTCGAGATGCCCATCGCCGAGCAGGTGGCGGCGCTGGTCGCCGGGGACACCTCGGCGGCGGCGGCCGTGTCGGCGCTGATGGCACGGCCGGCCCGTTCCGAATTGGACGAACAGCTGCTGGGGAGCGCCACCGGGTGACGGCGGCGGCCGGAGCGCGGACGGCGGCGCAGGCCCGGGTCCGGGCCACCCTCCGGGCGGCCGGCGTCGAGGACGCCGCCATCGACGACGCCATCGACGACGACGTCCTCGACCTCCTGGCCGTCGACCGCCTGCTGGTGCCCTCCGGGCCCAGGTACACGACGGTCGAGGTGAGCGAGGCCACCGGCCTGGCGCCCGAGCTTCTCCGGAGGTTCTGGCGGGCGCTGGGCTTCTTGGAGCCGGCCGACGAGGAGCGTGCGCTGACCGATCTCGACGTCGAGGCGGCCGGGATCCTCCGGACGATGGTGCGCCTCGGGGTGACCGAGGTGGAGACAGCGGTGCAGCTGGCGCGGGTGATCGGCTCGTCGATGGCACGGATCGCCGAGGCCGGGGTGGTCCGGGCGGCGACCACGCTCGGGGCCGAGGAGGACAGCGTCATGGCGGCCGACGCCTTCTCCGGCATCGCCGGCGAGCTGCTGCCGGCGATGGACCGTTTGCTCGGGTACGTGTGGCGGCGGCACGTCCAGGCCGTGGCGCGCCGGACCATGCTCCTGCGGACCGAAGGGCGCCAGTGGGGCGCTCGGCAGGTGCTGGCCGTCGGCTTCGCCGACATGGTCGGGTTCACGGTGCTGAGCCAGCATCTCTCGGACCACGAGCTGGCGACCGTGGTCCAGCGGTTCGAGGAGATCTCGTACGACATCGTGACCGGTCTCGGCGGCCGGATGGTGAAGACGATCGGCGACGAGGCGATGTTCGTCGCCGAGGATGCCGTCGACGCCGCCAGCATCGGCCTTTCGCTGGCCGAGGCCTATGCCGACGACGACCTGCTGAGCGATGTGCGCGTCGGCCTGTCGGCCGGCCAGGTGCTCGTCAACGACGGCGACTACTTCGGCCCGACCGTCAACCTGGCAGCCCGGATCGTCAGCATCGCCCGCCCCGGGACCGTGCTCGTGTCCGACGACTTCCACCGGCAGGTGTCCGACCGGGCGGGGGAGCTCTCCTGGCGCCGCCTCGGGATTCGCCAGCTGAAGGATCTGGGACCGGTGACGCTGTGGTGGTGCGGCCGGGCCGGCCAGGAGCCGGCCGGCATCGGCGGGCCGGCCGACGACCGGCGTCGCCTGCGCTGGGACCGACTGGTCGGGGTGGTGCGCGACCTGGACGAGCTGCGTGGCGCCGGCGAGCGCTTCTTGTCCGGCGGCCGGCGTGGCGGCCGCACCTGACGGTGACGCCCGAGCGAGCATGCCGTGGACCGGTGTGCCCGCTGGGATGTCCGTGCCGGCGCCTCAGCCGCCGGTCAGCCGGAGGGTGGCGATGCCGCCGGCCCGCAGCTCGAACCGGCCGTCGAACGGCTCGACGGGCCGGCCGCGGAGGTCGACCAGCCAGCCCGAGCGGTCGCCCAAGTCCACCTGGCGGGTCTCGGCCGCCGGGTTGAACACGCGCACCTCGATCTGGCCGGCCTCCCGGCGGACGCTGCTCACCTCGGCTCCGCTCACGTGAAGAGCGCTTCCCTCCGGCGGGCGCCAGCCCCCCCCGAAGGTGGTGATCGCCTCGAGGGGCTCCAGCACGTCGTCGGCCATCGCCCAGGGGTCGACGTCGCCCACCGCCAGCGCGTAGCGGGCCTCCACCCGGTGGCCGAGCAGCTGGAGGCCCTCCACCGGGGTCAGGGGCCCCGCCGGGAAGGGCCGGTAGGCCATGCCGAGGCGCGAGAGCATGCCGGTGGAGCGCAGCAGGGTGAGGGCGAGAGCGCGGGCCGGGCCGGGCCCACCGTCGACGGCGTCGACCAGCTCGTACTCGACGACGCCGTCGTGGACCACGGTGAGGCCACCGGCTGAGACGAACCGCCGTGCCGGGCAGGTCGGCAGCCCGAGCTCGTCGGGCCGCCCCTCGACGGTGAGCCGGCGGCGCACGGCGGCGAAGGCCGAGCCCGCCTCGGACGTCTCGGCGGGGTGGGGCAGGGGCAGGTGCACCCGCAGCCGGTGGTCGCGTGACGGATTGACGAAGCCGGTCGTCACCCGGACCACCGGCTCGTCGGCCCGGACCTCCACCGTGGTCACCACCTCGACCGGATGCTCGCCGACCCGCTGCTGCGACGAGCCGTCGACGTGGTCCGGCCACCGGTAGGTGGCGATCACCACGGCGGTGGCGCGCACCGGGCCGCGGTCGCCGGCAGCGACGACCACCGATTCGGGGGAGCCCACGAGGCGGTCGCCGCCCGGCGGCGAGTAGTTGTAGGAGTCGCCGAGATCGCCGCCGTCCACCAGCCGCCCCAGCCCGGCCAGCCCGTCGACCGAGAACGTTCCGTCGGCCGGGTCGACGACCACGGTCACGAGCCCGTTGGCCAGCACCACGGCGCCGTCCGGCGCCCCACCGGCGCCGGTCGCCCCGCCGACGCCGGTCGCCCCGCCGACGCCGGTCGCCCCGCTCCCGTCCGCCGCCCCCCGGTCGGCGGGGGTCGGCGGGGCCTCGCCCACCACGGCGGCCACGACCGGGTTGGCCGGTGGAACCGGGTCGAACGCCTGCCACCCGTACCCGGGCACGCCGACCACCCGGGCGGCGACCCGCCGGATCGGCGGTTGGTCGAGGCGGACCCTGACGGCGACGTCGGGCCGCGCCCCCAGGCGGGCGGAGAGATCCTGGCGGGCCTCGGCGATCGGCGCCTCGGGGCGCTCCTCGGGGCCGATGGTGACGGTGAGGTCGATGCCCGTCTCGTCCTCCTCGACCCGCACGTCCTGGACCCAGGCGTCGTCGTCGATCTTCGGCCCCTGGATCATGCCCAGCACGGTGCGCACCGTCTGGGCGTCGAGCGTCATCGCCCCCGGGAGCCCGAAACGCTCGGCCAGGACCTGGACGGCCGGTCCGGGCGGGACCTCCTCGCCGACCACCAGCTCCACCGTGCCCGAGCGGGCGCGGGCCGACGGGTTGACCACCACCGGCCCGGCGCCGGCCATGGACGACGCCAGCTCGGACAGGGCTCGGTCGGCCACGCCGTCGGCGAGCTGGCGTGCTTCGGCGTAGCGGTTGAGGACGGCGTCGACGACCTCGTCGACCGAGCACGCGCAGATCGAGTCGTGGGCGGCGTTGCGCACCATTCCCGTCCATGCCAGGTCGACGAAACGGTCCGGCCAGCGCTCGGCCGGCAGGAACAGCGCGGCGTACGGTTCGGCCCGACGTTCCAGGGCCCGCTCCGCCGCCGCCGCCGCCTGGCGCACGTCCACCCGGTTGGACGTCACCCCCATGAGCATGTTGGCCCGGGCGCCGGACCGCAGCTCGCCCGGCCACCGGTCGAGCCCGTCGACCGGCGCCCGGCCCAGGTGCTCGGGCAGCGACGTGATCTCGAAGTCGAAGTCGTCCTGGCGGGCATTGGCCTCGGCCACCACCCGGCCCAGCCCGGGCTGGGGCGGCAGGTGGTCCGACCCGTTCATGAGCAGGAGATCTCCCACCACGAAGGAGCCGATCTCCTTCTCCTGGTCACCGACCCGCCGGAGGAGCGCATCGGCGTCGTCGGGGAGGAGGGCGCCGTTGCTGTAGCCGAGCGGGAGGTACTCCGCTCGCACGGTGGACCCGTCCGGCGCCTCCCACCAGAAGGCGGACTTGGTGATCGTGGAGGGCACGCCCCGCCAGACCACGGCGTGGTCCAGGCCGGCCAGGCGGAGGATCTGGGGCATCTGTGCCACGTGGCCGAACATGTCGGGGAGGTAGCCGACCTCCATCGCCCCGCCGAATGCGGCGCCGCGGCGTAGCCCCATCTGGAGGTCGCGGACGATCGTCTCCCCCGACACCAAGAACTCGTCCATCAAGGCGTACCACGGCCCCATGGCCAGTCGCCCCGAAGACGCCAGCGCCCGGATACGGCCCTCGGCCTCGGGGCGCACCTCGAGATAGTCGTCGACCGCCGCCATCTGCCCGTCGAGCAGGTAGCGGGCGTAGGACGGGTCGGACTCGAGGAGCTCGAGGAGGCCGTCGAGGGTGTCGACCAGCTTCATCCGGAAGGACTGGAACGGCTCGTACCACTCCCGGTCCCAGTGGGTGTGGGGGACGATGGCGACACGTCGGCTCATCGGCACAGATTAGAAGGTAGGGCAGCGGGCCGGTCCCGCCGAGGGCCGTATGGGAGCATGGCAGGCGTGCCGGCCCGCCACGCGCCCGACGAGGTCCGAGCCGCCGCCCCGGCGCCTGCGGTCCCTCCGGCGCCGGAGCTCGCCGTCGCCTTCGGCACCGACGAGACGACGCCCCTGACCCGGGCCGTGGTGGCGCGCCTCGAGGGCGCCGGCCACCGGGTGGCCGTCGTCGCCGACGGCTCGGACTGGCCCGACGCCGGCCGGGCGGTCGGGGAGGCGGTGGCGTCGGGCCAAGCCGACCGGGGCGTGGTCTGCTGCACGACGGGGACCGGGGTGTCCATCGCCGCCAACAAGGTGCCAGGGGTGCGCGCCGCGCTGTGCACCGACGCGGCCACGGCGGCCGGCGCCCGCCGGTGGAACGATGCCAACGTGCTCGCCTTCGGGCTCCGGCTCTCGACCGAGGCGGTGGTGGGCGAGATGCTGGACGCCTTCCTCGGCACCGCGGTCGATCCCGGGGAGGGGGCGATGGTGGCCCGGGTGGAGCCCGCCGGGCCGGCTGCTGGCGCCGGGCCGGCGCCGCGGTGAGCCGGCCCCCGGCGCGCCGGCGGTGAGCAGCGGGGGCAGCAGCAGCGGGGGCGCCGGCAGCGGGGTCCGCCCCACCCTGGCCGTGGAGCGCCGGCTTTGGCGGGAAGGGCACCGATGGGTCGCCGGGCTGGACGAGGTGGGCCGGGGCGCCTGGGCCGGGCCGGTGAGCGTCGGCGTCGCCGTCGTCCACGCCGGGTGCCGGACACGGTCGCTCCCCTTCTGGCTGCGCGACTCCAAGCTCCTGGCCGAGGAGCGGCGCGAGGTCGTCTTCTACGAGGTGGCGGCGTGGTGCGCCGACGCCGGGGTCGGTCATGCCAGCGCCGCCGAATGCGACCGGTGGGGCATGGCCGGCGCCCTACGCCTCGCCGCCTGCCGGGCGCTGGCCTGCCTCGAGCTGCCGCCCGACGCCGTCGTCGTCGACGGTCCCTACGACCTCCTGCGGGCGGCGGCTCTCCCGGCGCCCGACCTCCCGGTCCCGCCGGTGGCGATCCCGGCGACGGTGGTCCCGGTCGTCGGCGGAGACGCCCGCTGCGCCGCCGTGGCCGCCGCCTCGGTGCTGGCCAAGGTGGTGCGCGACCGGCTGATGCGGGCCGACGCCGTGCACTACCCGGCCTACTCGTTCGAGCGCAACAAGGGCTACCCGTCGCCGGCCCACCAGACGGCGTTGGCGGGGTACGGGCTGTCGGCGATCCACCGGAGGAGCTGGTCGTACGTGGACCACCTCCCGTGGCACTGACGGGCCCGATCCCGGCCCTGCGCCCCGGCCCTGAGCGCCGGGGCGCCGGGCCCTGAGCGCCCGCCCTGCGCGCCGGGGCGCCGGTCCCAGGCCGGCCGGCCGGCCTGGCCTCAAGCCAACGTAGGATAGGGTCGCCGATGGTCTACCTCCTCGCCCTCGCCGCGTCGCTGTCCAACGCGTTGACCAGCGTGCTCCAGCGGATGGGGGTCGAGGACGCCCCCCGGGGGGACACGCTCCGGCTCCGGCTCCTCGCCTACGCCTTCCGGCGGCGGGTCTGGCTGGCCGGCCTGGGGTTCATGATCCTCTCCTTCGTGGCCCAGGCGGCGGCGCTCCACATGGGCCGGCTCACCGAGGTGCAGCCGGTGCTCACCACCGAGCTGCTGTTCCTCGTCCTCATCCTCGTCGTGTGGTTTCGCTACGCCGTCGGGTGGCGGGAGTGGACCGGGGCGGTGGCCGCCGCCGGCGGGCTGGCCGGCTTCCTCCTCTTCTCCTCGCCGCGGGGCGGCAACTTCCAGCCGACGGCGGCCGAGTGGGTCGAGGTCGGCGTGCCGTGCGTGGTGGTCACGGCGATGGCGGTGATGCTGGCCCGCCGCGGGCCGCGGTGGTGGCGGGCCTCGATGTTCGGGGTGGGAGCGGCCATCGGCTACGCCTTCGCCGCCGCCTGCACCAAGGAGGTCACCGGCTACGTGGCCGGGAACTGGGTGTCGATGTTCTGGCACTGGGAGACCTACGGGCTGGCGGCGTCGGGCGCCGTGGCCGTCTTCCTGACCCAGAACGCCTACCATGCCGGCCCGATCGCCGCCTCGCAATCGACCATCGTGCTGGTCGACCCGTTGGCCAGCATCCTCATCGGCGTCGGCCTGTTCGGCGACGACCTGCGGACCGGCGGCGCCTGGGGCCCCCTGGAGGCGCTCTCCCTGCTGGTCCTGTTCTCGGGGGCCCTGATGCTGGTCCATTCGCCGGTGGTGTCGGGGACAGACGTCCGGCACGAGCGGCTGTCGGCCCGGTCCCGATCCCTGCACCACGGCGCCTCCGGCGAGCAGGTGGCGGACCCGACCGGCGCCCCCTGCAGCTGACCGGCCCGGCTAGCGCGACGCGGCGAGCCCGGCCGGCCCAGCGGGCCCGGCCGGGGGCCACCGCAGCCCGTACCAGTCGACCGTCCCCCCCTGGCCGGCCGACGGGGGGCCGAGAAGCCACTCGAGGGTGGCCAGCGCCGCCGCCGGGTCGGTGCCGTCCTGGGGCACCGCCACCACCGTGCGGACGCCGTCGGCGGCCAGCTCCCGGCGCAGGGCCGAGCGGCGGGCGGCCGTCTCGGGCAACGGCTTCCCCGCCCACAGGTCGGTCAAGGCCAGGGCCAGCGGGGTGGCGCGGCTGTAGGAAAGCGTCGGGCTGAAGGCGACGGCACCGGTGGCCCCGGGCACGAGGAAGTAGCCCCCGGGCATGGCGAACGGCAGGCCGGCGTAGCCCTGCCAGGCCTCGGCCGCCGGGAAGGCCTCGGACGGGTAGGGGTAGAGGAGGGCGACGCTGCCGGCGGGTATCCGGTGGTAGGCGGTCCCGGTGAAATAGGGGGGGATGCCGGCCGGTGCGGCGGTGACGAAGGGGGCCTCGGGCACGAGCGGCACCAGCACCGCCAGCCCCAGCGCCAGCACCCCGGCCCCGATGGCCCGCCCCTTCCACGCCGCCCCCCGGCGCCGGTGAACGAGCCGTTGCACGAGCCGGTGCCGGTGCCGGTGCACGAGCCGGTCGAGCACCACCGCCAGGAGGATGCCGGCCGCCAGGGCCACGTAGAGGCTGATGCGGACCGGGACCAGGTTGCGCAGCGGCGGGAGCTTGTAGGCCAGCGCCTCGGGGAGGGGTATCCCGCCGGTGGCGGCCCCGCCGGGACCGATCGGGGGCGCCCCCTTCACCGCCAGCGCGCCGCCGAGCGACAGCACGAAGGCGGCGGCGCCGGTGACGGCCACCACCAGGACGGCCCGCTCCCGCCACAGCCACACCACCCCGACCGCCACCAGCAGGAGGAGGGGGATGCCCAGGTACGACCCGTTCTCCCCCGGGGTGCTGGCGAAGTGCTGGGCGATCTGCACCAGCCGGCCCGGTGCCAGCTTCTCCATCTGGTCGGGCAGGAACGGTCCCAACAGGTCGGCCCGGTAGGCCTCGGCCACCGGCTGGATGGGCCCCACGATGTGCCCCGGTCCCCGCAGGGCGGACCACACCGGGTAGGCGAGGGCGGCGGCGGTGGCCACGCCGGCCAAGGCCAGGGCCCGGGCGGCGGCGCCGGCCGTGGTGTGCCATGCCCGGTGGCCCACGACGGCCGAGGCCACGACGGCGATGGCGGCGACGATGACGGTGGTGACGAGGACCTCGTCGGAGACGAAGAACTGCGCCACGGCCAGCACGGCCAGGAGGATGCCGTTGCGCACCCAGCGGTCGGGTCTCGCCACCAGGGTGTCGTGGAGGACGAGGAGCACGAGCGGGGGGAGGGCGGCGAAGGCGATGTTGAGGTGCCCGTCGGCCGACTCGACGATCATGTACGGGGAGAAGCCGTAGACCAGGCCGGCCAGCACGGCGGCCGGATGCCAGGCCACGAACCGCCGGGCCAGGGCGTAGGCGCTGAGGGCGCCGAGGGCCATGCCGGCCGTGATCCACAGGTTGAAGGTGGCGAGCGCCCCGAAGGCGACGGTGACCGGGAGGCCGACCACCCCCAGGAGCAGTTGGCTGCTCTGGTCCAGGACGTTGATGCCGAAGGGGTGGTTGCCGAGCGTGGTGAAGAACGGGTCGTGGCCGTGGACCACCGCCTGGGCGGCGTAGGCCAGGAACCAACTGTCCATGTAGCTGTCCCCGCCCCCGATGGTCTCGGTCGTGGGGTGCCCGGTCCAGATGTGCCAGAGGACGCCGACGGCCAGGAAGGAGTACACGGAGAAGGCGGCCGCCGCCCAGATCACGTCGGCGCGGCGCCCTCCATCGGCGGGCACCGGCCCGTCGCCGCCGGCAAGCACCGGCTGAGGGTAGTCCACCGGATGTTCTCCTCCCCGGGATCAGTGGGCGGCGGCCAGGACGGCCAGGGCGGCGGCCATGGAGACCGGGACCACGACGACGCCCAGCGCGCTGTAGCGGGCGGCCGAGGGGTGGGCGCCGGCGGACCGGGCCACCTGGAGCCACAGCACGGCCGACAGGGCCCCGGTGACGGCCAGGTTCGGCCCCAGATCCAGGCCGACGAGGAGGGCGTGGGGCTGGGCCGGCGCCCGGGCGGCCAGGAGCGAGGCGGCCGGCAGGTTGTTGACCACGACGGACGCCACCGCCCCGACGACCGCCGTCCCGACCAGGGAGGCGTGGGCCAGCAGGTGGGCCGGCCAGCTCCAGGCCCGCCCGAGCGCCCCCATGGCCAGGGCCAGCCCGAAGAGCCCGCCCAGCACCCGCAGATCCACGGCGGCCCGCACGTCGGCCAGCGCCACCCGGCGGCGGGCCATCCCCCACCCGGCGGCGGCCAGCCCGGCCGCCACCACCACCAGCGCCGCCCGGTCGCCGGGGAGGGCGACCATGGCCACCACCGCCACCACCACGCCGGCCGATCCGGCGCCGGGCACCGGTGCCACCACCCCCTCCCGGCGGGCTCCGGCGGCGGCCAGCGAGCGGCGCCAGGCCAGCCCGACCACCACCGCCACCGCCGCCGAGGCGGCCAGCCACGGCAGGGCCATGGCGGCGGCGAAGGCGCCGCCGGACTGGTGGACGTGGCCGAGGACGATCAGGTTGGTCAGGTTCGACCCGGGCAGGAGCAGCGAGGCGCCGTTGGCCCCGAAGACGGCGAGGTAGAGGAACGGCGCCTCCCCGGTGCGGCGCCGGCGGGCCGCCACCACCAGGACCGGGGTGAGGAACGCCACCGCCGTGTCCAGGTTGAGGACGGCGGTGACCACCGCCACCAGCACCGCCGCCGCCACGAACAGCGACCGGCCCCCCCTGGCGGCACCGGCCATCAGGCTGCCCGCCGCCTCGAACAGCCCGTCGGTCCGGGCGGCCAGCCCGACCAGCAGCAGCCCCGCCACCAGCACGAACGGTGGCCAGTCCTGTCCGGCGGCAGCGGCCGTGCCCGGCGGCGACAGGGCGGCGGCCAGCACCAGGGCGGCCAGCCCGGCGGCCAGCAC
>JBOGGE010000162.1:0-24587 GCA_050743865.1 Acidimicrobiales bacterium
GCGCCGGCCAGCAGGGCGGCGGTGACGGCCGCCACGTCGCCCTCGGCCACCAGCCCGGGAAGCTGGTCGAGGGCGGGGATCCCGAGGTTGTCGGTGGCCGTCGTGACCACCGGTTCCGCCCCCAGCAGCCCGGCCACCTGTCCGGCCAGCGCGTTGCCCCCGCCGGCATGGCCCCCGCAGACCACGACGGCGTAGCGCCCGGCGTCGTCCACGCAGACCACCGACGGGTCGCGCTCCTTGCCGGCGAGGAGGGGGGCCAGCAGGCGGACGGTCGCCCCCACCGCCAGGACGACCACGAAGCCGTCGACCTCCCCCCAGTGCTGCCGCAGGGACTCGCCGACCTTGCCGTGCAGGTGGCGGTAGGGAAGGCGGCCGGCGATCAGCCGCCCCGGCTCGGTGGCCGTCAGGCAGGTGACGTTCACGCCGGCGCCTCCCCGGAACCGCTCGCCGGCGCCTCCCCGGCACCGCTCGCCGGCGGCCCCCCGGCACCGCTCGCCGGCGGCCCCCAGGCCACGAAGACCGGGTTCCGGCCGGCCAGGCGCCATCCCCCGTCGGGCAGCCGCTCGCCGCGGGCCACCGAGACCTGGACGACGTCGCCCAGCCGGTCGGCCGCCGCCGCCGCCCGGTCCATGGCCGTGAAAGTGGCGACCACCCGGCCGCCCGGGCGCAGCCGGCCGAGCACGGCGTCGACCACGTCGAGCCCGCCGCCGCCGACGAAGGCCCGGTCGGGGGCGGGGAGCGCGCCGAGGGCCTCCGGGGCCCGCCCGCCCACCACGTGGACGGCGGCGCCCAGCTCCATGGCGTTGGCCGAGATCCGCGCCGCTGTGGCCGCCTCGGCCTCGATCGCCAGCACGGTCAGGTCCGGCCGGAGCAGGGCGCACTCGACGGCCACGCTGCCGCTGCCGGCACCCACGTCCCACAGCACGCCCTTGTCGGGCAGGGAGAGCTTTCCCAGCACCACCGAGCGCACCTCCGACTTGGTGATCATGCCGGCCCGGTGGGCGAAGGCCGACTCGGGCTGCCCCCACGCCAGCACTTTCCCGGCGCCCGGCGACCAGCCGACCAGGGGCAGCCCGCCCGGGCCGACCAGCACCACCACCGACTGCGGGTCGAACTTCCCCGAGGACAGCTCGTCGAGGGAGAGCTCGCGGACTGTTTCGTCGGCGGCGCCGAGGCGGCTGCACACGGCAACCAGATCCATCACCGTGCCTGCCTCGACCAGGGCCGCCCCCAGCGCCTCGGGCGGGGCGTCGGGGGAGGTGAGCACCGCCGCCTTGCGGGCGGTCCGGGCAGCACCGACCGCCTCGGCCAGCGGCCGCCCGTGGGCGGACACCACGACGGCGTCGTCCCACGGCAGGCCGAGCCGGGCGAAGGCCACCGACACCGCCGAGGGCGCCGGGAGCACCCGGATCATGGTGCGGTCGAGGGCGCGCAGCAGCGCCCGGACGATGCCGAAGAACCCAGGGTCGCCCGAGGCGAGGACGCACACCGGCGTCGACCCGTCCAGGGCTCGGCGGCGGACCGAGGCGGCGACGGCGTCGGCGTCGGCGCCGACCTCGATCTCGACCGGCGGGCGCCGGTGGCGGCCGGCGGGTCCCGGGCCGGCGGGTCCCGGACCGGCGGGTCCCACATCAGGGGGGAGCGCGCCGTCGCCCGGCAGCCGGCGGCGCCACTCCCGCCACAGCTTGAGGTGGCGGCTCCCGCCGACCACGACGGCCGCCGCCGCCAGCGCCTCCCTGGCCTCGGGAGCGAGGACGTCGAGCCGATCGTCGGACACACCGACCACCGTCACCGGCGCCGGCTCAGCCACGGGCCACTACCTCCTCCCCCTCGAAGTCCACCATGACCACGTCCACCACCAGCTTCCCGCCGGCGTGGGACCGGCAGGCCGCCGCCGCCCGCCGGCACAGGTCCTCGAGCGGCCGGAGCGCTCCCGCCGCCCGGCAGGCGTCGTAGAAGTGGCGGGCGGTGGTGGTCGCGGTCGCCGCCGCCACCACGCCGGCCGGGGCCCCGGCCCGACGGGCGACGTCGGCCAGCAGGTCGGTGTCCACCTTGGACCGGTGGAAGTGGGTCATCATCACGCCGGCCGCCAGCTTGGCGATCTTCCCGGCCATTGCCACCACCGTCACCGCCGTCATCCCCGCCGTCGCGCACCGGCGCAGGGCGATGCCGGAGAAGTCCCCGACCTCGACCACCCGCACCCGGTCGATGCCGGGGAAGAGGTCGAACGCCGCCTTCTCCGATCGGCTGCCGGTGCACAGCACCATGGAACGGGCGCCCTGCGCCGCCGCCACGTCGACCTGCTGGACCACGCTGGCACGGTAGGCGGCGGTGGAGAACGGGCGCACGATCCCGGTCGTCCCGAGGATGGAGATGCCGCCGACGATGCCCAGCCGGGCATTGGTCGTCTTGGTCGCCATGGTCTCGCCTCCGGGCACCGAGAACGTCACCACCACCGGGCGGCGGCCGGTCGTGGCCGGCTCGCCGGCGACGCCCTCGACATCTTCGGCGCCTTCGATGCCTTCGACCCCGTCCACCTCGGCCAGGGCGGCCAGGATCATGCGCCGGGGGACCGGGTTGATGGCCGGCGCCCCCACCGCCAGTCCCAGCCCGAGCAGGGTGACGGTCCCCACGCCAGGGCCGGCGGCGAGCACGGTCCGGCCGTCGGTCCCGGCGCCGGCCCCCGCAGGGTCGCGCCACCGAACCTCGGCGGTGAGCCGGGCTCCGTCGGTGCAGTCCGGGTCGTCGCCGGCGTCCTTCACCACCGCGGCCGTGACGGGCGAGCCGGGCGGCACCGGTCCGGCTCCTTCGACGGCGAAGCTGACACGCCGGCCACCCGGCAGGCCGATCTCGACGGACCCCGGGACGGCACCCGTGACCAGCCCGCTGGCGGCCGCCTTGGCCGCCGCCGACGCGCACGTGCCGGTGGTGAAGCCGGTGCGCAGGCCCTTGCGCCGGGCGGCCACCTCGGCGCTGAGCTCGGGCTCGCTGGTGGCCGGGCCGCCGTCGCCGACCGCCGCCTCAGGCACGCCGGGTGCTCCGGCCGGCCGGTCGCCCGGTGGTCGACCCCGGAAGCGATCGGCGACGGTGGGCGTGGGCGAAGGCAGGAGAGTAGAGGTGGCTGCGCGGGGCGGCGCCGGCCAGTGCCGGGCCGACCAGGACGAGCGTCGTGGTGGTGGCCCCGGTCGCCCGCAGGTCGGCGGCCAGGCGGCCGACGGTGGTGGTCACGACCTGCTCGTCGGGCCAGGTCACCCGGACCACGACGGCGGCCGGCGTGTCCTTCGTGTAGCGGCTCGGGGGTGCCAGCAGCTCGGCCTGCAGGGCCTCGGGCCTGGCGGCCGAGAGGAAGACGGCCATGGTGCACCCGGTGGCGGCGAAGGCGCCGATCGTCTCGCCGTCGGGCACCGACCGGCTGGTCCGGTTGGGGAGGCGGGTGACGACCACGCTCTGGGCCACCTGGGGCACGGTGAGCTCGCGACCGATCGCCGCCGCGCCGGCGGTGAGCGACGACACTCCGGGGACGATCTCGTACGACCGGCCGGCGCCTTCGCACCAGTCGATCTGCTCCTGGATGGCGCCGTAGAGGGAGGGGTCGCCCGAGTGCAGGCGTACCACGGCGGCGTCGGGGTGGCCGGCGTAGACGTCGAGCACGTCCTCCAGCGTCATGGTCGCCGAGTCGAAGATGGCAGCGCCGGGTCGGGCGTGCTCCAAGAGGGCCTCGGGGACCAGCGACGAGGCCCACACCACCACGTCGGCCCGGGCCATCCGGCCGGCACCTCGAAGGGTGATCAGGTCGGCGGCGCCCGGGCCGGCGCCGACGAAGGATACGAGCCCGGCGGTCACCGGCGGTCCCTCGCCGGTGGTCATCGGCGATCCGTCCCCGGTGGTCATCGGCTCTCCTCCCCGGCGCGGCGCCGATCTCTTGCCGCCGGCCCGGCCCGCAGCGTCCCGGCCCGGTCGGTCGCCGGGACGGGGGCGGAGGGCGGCACGATCACCGTGGCCAGGTAGGAGGCCGGGCGGTCGGCTGCTCCCGACAGCGGCCCCACGCGCTCGCCGCCGAGCCCGAGCAGCTCGCCCAGGACGGCGCCGTCCAGGCGGCCCCGGTCGGCCAGCATGTCGGCGATGGCCGGGACGTGCTTGCCGCCCTTGTAGACGACGATGGTGCGGTCCGGGTCGCGCAGCGCCTCGGCCACGTGCGAGGGCCCGTCGAGGGCGGTCACCAGGGAGAGCGATCCCGTCCCGTCCAGGAGGACGGTCCCGCTGCGGGCCGCCAGGTCCTGGAAGGCGGTGATACCCGGCACCGTGTCGACCGGCACGGCCACCCCGAGGATGGCGAGGGCGGCGACCACGGACGGGAACGTGCTGTAGATGTTCGGGTCACCGAGGGTCACGAAGGCGACGTGCTCGCCGGCGGCGAGCCAGGGGACCAGGGCCCGGGCGGCGGAGAGATGGGAGGCGGCCCGCGCCGCCGCTCCGTCCGAGCGCTGCTGGCCGGCGTCGGCGTCGCCCGGCGTGCCGTCCGGCGTCATGTCGAAGACGAGGCGGGTGATCGGCACGTCGGGCAGGGCGTCGCGCACCACGGACTCGGCTCGTCCCGGCTCGGCGCCAGTCACCGGGGCCACCACCCGGTCGGCCGCCGCCAGCACCTCCATGGCCCGCCGGGTCAGGAGCCCGGGGTCTCCCGGTCCGACGCCCACTCCACTCAGCCTCCCGACCGAACCTCCGGGTGGCGGTCCCGCCGGGCGCCGGCGGCGGCGGGCCGGACCGGCAATGTGGTCCCGGTCATGGTCCAGGTCATGGTCCAGGTCCGGACGAGGCTTCGCCGGCCGGCCGGGCGCCGGGCCGGGATTGGGCGAGGGGGCGCTCACGGCGCCCAAGGCTACGGCGTCGTACGGCACCGCCACGACGGCGGCGGGCATGGCGCAGCGCCGCCGACCAGGCCGGGTGGGCCAGCCGCCGGCCGGTCCGGACGGACCGGAACGGGCGGTCCGGCGCGGCGGTCCGGCGCGTGGCGGGAAGTAGCATCTCCCGATGGAACGAGGTGGTGGGAGAGCCTGGTCGATCGTGCCGGCGCCGGTAGCCGGAGGTCCACCGCCATGAGCGCCGCCTGGCGGGTCCTCAAGATCGACCATCGGGATCCGATCGCCCCGTTCGAGGAGATCGTCCGGCTGATCGACCTGGCCGGGACGGCCACGTCGGCCGGCTACAGCCGCAGCGACGTCGTCGAGGCGCTCCGGGAGCAGCAGCCGGCGGCGGTGGCGGTGACGACCGACGGCCTGGTCGGCGCAGCCGTGGCCCGGGTGTGCGGTCCCGACGCCCACCTGTTGTCCCTGGCCCTCCATCCCGGCTGGCGCAACCGGGGGATCGGCTCGGCCCTGCTCAAGAAGCTCGACGAGGAGGTCATCCACCGGGGTGGCACCCGGTTGCTGGCGTTGGTGCGCCAGGGTCAGGTGGGCGAGACCGCCTTCGCCAACCAGGGGTTCACCCGCATGGAGGGCCTCCACCTCTACGAGCGGTCGGTCTCCATCGTCCCCGAGGAGCTGGCCATCGTAGAGCGCTACGGCGGCGTCTTCCCCGACGCCGGGCTGTGGGGGCAGATGAAGGGCTTCTCGGCGACGAAGGGGCTGCTCGAGCAGCGGGTCGTGGCGCCGCTGTCGCATGCCGAGCTGGCCGGCGAGATCGGCTTGCTCCCCCCTGCCGCCGTCTTGCTGTTCGGGCCACCGGGGACCGGGAAGACGTCGTTCGCCCGGGCGATCGCCTCCCGGCTGTCGTGGGCGTTCGTGGAGCTCCATCCCTCGCTTCTGGGGAACGGGGTGGAGGGTGCGGCGTCCCTGCGGGAAGCGCTGGACCAGCTGGACAAGGTCGACCGGCTGGTCTGCTTCATCGACGAGGCGGACGAGCTGGCGTCGGATCGGGCGGGGCGCCCGGAGAACCAGGCGATGGTGAACGAGCTGTTGAAGTCGATCCCTTCCTTCAGGGCGCGGCCGGAGCGCCTGGTGGTCATGGCGACGAACTCGATCGCCGCCATCGACCCGGCCATGCTCCGGCCCGGGCGGTTCGACCTCATCATCCCCGTGGGTGCCCCCGACGTCTCCGGGCGCGCCGAGCTGGCGACCGAGCTGGTGCCGGCCGGAGACCCGTCCGTCGTGGCCGCCGCCACCGAGGGGTTCACCCCGGCCGACTTCTCCCTGGTGGCCCAGCGGAGCGCCCAGCTGGCCTTCGACCGGGCGTTGGCCGGCGGTGACGCCACGATCACCGGCGACGACGTGCTGGGGGCGGTGGCGGCGACCCGACCCTCGGTCAGCCACGACGCCGCCGCCCGGTTCGAGGCCGAGTCGAAGACGTACGCCCGGGTGTAGGCCAGCCGAGCGCTGGCCCGGCACCGATCACCGGCGGTCGCCGCCCCGGCCCCGGCCCCGGGCTACGTGCAGCGCGGGCGCACCGTGACCGAGCTGCGGTACGCCGGCACGCGTACCGAGCTCACCGGTGGCGGGCTGATCGTGACTGCCACCCCGAAGTCGGAAAGGTCCACGGTGTTGACGCTCGTCTCCCAGCGAGAGGGACCCGGTCGGGCCGGCATGCCGGGCGATTGGGAGAACTGGATCCGGAAGTGGGTGATGGTCTCCGCCCGGACGAGCCGGTGGCGACGGTCGACCCAGATCTGGACCGTCGACGTGGCGTCGGAGACCCGGGAGCAGCCCACACCGACCACGTAAGGCGGGCGGGTTGTCACCAGGTAGCGGGTGGTCCGGTCGCCGCCGACCGATGACCGGCCGAGGTCGTGGACCTGCCAGGTCGCGGCCGGGCTGGCGAGCTCGCCGAACACCCGCTCGATGGCGGCCGGCTGGTGCGGCCCGCCGAGATCGATGACCGACGGGCGGGTCCGGCCGGCCACCATCGGCTCCGGCTGCACGAGGTAGCCGTGGTGGCCGACGCCCACCTGGACGAGCCGCAGGAGGTTCCGCGGCTGCCCGGGCAAGGAGCCGGATGTCACAGTGAGCCGGTAGGCGTCGGTGCGGAAGCTCACCACGCCGGTCGAGCGGTCGTGGAAGCGCCCCGCAGGGAAGACCGCCGTGCTCTCGGTCAGCAGGAGCACGCGGGCGCTCCCGGCGGCGCGGGTGGTGGCGACGACCTGGCGCACCCAGTCGCCCGGCGACTGCCCGGGCACGCCGACCGATCCGGCGACGGCGCCGGCCGCCGCCCCCAGGACCACGAGCACCGTCGCCAGCCATGGCATGACCCGCTGCACCCGGCGATCTTCTCACCACTCACCGGGGTCGGCAACGAGCATGCAACCATCCGGCACGCCGGCGAGGGCCGCGCCCGCTCGGAGACGGTCCGGCTCAGGCCTCGGCGGCCGGCGCCGCCAGGCGGTCCGGTGACGGGTCCCGCAGCAGCTCGATCCGGCCACCGCTCCCGTCCTGACCGTCCTGGTCGGCGAACTGGGCGTGGTACAGCTCGGCGTACAGGCCGCCGGCCGCCAGGAGCTGGTGGTGGGTCCCGCGCTCGACCACGCGACCACCCTCGATCACGAGGAGCAGGTCGGCTTCGCGCACGGTCGACAGCCGGTGGGCGATGACGAGCGACGTCCGGCCGGCCAGGGCCGACCGGAGGGCGTCTTGCACGGCCGCCTCCGACTCGGAGTCCAGGTGGGCGGTCGCCTCGTCGAGGACGACGACATCGGGAGCCTTCAGGATGAGGCGGGCCAGGGCCACCCGCTGCTTCTCTCCCCCCGACAGCCGGTAGCCGCGCTCGCCGACCAGGGTGTCGAGCCCGTCGGGGAGCGAGGCCACCAGCGGCAGGATCTGCGCCTGCTCGAGGGCCAACAGGAGCTGCTCGTCCGTGGCTTCGGGACGGGCGTAGAGGAGGTTGGCCCGGAGGGTGTCGTGGAAGAGGTGGGGGTCCTGGGTGACGGCGCCGACCGTGTCCCGCAGCGACGCCAGGGAGGCGTCGCGTACGTCGATCCCGTTGATCCGGACGGCCCCGTCGCTCACGTCGTACAGGCGGGGGACCAGCGCGCTGATGGTGGTCTTGCCGGCGCCGGACGGGCCGACCAGGGCGACCATCTGGCCGGGTTCGATGCGGAAGGAGATGTCGTGGAGGACCTCGACCTTAGAGGTCGTCTCGAGGGTGGCCACCGCCTCGAGCGAGGCCAGGGACACGTCCTCGGCGGTGGGGTACGAGAAGCTCACCCCGTCGAGCTCGACGGTCGCCGGCCCCCGGGGGACGGCCACCGGGGACGGGCGCTCGCTGATCATGGGCTCCAGGTCGAGGACCTCGAAGATCCGTTCGAACGAGACGAGCGTGGTCATCACGTCCAGGTTGACGTTGGAGAGCTGGGTGAGCGGCGCGTACAGCCGGGCCAGATAGGCGGTGAGCGCCACCACCGTGCCGACGGCGAGCTCGCCGTGGACCGCCGCCACCCCGCCGAACCCGTAGGCGAAGGCGGTGGCGAGGGCGGCGGTCAGGGTCAGGGCCACCAGGAACATGCGTGCGTAGAGCGCCTGGGCGATCCCGATGTCGCGCACCCGGGACGCCTTGCGGTCGAAGTGAAGGGCCTCCTCCTCGGGGCGGCCGAACAGCTTCACCAGCATGGCGCCGGAGACGTTGAAGCGCTCGTTCATCACCATGTTCATCTCGGCGTTGAGGTCGTAGCTCTCCTTGGTCATCGCCCCCAGACGGCGGCCGACGAACCGGGCCGGGATGAGGAAGCACGGCAGGAGGACCAGCGCCACCAGGGTGATCTGCCAGCTCAGGAAGAACATGGCGCCGAGCACGATGACCACCGTCATGAGGTTGCCGACGACGTTCGAGAGCAGTGTGGTGAACGCCTGCTGGGCGCCGATCACGTCGTTGTTGAGCCGGCTGACGAGGGCGCCGGTCTGGGTGCGGGTGAAGAACGCCAGCGGCATGCGCTGGATGTGCCGGAAGACCTTCGACCGCATGTCGAAGATCAGCCCTTCGCCGATGATGGCCGACACCCGGCGCAGGAACAGGGAGAGCCCGGCTGTGGCCAGGGCGAGCCCGGCCGCCAACAGGGCCAGCGTGATCACCAGCCCGGCCCGGTGGCCAAGGATGCCCCGGTCGATGATGGCCCGCAGAATGAGGGGGTTGACCGCACCGACCATGGCGTCGACCACGACGACGGGGACGAAGATGGCGAGGATGCGGCGGTAGGGCATGGCGAACCGGAACATCCGGCGGGTGGTGCCCTTCTTCACGCGGTGGTCGAGGACCGACCGGTCCTTGTTGAAGGAGCGCATTCCGCCCCAGCCACCGGCCCCCGGCGGCGGCACCTCAGGCTCCCGCCGGCCCGGCACCGGCCCGGGATCCGGGCCGGGCTCGCCCGATCCGGGCCCGAGCCCACCCGTGCCCGATGGCCGAGCCCACCAGGGCCATGAACAGGGCCGCCGCCGCCCCGTCCATCCAGTAGGCGACGACCCCGGCCGGCAGGGTCGGGTTCATGAGCAGGCGGCGGGCGATGTCGGCGGCCAGCAGCAGCAGCACCGCCAGTGCCCCGACCCCGATCCCCCGGGTCAGCGCACCGGCCGCCCGCCGGCCGGCCCGGCCGGCGAGGGCCCCGCCGGCCAGGAAGGCCAGGGCCACCACCGCGCCCGGCACCATCCAGCCGAGACCGCCCTGGTCGATAAGGGGGTGGCCGTGCCAGTCCTCGGCGATCACCAGGGTGGGGACGCTCACCACCATGGTCAACGCCAGCCCGGCGCAGATGCCGGAAAGGGGGGAGGGCGGTCTCCCACCGGTGGTCGCCATCGGCGCCAGACTACCGGCGGCCCTCGCCGGCCCTGCGTGCGCCCGGCCCATGCCGGGCACGTGTCAGTAGGGTCCCGGCGAGGTGCTCCACCCCGAGGTCGGCGCCGACGACGGCGTCCCCGAACTTTGCCGGAGTGCTGGCGCCGGCCAGCTCGCCGAAGGGCTGCCCGAGCCGCGTGATCGACGTCGACCATCGTCGGGACGTCTCTCGCAGATGAGGGCTCACGCTGCATTTGATTGATGAGAACACTCTCATCGTCACCTCATCTGGGCGTCATCTCCGGCGTGCAGAGTGTCGAGACCGGGGAACGGAGGGAGATGCGATGTCCGAGCGAAGGAACGCGACGTCCGGAGGAGCGCGCCGAGCGCGGCCAACCGGTGGATCGGCCCCCTGGGGGACTGGAGCCAACCGTTCATGACCACGGCCACCCTTGATATCTGCGACGAGCTGGCCGTCGCCTCCGCGCCAGCGCTGGCGTCCAACGCCAGAGTCATCGTGCGCACGTCCCGAGCGGATCCCGGTCCCGGGTGCGACCCGGCGTTGGCCGTCTTCCGGGACGTGAACCTGGCGTGCTCGCGCTTCGATCCCGAAAGCGAGCTCCGCAGGGTGAACGCCCACCCCGACACCTGGCACGTGGTCGGCAAGACTTGCAGCACGGCCCTTCGCGAGGCCTGGTGGGCGTACCGGCGCACGTCGAGCGAGTTCGATCCCCGCCTGCACGTCGGCAGCACGGCCGGTGCGACCCCGCCCCCATGGCGCCCTCGCTTCGCCGATGCAGCCCGCCGCGTGCACCTCGGCGGGCTCCCCGTCGACCTCGACGGCATCGCCCGGGGCCTGGCCTTGCGCTGGGCGCGCCGCGCCCTGCGCGGCAGCCAACACTTCGTCTCGCTTGGCGATGCGTGGACTTGCAGCGGCCGAGGTCTCGACGGTGGACCATGGCGCATCGGGCTCCAGGATCCGGCAGGCGACCCGTCGCCGCTCGCCGTCGTGGGCCTCACCGACACGGCCTGCGTCACCAGCACCGTGGCTCGCGCCAGCATCGCCGGCCAGCCGGTCCCGAGCGATCTCCTCGCCGTCACGATCGTGAACCCCGACGCGGTGGCGGCGGCGGTCTGGAGCATGGTGCTGCTGACCGCCCGGGAGCCACACATCGCCGAAGTGTCGGCGCGCCTGCGGCTGCCGGCCGCGTGGGTGACCGACGACGGAACGCTCCACACGTCCCCAGCGCTCGAACCGAAGATCCTCTGGCGCTGCTGACCCCGGCCGTGGCTCCCGGCACCGCGAGCTGCGGCGGGATTGACTCGGCGAGCCGCCCGGCGCCGGTTCCCCGTTAGTCCGCGCTCCCCTGACGGGCCTCGTGACGGGTTCACGAACGAAACAGACTTCGGGCTTCTGCAACTTGGGATGCAGAGCCGATATACCACCGGAGAGGTGGTTGGGACGGCTCGACTCCTCGGAAAGCAGCGGCAATGACGGCAGGACGGTCGGCTATGGGGAGCCCTCGGGGGGGGAGGGCTCTTCGACGGACGGTCAGGGCTCGCTCAGGAGCCCTGCGAAGCCATGCGCCACTGCACGAGCGCTGGGCGCTCTGGACGGCGGCCAGCACCGGCGCTGCCGTGCTGCTCGGTGTGGCGGTGACCGTGGGGGGCGGACCGAACATCGCGTTGCCCGGCGGGGTGTTCCTGGGCGCCGGTCCCCCCCTCCTGGCGACCGGTGCGCCGCCGCCGGCGTCCGCCTCGCCGGCTGCCTCGCCGGCATCACCACCCGGCCGGACGGGCGCTGCCATCACCGTGGTGACCGCACCGCTGCCGCTCGTGGTCCAACCGCAGCCGGCGCGCACGACGGTCACGCCGACCACGCTCGGCTCACCGCCCGCCGCCTCGACGACTGCCGGGGCCACTGCCACGGGCCGGGCCCAGGTGAGCACGGGCCAGCCTGCTTCCGCCATAGGACCACCCGCTTCGGGGCCGTCCACCTCGGGACCATCCGCTTCCGGGCCGCCCACCTCGGAGCCGCGACACGACCAGCCGGGCCCTCGATCGGGCGGGATGCAGGGGGTCCGAGCAGCGGGCAGTGAGGGCCCGCAGGTACAGGCCCCGGGTACCCCAGAACACGGGGGCACGGACAGCGACTTCCCCGAGCAGGAGCGTCCCCAATTCCGGCAGGGACCTCCCCCCGAGTCCTGGCCGGGACCTCCCCCCGAGTCCAGGCCGGGACCAGGCCAGCACGGCGACCAGGACATCCCGGGTCCGCCGGACCAGCAGGTGGCGGGCCAGCAGGACCAGCCCCCGCCGGGCCAGGACGGGCCAGGGCGGGCCGGCCCCCCGGGACAGCACGCCGACGGTGACCAGGCGCCGCCGGGCGGCCCCTGGTCCAGGGGCGACGGACCGGGCAACAGGAACCGCTGAGCACGGCGCGCCCATGCGCAGCAAGCTTCCCGCACCACCTCCGGCGCTGGCGAGCGGGCCACCCACGGCGCGCCCACGGTACGCGTCCGGCGTCATGGACCCCGACCCCCCGATCGCCGCTTTGCCGTCGGGGCCACGCGGTGACGAACCCTCGCACCGCGGTCACACCGGCCCCCCGTCGGTGGGCAGGCTGCGCCGCCGCGGCCATCGCGCCCCCGTCCGTCACCGGGGTTGGCGCCCGGGGACCGCCCTCCGTCTCGCCGCCTTCGAGACCACCGTCCTGGCGGCAATCCTCGGTGTGGTGGTGGTGGCGCTGGTGCACCAATTCTCGGGCAGCTACCAGTCGGTCGCCGCTGACGCCTTGACCGGTCAGCTCCAGTCGTTCGCCACGGCGGCAGCGCGGTCCCCGACCGCCAGCCGCAACCTCTTCGACTTCTCGCGGCGGTACCTCCGGACCCACAGCCTCCCGACGGGTGACCTGGTGATGGTCGGCATCCACGGGGGCGGGATCGTCGGCACGACCGGCACCCGCCGCCTGACCGCCGACCCGGACATCGCCGCCTGGATCGCGCACCCACCGGCCCGGGCCGAGGTGGCGGTCCACCGGATCGACCACGTCGACCAGGAGGTGCTGGCTGCGCCCATTCGGAGCGGTGGCCGAACGCTCGGCACCTTCGTCGCCACCAGCAGCCTCGCCGGCGACGAGGGCCAGCGGCTCCACGTCCTGGTCCTGTCGATCGCCGAGGCCGGCGTCGCGGTGATCGGCGGAGGCTTGAGCGCCCACCTGCTGCTGCGACGGTTGTTGCGAACCGTCGGGCGGATCACCGCCACGGCCGAGGAGATCCAGGAGGACGAGCTCGACTTGCGGCTCGGCGACCAGGGGACCGACGACGAGGTGTCCCAGCTGGCTGGGACCTTCGACGCAATGCTTGACCGGCTGGCATCGGTCATGGCCGCCCAGCGCCGGCTGCTGTCGGACGTCTCCCACCAGTTGCGCACGCCCCTGACCATCGCCCGGGGCCATCTCGAGGTCCTGGCACGCATCGGCTACAACGAGCAGGAAGCGACCGAGGAGACCGTCACGCTCGTGCTCGACGAGCTCGAGCGCATGAGCGGTCTCGTCGACCGCCTTCTTCTCCTCGGGCGCGCCATCGAACCCGACTTCCTCCAGCTGGAGCCCATCGACCTGCGCTCGTTCATCGGCGACGTCCACGAATCAGCTGTCGTGCTGGCCGACCGGCGGTGGACGATGGGCGACGTCCCGGACGTCATCGTGTGGGTCGATGCCCCCAAGCTGCGCGGCGCCATGCTCAACATCCTCGACAACGCGGTGAAGGTGACCGCACCAGCGGACCGCATTGCCCTCCGCGCCGCGCTCGACCCGGCGCGAGGCGGGCTCGTTCTCACGGTCGAGGACAGCGGTCCGGGGATCCCGCTCGCCGAACGCCAGAAGGTGCTCGGGCGCTTCGCCCGTGTCACCGGGAGCTCCACTTCCGGGACCGGGCTCGGGTTGGCGATCGTGGACGCGGTCGCCCGGGCACATGGCGGGACCGTCGAGATCTCGAGCTCAGGGCTGGGCGGCGCGCAGGTCGGCATCGCGTTGCCTGCCGAGCTCCTGTGCAGCGTCGGGGGAGACCGACGATGAACGTCCTACTCGTGGAAGACGACTCGCGGATCGTCTCGTTCATCCAGAAGGGCCTGCGAGCCGAGGGCTACATGACCGAGGTGGCGGCGACGGTGCGCGAGGCGGTCGCCTACGTGGACCCACCGATCGACGACGTCGATCTCATCCTGCTCGACCTCGGGCTCCCCGACGGTTCGGGTGAAGAGCTGCTCGTCCACCTGCGCGAGCACGGCTCTCCTCTCCCCGTCATCGTGCTCACGGCCCGGAGCGACGTCGCCGACAAGGTACGGGAACTGGAGCTCGGCGCCGACGACTACATCACCAAGCCGTTCGCCTTCGAGGAGCTCCTCGCGCGGATGCGGGTGGCCCTCCGGCCCGCCGCCCAGCCGACGAACCAGGAGATGGTGGTTGGCGATCTTCGGCTCGACTTGCTGACCAAGATCGCCTGGCGGGCCGGTCGGCGGATCGACCTCGCCCCGCGGGAGTGGGCCCTGCTCGAGCTGTTCATGCGCAACCCGAGCTACGTCCTGAGCCGCGCCCGCATCCTGAGCCGGGTGTGGGAATTCGATTACGACCCGGGGAGCAATGTCGTCGACGTCTACGTCGGTTACCTTCGCCGCAAGCTCAACTTGGCGGGACTCGACCCCCTGATCCAGACCGTCCGCGGCGCCGGCTACCGACTCGTCCCGCCGTGAGCCGCTCGTCCCCCGGCTCGTCCCCCGGGTGGTGTCCGTCGGTCGTCCCCTCGGGCTCGACCACGGCACTGGTCGTGGTCCGGCCGGCGGCGCCGACGAACCTCTCGGCCAGGTCAGGCCGCGTCGCCAGGTGCACGTGGAGGTAGGACGCCAGTGAGGTCGGGGTCGCCCAGCCGCCGGGGGAGCTGCCGGCGCGTCCCGAGAGCTCGAGCGCATCCCCGGCCGGTTCGACGGCCGAGTAGTGGAGCACATGGCCGCGGATCGTCTCGCCCGGCGGGGCGACCGGGTTGGCCCGGCGGACCGTCGCCGTGCGGTAGCCGACGGCGAGCCCGTCCGTCATCCGGCCGTCGGCCGGGACGGCACCGCACAGGGGGTGCCCGTCGACCGAACGGCACAGCCACAGGAGCCCGCCGCATTCGGCCCACGTGACCATCCCGGCGCCCACCTTCCGGCGGACGTCGGCGAGGAGCGGGCCGTTGGCGGCCAGCGCCTCGGCGAACATCTCGGGATAGCCCCCGCCGGCGTACAGGGCGCGGGCGCCGGGCGGGAGCCGGTCGGCTTCGAGCGGGTCGAACGGCAGGAGGTCGGCCCCGGCCTCGCCCAGGCGCTCGACGTTGTCGGGGTAGAGAAAGCTGAAGGCCGGGCCGGCCACCACCGCCACCGGGACCGGTGGGCCGGCCACCGGCCGGGCTTGGGGCAGGGGGGCGACCGGGCCGGTCGCCGGGGCCCCCCGGGCCAGGAGCTCCACCGCCGCCAGGTCGACCGAGCGCTCGACCGCCCCGGCCAGCTTGGCCAGGGCGGCGGCCACCTCGCCGGGGTGCTCGACCACCGGGACCAGGCCGAGATGGCGGTCGCGCCAGGCGAACGCCGGGTCGCGGCGCAAGGAGCCCAGCACCGGGACGCCCACCGGGTCGAGCGCCTCGGCGAGCAGCGACCGGTGGGTGTCGGACCCCACCCGGTTGAGGACGACGCCGGCCACCCGGCGGCCGGTCGTCCGGCAGAGCATGTCGTCGAAGCCGTGGACCAGTGCGGCGACCGAGGCGCTGAGCGACGAGGCGTCGACGACCAGCAGCACGGGGGCGTCGAGCAGCTCGGCGACCTGGGCGGTGCTCGACTCGGTGGTGGCCCCCACCCCGTCGAACAGGCCCATCACGCCCTCGACCACCAGGAGGTCGGATCCCTCGGCGGCCCGGGCGGCGAGGGCCTGGACGGCGCCGGCCCCCGAGAGGTGGACGTCGAGGTTGCGACCGGTCCGGCCGGTGGCGAGGCGGTGATAGCCCGGGTCGATGAAGTCCGGGCCGACCTTGGCCGAGCCGACCACCAGTCCCCGGGAGGCAAAGGCTGCCATCAGCCCGGTCGCCACCGTGGTCTTGCCCGCGCCCGAGTGGGTTCCCGCCACCACCAGGCGGGGCCCGAGAGCGGACGGGCTCAGTACTCGATCCCCTTCTTCGCCTTCACGCCGCGGTCGTAGACGTGCTTGATCTTGCGCATCTCGGTGGCCGTGTCGGCCACCTCGACCAGCTCGGGGGCGGCGTTCCTCCCGGTAATCACCACGTTGGTGCCGGGGTGGCGCCCCCGGATCCCCTCGACCACCTCGGACGCCGGCACCCAGCCGTAGGACACCGCGTAGGTGAGCTCGTCCAGGATGAGCAGGTCGTAGTCGCCCGATGCCAGCTTCTCCCGGGCCACCTGCCAGGCGTGGCGGCCCTTGGCCGCCGTCTCGTCGAGATCCGTCGACTCCCAGGTGAACCCGTCACCGAGGGTCTGCCAGTCGATGCCCAGGTGGTCGGCGAGCTTGCGTTCGCCCACCTTCCACTTTCCGCCCTTGACGAACTGCACGACGCCGACCCGCCAGCCGCGCGCCCAGCCCCGGCCCATCACCCCGAAGGCGGCCGACGACTTGCCCTTCCCGTCGCCGGTGTTGAGCAGCACGATCGACTCGGCCCGGGGCACGCGCTCACGCTACCTCTCGCCGTCCGAGGCCCGGTGCGCCGCCGACCTCCTCCGGGCCGCCTCCGACCCCGGCCGCGGTCCCCACCGGCAGCCCCGCCGGGCGGCGGTCTACGCTGGGCGGCGCAGCGCAGGGAACCCGGTGGGAGACCGGGGCTGTCCCGCAACTGTGACCGGGAAGCGACCCCCGTCACGGCCACGGCCCTTCGGGGCGGGAAGGCCGGGGCAAGCGACGATCCGGGAGCCAGGAGACCTGCCTGCGACGCCCCGGCCGTCCGGCCGGGCGATGGGCGCGAGGACGCAATGGTCGCAGCCGGAGAGGTGACGCTGGTGCTGGGCGGTGCCCGGTCCGGCAAGTCCGCGGTCGCCGAGCGGATCGCCGCCGCCGGCGGCCTGCCCGTCACCTACCTGGCCACCGGGCTGGCGCTCGTGGCCGCCGGGACGGCGGGGAGCGGTGGGGACGAGGACTGGGCAGACCGTGTGGCTGCCCACCGGGCCCGGCGCCCGCCGGCCTGGGCCACGGTCGAGGTGGCGCCCGGCGACGACCTGGCGGCCGCGCTCCTGGCCGCCGGCGGGACGGCGCTGGTCGACTCGCTCGGGACCTGGGTGGCCGGGGACCGGGCCTTCGAGGTGCCGTCCGGGCCCCTGATCGCTGCCCTGGGCGAGCGGGCTGCCACCGGCCGCCCGACCGTCGTGGTCAGCGAGGAAGTGGGCATGGGGGTGCACCCGGCGACGCCGGCCGGGCGACGCTTCCGCGACGTCCTGGGACGCCTGAACGCCGAGGTGGCCGCCACCGCCGGGTCCGTGCTGCTGGTGGTGGCCGGGCGGGTTCTCCACCTCGAGGCGCCGTGACCGGCGCCCGCCGGGCGGTCGCCTTCCTCACCCCGCTCGGGGGGGCGGCCGAGCCGTCGCCCCGGGCCCTGGCCTGGTTCCCCGTGGTCGGCGCCGGCCTCGGCCTGGTGGTGGGTCTGGCGTGGTGGGGGCTGTCCAAGGTGGCGCCGCCGGCGGTCGCCGCCTCGGTGGTGGTCGCCCTCGACCTGGCCCTGACCGGGATGCTCCACCTCGATGGGCTGGCCGACGCCGCCGACGGCCTGCTCCCGCACCTGCCGCCGGACCGGCGGTTGGCGGTGATGCGCGAGCCGACGCTCGGAGCCTTCGGGCTGGCCGCCGGCGCCGTCGCCCTCCTGGTCCGCTGGTCGGCCTTCTTCTCGATGGCCCCGTCGGTGCTGCTGGTGGTGGCCCTGTGGACGGCGTCGCGCACGACCATGGCGGTGGTGGCCACCACCATCCCCTACGCCCGGGCCGAGGACGGGGGGCTCGCAAGTGCCTTCCTGGGTGGCTCGTCGTCGCGCCCCGGATGGGTGGCCCTGGCCGTCGGCGTACCGCTGGCGGTCGCCTGCGCCGTGGGAGCCCACCCGGTGGCCGGACCGGTCGCCCTGGCCGCCGGTGCGGTGGGCGCCGCCGGCGTGGTCGGGCTGGCGGTGCGGCGGGTCGGCGGGTTCACCGGCGACGTCCTGGGCGCGGCCGGCGTGACGCTCGAGACGATCGGGCTGGTCGTGGGGGCGTTGCGATGGTGAGCCCGGCGAGGCCAGGGCCGTTCGTCGCCAGGTCGCCGTCGCTCGCCGGCGGGCCGGGGTCGCTCACCGCCGGGCCGGGGTCGCTCACCGCCGCCATGGGGAAGCGGGCCGGCGCCGTGGCCGTCGGCCTGGTGGCTGACGCCGTCCTCGGGGAGGTGCCGTCCTGGCACCCGGTGGCCGGCTTCGGCTCGGCCATGGAGCGCCTCGAGGGACGCTGGTGGGCCGACGACCGGCTGCGGGGGACCGTGTTCGCGGCGGCGGGGATAGCGGCGGCCGCCGCCACCGGGCGGGGCGCCACCGCCGCCGTCGGTCCGGGACCGGCGCTGGCCGCGGCGACGTGGGTGTCCGCCGCCGGCCGGGCGCTCCTGGGGGCGGCGGCCGAGGTCGGCGCCGCCCTGTCGGCCGGGGAGATCGAAGTCGCCCGGCGGCTGCTGCCCTCGTTGGTCGGTCGGTCTCCCGACGGGCTCGACGAGAAGGAGGTGGCGCGGGCGGTCATCGAGTCGCTGGCCGACAACCTGTCGGATGCCGTGGTCGGCACCGCCGTGTGGGGCGTGCTGGCGGCGGCGCCCGGCGCGCTCGTGCACCGGGCCGCCAACACCCTCGACGCCATGGTCGGCTACCGGAGCGACCGCTACCGGCGGTTCGGCTGGGCATCGGCCCGGGCCGACGACGTCCTCGGATGGCCGGCGGCCCGGCTGACCGCCGTCCTGGTGGCGCTGGCGTCGCCGTCGAGGGCCGCCGCCGTGTGGGCGGCGGTGCGTGGCGACGCCCGGGCCCACCCCTCGCCCAATGCCGGGGTGGCGGAAGCCGCCTTCGCCGCCGCCCTCGGCCTGCGGCTGGGGGGCGCCAACCGCTACGGCGATCGGACCGAGATCCGCCCATACCTCGGGGACGGGCCGACGCCCGAACCGGCCGACATCGGTGCCGCCATCGACCTGTCGCGCCGCGCCATCCGGCTCTTGACCGCGCTCATGGCGGCGGCCGGCGCCCCGGGCCTCGTACGGGCGGCGCTCGCCCGGCGCCACCGGTGAACGGGCCGGGCAACGTGCCGGGCAACGGGCCGGTGGGCGGGCCGGCCCCGGAGCGGGTCCCGGAGCGGGCCCCGGGGTGGGTGCCCGCGCCCGGCCCCCACGGCGGGGACGCGCCGGCGGTGGCGCGGGCCCTCGGGCTCGATCCCGCCCAGGTGCTGGACCTGTCGGCCAGCGTGAACCCGTTCGCGCCGGACCCGGGGCCGGTGGTGGCCGCCGCGCTGAGGTGCGGGGCACTGGGGCGGTACCCCGACGACGACGACCGGCGCGCCGCCACCGTTGCCCTGGCCGGAGCGCTCGGGGTGGACGAGCGCCGTCTCCTCTTGACCAACGGCGGGGCGGAGGCCATCGCCCTGGTGGCCGCTGAGCTGGGGCGGGGCTGGGTCGACCGCCCCGACTTCTCCCTCTATGAGCGCCATCTGGCCGAGGTGGCGCCGGGGGCGCCGCGGTTCCGCTCGGACCCGCACAACCCGACCGGCCTGCTGGCCCCGCCCGGGGAGGAGGCAGCGGTGTGGGACGAGGCCTTCTACCCGCTGGCCACCGGGCGGTGGACGGCCGGGCGGTCCGGGTCGGTGACCATCGGCTCGGTCACCAAGGTGCTGGCCTGCCCGGGGCTGCGGATCGGCTACGTGGTGGTGCCCGAGGACGACGGGGCTGCGCTGGGTGTCGCCGGGTTGCGCGACCGCCTGGAGGCCCGCCAGCCCCGGTGGGCGGTCGGGACGGCGGCCCTGGTGGCGCTGCCCGCCCTCCTCGACCGGGCCGACCTGGGAGGGTGGGCGGCGGCGGTGGCAGAGCACCGGACGCGGCTGTGCCAGCTGCTCGCCGGCCACGGCCTCGACCCGGCGCCGTCTGACGCCAACTTCGTCCTCGTGCGGGGCGCCGCCGAACTGCGCGAGCGGTTGGCGAGGTTCGGGGTGGTCGTGAGGGACTGCGGGACGTTTGGGTTGGAGGGGAGCGTGCGGGTGGCGGTCCCCGACGGTGCCGGCCTCGAGCGCCTGGACCGGGCGCTCGACCTCGCCCTCCCGACGGCGGCGGCCGGGGCGTTGGCGTCAGCGACGGCGGCGACGAGCCGGGGCGCGGTCCCCAGGTGAGCCGAGCCACCGGCCGGTCGGTGGGCAGCGCCCTGATGGTGTGCGGGACGGCCTCGGACGTCGGCAAGAGCCGGCTGGTGACCGGGCTGTGCCGGGCGCTGGCCCGCCGGGGGCTCAGGGTCGCTCCGTTCAAGGGCCAGAACATGTCCCTCAACTCGGTGATCACGCCCGACGGCTTCGAGGTGGCGCGGGCCCAGGGGACCCAGGCGACGGCGGCCGGGATCGTCCCCGAGGTGGCGATGAACCCGGTGCTCCTGAAGCCGACGGGCCCGCGGCGCAGCCAGGTGGTCGTCATGGGCCGGCCGTGGCGGGAGCTCGATGCCGTGGGCCTGCAGGAGGCCAAGGCCGAGCTCGAGCCGGTCGTCGACGGTGCCCTGGCCGACCTCCGCCAGCGGTTCGACGTCGTGCTGTGCGAGGGGGCTGGGAGCCCGGCCGAGATCAACCTTTTCGACCACGACCTGGCCAACTTGGGGCTGGCGGTCCGGGCCAGGGTGCCGGCGGTGGTGGTCGGCGACATCGACCGGGGCGGGGTGTTCGCCCACCTCTTCGGCACCGTGGCCCTGTTGCCGGCCGACCGACGGTCCATGGTGCGGGGGTTCGTCGTCAACAAGTTCCGCGGGGACCCGGCGCTGCTCGGGTCGGCCCTCGACCAGCTCCGGGATCGGTGCGGTGTGCCGACGCTCGGGGTGCTGCCGCACCTCGGACGCCTGTGGATCGACGCCGAGGACTCGCTGGCCCTCGACGGCGGCCATTGGCCACCCGGATCCCTCCCCCACGACGGGGGTAGCCGGGAGGACGGGCCGGCGCCGGGCGGCGTTCTCGACGTGGCGGTCGTGCGCCTGCCGCACCTGGCCAACTTCACCGACGTCGACCCGCTGGTCGCCGAGCCGGAGGTGGCGGTCCGGTTGGTCGGGCACGGCGCCGCCCTCGGCCATCCCGACGTGGTCGTCCTGCCGGGCTCCAAGTCGACGGTGGCCGACCTCGAGTGGCTCCGGGACTGCGGGCTGGCGTCGGCCGTCCTCGACCGCCGTTCGGCCTCCGGCCCCGTGGTGCTCGGGATCTGTGCCGGCTACCAGATGCTGGGCCGGTCGGTGGACGACCCCGATGGCGTCGAGTCCCCGGTGGCCCATTCAGAGGGCTTGGGGTTCGTGGGCGTGCGGACCGGCTTCGTGGCCGAGAAGCGCACGGTGCGGCGCCAGGGGCGGCGGCGGGACGGCACCGAGCCCGTCGAGGGCTACGAGATCCACCACGGCCGGCCCGAGGTCGACGGGAGCAGCGAGCCGTGGCTCCTGCTCGGTCCGTGCCGCACCGGCGACGCCGGTGCCGCCGGCGACGTTGGCCCCGTTGGCGGCCCGGCCGGCCACCCGGCCGGCGGGGGACTCGAAGCCGAGGGAGTGGCCGACGAGGCCGCCGGCGTCTACGGGACCAGCCTCCACGGCCTGTTCGAGTCCGACCGGTTCCGTCACTGGTTCCTGGCCGAGGTGGCAGCACGGCGGGGGAAGCGGTGGCAACCTTCGGGGACGTCCTTCGCCGCCCTGCGGGAGGCGCAGGTCGACCGGCTGGCCGACGCCTGCGAAGCCCATCTCGACCTCGACCACCTGCTCGCCCTGGCGGCGGAGGCCCGATGATCCTCGTCCTCACCAACGCCGACACCGAGCTCCTGGCCCTTCGCCCGGTGATCGAGGATCTGCCGGCCGGGTTCCCGGCGGTCCGGGCCGCCAACCCCCACCGGCTGGCCGGCCCGGCCTCCCTCGACGGGGTCGACGCCGTGCTGGTGCGACTGCTCGGCGGCCGCCGGGCGTGGGAGGAGCCGTTCGACGAGCTGGCGGCGCGCTGCCGCGACCGTGGGGTGCCGCTCCTCGCCTTCGGCGGGGAGGCCGTTCCCGATGCCGAGCTGGCGACGGCGTCGACGGTGCCCGCGGCCACCGTGGTCCAGGGCTTCGGCTACCTGACCGAGGGCGGGCCGGCCAATCTGGGCCAGCTCCTGCGGTTCGTGGCCGACAGGGTGCTCGGGGGATGTTTCGGCTTCGAGCCGCCCCGGGTCGTCCCCGACCATGGGGTGCTCGAGAGGCCCGGGGCCCGGCGCCGCCGCCGGCCCGGCCGCCCCCTGGTCGGCGTCGTGTTCTACCGGGCCCACCTGGTCGCCGGGAACACGCGGTTCGTCGAGGAGCTGTGCGACGCCCTCGACGTCGCCGGGGCCGACTCCCTGCCGGTGTACTGCTACTCGCTGCGCGCCGCGTCGCCGGGCGCGCCGCCTGCTGAGTCGCCTGGCGAATCCTCTGCTGAGTCGCCGGGCGGTTCGCCTGCTGAGTCGACCGGCGGGGACCGCAGCGGGAGCCGGTCGCCCCGATCTCCGGTCGTCGACCTGCTGGCGCACCACGGGGTCGACGCGGTGGTGACCACCGTATGGGCCGGGGGCACGGCGGGCGCCAGCTCCGGGGGCGCCAGCTCCGGGGGCGCCGTCGGGGAGACAGCCTGGGATCCCGGTGCCCTGGCCACGCTGGGGGTGCCGGTGGTGCAGGCCGTCTGCGCCACCACCTCGTCGGGCGAGTGGGCGGCATCGGCCGGCCTGGCGCCGGTCGACGTGGCGATGGCGGTGGCCATCCCCGAGTTCGACGGGCGTGTCGTCTCGGTGCCCTTCAGCTTCAAGGAGGAGGTCGACGACGGCGACGAGCTGGGGGCGGCGGTCACGGCCTACCGCACGGTGCCCGACCGCCTGGCCCGTGTGGCCGGCCTGGCCACCCGGCTGGCGGGGCTGCGGTCGATCCCGCCCGCCGAGCGGCGGGTGGCGCTCGTGCTCTCGGCCTACCCGACCCGGCGCAGCCGCCTGGGCAACGCGGTGGGGCTCGACACGCCGACCTCTGTCGTCGAGCTGCTCCACGCCCTCCGGGCCGGCGGCTACCGGGTGGACCGGATCCCGGGCGATGGCGACGCGCTCATGGCCGAGCTGGCCGACACGCTCACCTACGACCGGGCGGTGTTGGCCGAAGAGCAGGCGGCCCGGTCCGTCGGCCGCTGGCCGGGGACGGCGTACGGGCGCTGGTTCGCCACCCTGCCCGCCGAGGCTCGGGACGCGGTGACGGCGGCGTGGGGGGAGCCACCGGGGGAGGTCTACGTGGCCGGGGCCGGCGGTGGGACCGGGGCCGGCGGTGGGGCCGGGGCCGGCGGTGGGGACCTCCTGTTCTCGGGGATCGACCTCGGGGGGGTGCTGGTGGCCATTCAGCCGCCCCGGGGGTTCGGGGAGGACCCGATCGCCGTCTACCACTCGCCGGACCTGGCGCCGACCCACCACTACCTGGCCTTCTACCGCTGGCTGGAGGAGGGATGGGGAGCTCATGCGGTGGTCCACGCCGGCAAGCACGGCACCCTGGAGTGGCTTCCGGGGAAGAGCGTGGGCCTGTCCGCCGGGTGCTTCCCCGACGCCGCCCTGGGAAGCCTGCCGCTCGTGTACCCGTTCGTCGTGAACGACCCCGGGGAGGGTACCCAGGCCAAGCGCCGGGCCCACGCCGTCATCGTCGACCACCTGGTGCCGCCGATGACCCGGGCCGACGCCTACGACGACCTGGCCCGCCTGGAGGGGTTGCTGGACCAGCACGCCCAGCTCGCCGCGCTCGACCCGTCCAAGCTGCCGGCGATACGCCGCCGAGTGTGGGAGCTCCTCGTCGAGGCCGAGATCCATCGCGACATGGGTCTGGCCGCCGACCGCGCCGATCCCGCCGATCCCGCCGATCCCGGGGCCCCCGCCGATCCCGCCGATCCCGGGGCCCCCGCCGATCCCGCCGCCGGGCCGGGCGTCGCCCCCGCCCGGCCGTCGTTCGACGACCCGGCGTTCGACGACCTGGTCCTCAAGGTTGACGGCTACCTGTGCGAGCTCAAGGACGCGCAGATCCGTGGCGGGCTCCACGTCCTCGGCCGGCCCCCGGACGGCCAGGCCGAGCTCGACATGATCGAGGCCGTCACCCGGCTGCCCCAGGCAGGCCTGCCCTCGCTGCGGGCGCTGGTGGCTGGGGCGCTCGGGGCCTCGATCGACGGGGACCACCCGGGCCGGCGGTCCGAGCTGGACCGGGTGGTTGACGCCTGCCTCGACCTCCTGGCCCGGTGCCGCTCGGCGGGGTGGACGGTCCCGGCCGACCTGGGCCTCCCGGCGCCCGACTCGGCGCCCGACTCGGCGCCCGACTCCGCGCCTGACCCCGACACCCTGGCCGGGCTGCGCCGGGTGCTCGGGTGGGTGTGCGACGGGTTGGTGCCCGCCCTGCGGGCCACCACCGGGGAGGTCGGTGCCGTCCTCGCCGCCCTCGACGGGCGGTTCGTGCCGCCCGGGCCGAGCGGCGCCCCGACCCGCGGGATGGCCCATGTCTTGCCGACCGGGCGCAACTTCTACTCGGTCGATCCCAAGGCGATCCCCACGCCGCTGGCCTGGGAGGTCGGGATGTCCCTGGCCG
>JBOGGE010000163.1:0-21348 GCA_050743865.1 Acidimicrobiales bacterium
TCCTGAACAAATACGTGGGGGAGACCGAGCGCCAGATCCGCCTGGTCTTCCAGCGGGCCCGGGAGAAGGCCGAGGAGGGCGTGCCGGTCATCGTCTTCTTCGACGAGATGGACTCGCTCTTCCGCACCAGAGGCACCGGCATCAGCTCCGACATGGAGTCTACGATCGTCCCCCAGCTGCTGGCCGAGATCGACGGGGTGGAGACCCTCCGCGACGTGATCGTGATCGGAGCCTCCAACCGGGAGGACCTCATCGACCCCGCCATCCTCCGGCCCGGCCGGCTCGACGTGAAGATCAAGATCGAGCGCCCCGACGACGAGGCGGCGGCCCAGATCTTCTCCCGCTACCTCACGGCCGACCTCCCGCTGGATGCGGCCGACGTCGAGCGCTTGGGCGGTGGCGATGCCGGCAAGGCCACCCAGGCGATGATCGAGACGACGGTGACCGACATGTACCGGGCCGATGACGAGAACAAGTTCCTCGAGGTGACCTACCAGAACGGGGACAAGGAGGTCCTCTACTACCGGGACTTCGCCTCCGGGGCCATGATCGAGAACATCGTCCGGCGGGCCAAGAAGCTGGCGATCAAGCGCGAGATCGCCGGTCAGGGCTCCGGCATCCGGGCGCAGGACCTCTTAGAGTCGATCCGCCAGGAGTACAAGGAGAACGAAGACCTCCCGAACACGACCAACCCCGACGACTGGGCCCGCATCTCGGGAAAGAAGGGCGAGCGGATCGTGTACGTACGAACGCTCCTCAGCGAAGACCGCGACGTCCGGGGCGGCCGGGCGATCGAACGGGTCGGCACCGGCCAGTACCTCTAGGCGAGCCGGTTAGGGTCGGGCCGGTGGCCACTCCGAAGGTCTGCGGGATCGAGACCGAGTACGGCATCCACACCGCCGGGCCGGACAGCAACCCGATCGCCGCGTCGTCCATCCTCGTCAACGCCTACGCGGCCGAGGCCGACCGGCGTACCGGGTGGGACTTCGAGGACGAGACACCGGGGAACGACGCCCGGGGCTTCTCCCGGGAGGGCTCGATGCCGCCGATGGTCGAGACCCACCTGGCCAACACCGTCCTCACCAACGGTGCCCGCTACTACGTCGACCATGCCCACCCCGAGTACTCGACGCCCGAGTGCGCCGATCCGCTCACCCTGGTACGCCACGACAAGGCAGGCGAGGAGATCCTCCGGCGGTCGATGCGGGCCGCGGCCCGGCTGTACCCCGACGCGCCGCCGGTCGTGGTCTACAAGAACAATTCCGACGGCAAGGGCAACTCCTACGGGTGCCACGAGAACTACCTCGTCGACCGGTCCGTGCCCTTCGCCAAGGTGGCCGCAGCGGTCATCCCGCACTTCGTCAGCCGCCAGATCTTCACCGGTGCCGGCAAGGTCGGGTCCGAGACCCAGGGGCTGGCACGCAGCGACGTGACCTTTCAAATCTCCCAGAGGGCCGAGTTCTTCGAGGAGGTCATCGGGCTCGAGACGACGCTGAAGCGACCGATCGTCAATACCAGGGACGAGCCGCACGCCGACCCGCACCGGTTCCGGCGGCTCCACGTGATCGTGGGCGACGCCAACCTGTCCGAGGTCTCGACCCTGCTCAAGGTGGGGACCACCGCGCTCGTCCTGGCCATGGTCGAGGACGAGGTGTCACCCCAGCGGGATCTCACCCCGGCCGATCCCGTACGGGCCATGCACCACGTGTCGACCGACCTCACCCTGTCGCGCCCCATCGCCCTGGCCGACGGATCGACCGCCACCGCCATCGAGCTGCAGTGGGAGTTGCTGACGGCGGCGCGAAAGTACGCCGAGGACCGGGGGCTGGCCGTCCTCGGGGACGAGCAGGTCGGGTCGATGGTCATCGACCGGTGGGAGGCCGTCCTCCAGGCTCTGGAACAGGAGCCGGCGTCGCTTTCCAAGCAGCTCGACTGGGTGGCCAAGCAGCAGCTCGTCGTCGGCTACCGGGAACGGCACGGCTGTGCGTGGGACGACGGGCGGCTGGCCGCCCTCGATCTGCAGTACCACGACCTGCGTCCCGAGCGGTCGCTGTACGCTCGGCTGGGGATGGAGCGGCTGGTCGACGACCAGTCGGTGATCCGGGCGGTGACAGAGCCGCCCCGCGAGACCCGGGCCTGGTTCCGGGGCCAGTGCCTGGCCCGATGGCCCCAGGCGGTGGTCACCGCCAACTGGGACTCGCTGGTCTTCGACCTGGGCACCGATCCGCTCCGGCGCGTCCCTATGATGGACCCCCTCAAGGGGACGGCGGCGCACACGGAGGCGCTGCTGGAGGCGAGCGCCAACCCGGCGGAGCTGTTGGACCGATTGAGCGCCTAGATCGACGGGCTCACGAGGGGACGAAGAGATGGCAGAACGAGAGCTCAAGCGCAAGAGCGCCCCGGCACGCACCGAGGAAGAGGTCGTCGAGGACACCCCGGCCACGTCCGAGCGCGGAGACAAGCTGAAGGCCGAGCTGGACGACCTGCTCGACGAGATCGACGAGGTGCTCGAGGACAACGCGGAGGAGTTCGTCCGCAACTACGTCCAGAAGGGCGGGCAGTAGCCACCGGTGGCGCTTCCGCTCTTCCCGCCAACCGACGATCCCGGACCGGACTTCGCAAGCCTCCTTCGCCATAGCGGCGTGCCGGCGATGCCGCCGGTGAACGAGCTCGCCCCGGCCATCCGCCATGCCACCACGGTGTTGGCCCTGCGCTTCGCCGAGGGCATCGTCATGGCCGGGGACCGCCGGGCGACGGAGGGCCACGCCATCGCCCACCGGGCCATGGAGAAGGTGTTCCCGGCCGACCGGTACTCGGCCGTCGCCATCGCCGGAGCCGCCGGCTTCGCGGTGGAGATGGTGCGCCTCTTCCAGACCCAGCTCGAGCACTACGAGAAGGTGGAGGGGGTGAGCCTCAGCCTGGAGGGCAAGGCCAACCAACTGGCCCAGATGGTCCGTCAGCACCTGCCGCTGGCCATGCAGGGCCTCGCCGTGGTCCCCCTCTTCGCCGGCTACGACGAGCGCCGGGGAACGGGCCGGATCTTCACCTACGACGTGACCGGCGGCCACTACGAGGAGGCCGACTTCCAGGCCACCGGCTCCGGCGGCCGGGATGCCCGCACGACCATCAAGCTCGGATTCCGCGAGGGCATGGACCGGCGGGAGGCGGTCGAGCTGGCCGTGCGCGCCCTCTACGAGGCGGCCGACGAGGACGCCGGCACCGGGGGTCCCGACCTCGTGCGGGGGATCTACCCGCTGTTGGCGGTGGTCACGGCCGACGGCTACGCCCCGGTCCCCGAGGAGGAGGTCGCCCGGACGTTCTCGACGCTGATCGAGCGCCGCCGGGCCGAGCGCGAGGCTGTCGGGGGCGTCAGAGGCGGAGGTGAGCCCGGATGACCATGCCGTTCTACGTCGCCCCCGAACAGGTGATGAAGGACCGGGCCGAGTACGCCCAGAAGGGCATCGCCCGCGGTCGTTCCCTGGTGGCCACCGTGTACGCCGACGGGGTCCTCATCGTGGCCGAGAACCCGTCACGCTCGCTCCACAAGATCAGTGAGATCTACGACCGGATCGCCTTCGCCGGCGTCGGCAAGTACAACGAGTACGACCAGCTCCGTGTGGCCGGCGTGCGGCATGCCGACTCCAAGGGCTTCGCCTTCAGCCGGGAGGATGTCGACGCCCGGTCGCTGGCCAACCTCTACGCCCAGTTCCTGGGGAACGTCTTCACCCACGAGATGAAGCCGTTGGAGGTGGAGATCCTGGTGGCCGAACTGGGCATCCAGGGCCGGCCACACCAGCTGTACCACGTCGCCTATGAGGGGACCATCACCGACGAGGACCGGTTCGCTGTGCTCGGTGGCGAGGCCGAGGCGATCGCCGAGCGGATGGCCCGGGACTGGCGGTCGGACCGCGACCTGGCCGAGGCGGTCCACCGCACGGTGGCGGCGCTGTCCGGGCCCGACCGCACCCTGGCCATGGACGACCTCGAAGTGGCCGTGCTCAGCCGGGCCAACGGACGTCGCGCCTTCCGCCGGGTGACCGACGAGGATCTCTCGACCGCCGTGGCCCGGGGCGCCGCCGGCGGAGGGACGAAGGGCCGCACCAAGCCCGGGCCGGCCGGGAAGACCTCGACCGGGCGCCGGACCAGTGGCGAGACGCCGGAGCCCGCTCCGGAGCCCCCGCCGGAGGCCCCTCCGGAGCGGTAGCCGGGCCGGCGGGGGCCCGGCGCTACGGTGGCCATGTGGACCGGCGCATCTTCGGGCTCGAGAACGAGTACGGGGTGACGTTCACCCTCCGGGGGCAGCGCCGGCTCAGCCCCGACGAGGTGGCGAGGTACCTCTTCCGGCGGGTGGTGAGCTGGGGGCGGTCCTCCAACGTCTTCCTCGAGAACGGGGCCAGGCTCTACCTCGACGTGGGCAGCCACCCCGAGTACGCCACCCCTGAGTGCGACCGGATCTCCGAGCTCGTGACCCACGACAAGGCCGGCGAGTGGATCCTCTCCCAGCTGGTGGCCGGCGCCCAATCTCGCCTGCGCGACGAGGGCATCCGCGGTGAGGTCTACCTGTTCAAGAACAACACCGATTCGGCCGGCAACTCCTATGGCTGTCACGAGAACTACCTCACCGAACGGAACGACGACTTCAACCGCTACACCGAGGTGCTCATCCCCTTCCTGGTCAGCCGGCAGATCTTCGCCGGTGCCGGGAAAGTCCTCCAGACGGCCCGCGGCGCCGTCTACTGCCTCAGCCAGCGGGCAGAGCACATCTGGGAAGGGGTCTCGTCGGCCACCACGCGGAGCCGGCCGATCATCAACACCCGTGACGAGCCGCACGCCGACGCCGAACGGTTCCGGCGCCTCCACGTCATCGTCGGGGACTCCAACATGAGCGAGTACGCCACCTTCCTCAAGATCGGTTCCGCCAGCATCCTGCTGTCCATGCTGGAGGACTCGGGCACCGTCCTGCCCGATCTCACCCTGGAGAACCCGATCCGCGCCATCCGTGAGATCAGCCACGACATCACCTGCCAACGTCGCGTGCGGCTGGCCAACGGCCGCGAGATGCGGGCGCTCGACATCCAGGCCGAGTACCTGGAGCGGGCGCTGCGCTTCCGCGATCGCCAGGGGCTGGGTGCCGAGCAGGACCGGGCCCTCGACATGTGGCAGCACTGCCTGAAGGGCATCGAGTCCGATCCGCTGTCGCTGTGGCGTGAGTGTGACTGGGTGGCCAAGTACCGGCTCATCGAGCAGGTCCGGCAGCGCCACGGCGTTCCCCTGTCTCACCCCAAGGCTGCCCTGGTCGACCTGGCCTACCACGACGTGGACCGTTCCCGCGGCCTCTACTACAAGCTGCAGGGCCGGGACCAGGTGGAGCGTATCTGCACCGACGAGGACATCGCCCTTGCCATGACCGACCCGCCGCAGACCACCCGGGCCCGCCTGCGCGGCGCCTTCGTCCGGCGGGCCAAGGAGCGCCGGCGCGATTTCACGGTGGACTGGGTCCACTTGAAGCTCAACGACCAGGCCCAGCGCACTGTGCTCCTCAAAGATCCGTTCCGGTCGCACGACGATCGCGTCGAGCGCCTCATCGCGTCGCTCTGACGGGGGCCGCCAGCCCGCCCCGGCCTGGTCATGGCCGGCGCCCCCGGCCGGCCCCCCGGTCGGCGCCATGGCCAGTGCAAATCCCTAAAGTCCGTACACCGCGGCGCCGATAGAGAGGCGTCCCACCAACCGGTGGGGCGCACGACGAAGACGGCGGCACACGAAGGGTGCGGGCCGTCCAGCAGGAGGAGGATAGGGATGTCTTCTCTGGTGGTAGACACCAACCTGTCGGCGACCCAGGCCCTGAACGACCTGAACGCCACCGACGCCAGCATGTCGACGGCCATCCAGCGGCTGTCGTCCGGCCTGAAGATCCAGAACGCCGCCACAGGGCCGGCCCAGTACGTGATCAGCCAGGCGATCGAGTCCCAGGCCAACGGTTACGGCACGGCCATCGCCAACGCCCAGGACGGGGTCTCGTTGATCCAGACCGCCTCGGGGGCGCTGACCCAGATCTCGACGATCCTCCAGACGATGGACCAGCTGGCCCTCACCTCGGCCAACGGCGCCACCCAGACAACCACGTCGCTCGACGCCAACCAGTCCGAGTTCAAGGACCTCCAGACCGACATCAACGAGATCGCCCAGACGACGACCTTCGGCACCAGCCAGCTCCTCTTGGGCAAGGGCGGCGTCACGGCGACACAGTTCGTCGGCACCCTGCAGGTCGGGGCCTTCGACAACATCAACCAGCAGATCAAGCTGGCCATCTCGGCGGTGACAATCGGGGCTCTCGGGATCAAGACCACCACAGTCGAGATCACAACAGCCACCAAGGCGGCCAGCGCAGTCAGCTCCGTGCAGGCCGCCATCGCCACCGTGGACAAGGTCGCCTCCACAGTGGGCGCCATCCAGAACGAGCTCCAGGCCATCGTGGCCAACCTGACCGTCGGCCAGCAGAACCTCCAGGCGGCGGACAGCCAGCTCACCGACGTGAACATGGCCCAGGAGATGACCACGTTCTCGACGGACCAGATCCTGATGCAGACCGGCATCTCGATGCTGGCCCAGGCCCAGCAGGCGCCGTCACTGGTGCTGAAGCTGGTGTGATCTCAAGGCGAGCGGGCGAGGGGGACGCCCGTGACAGGAGGGGGAGAGGGACGCCACGGCCGGGGCTCACGCCCCGGCCGTGGCGCGCCCGCCGTCGCCGTGATCGAACGCGTCGGGGGCAAGGCGGTAGCCTCCACTGCCAATGGCCCGTGACCCGCAGGGAGACGCCGCGCCCGCAGACGAGCACGGCGTGCGTACCGCGGTCGGCCAGTCGGTACCGGGTCCGGCCGACGGCGCCGGGGGCGAGGGTGACGCCGGGGAGAACCCCGGCGAGCCAGGGGAGCGGCCCGGGCCGGCCCGACGTGCCGGTGAGCGCCGACCCGGGCGCTGGCTGGCCGAGTGGGCCGTCATCGTGGTCCTGGCCGTGGTGGTGGCCTTCTTGGTGCGAACCTTCGTCGCCCAGACCTTCTACATCCCCTCGACATCGATGTACCCGACGCTCAAGGCGGGGGACCGGATCGTCGTCGACAAGCTCTCCTACGACTTCCACTCCGTCCACCGCGGGGACATCGTGGTCTTCCGCCGGCCACCGGCGGAGAACTGCGGTGGGGCGCCGGTACCTGATCTGGTCAAGCGGGTGATCGGGCTCCCCGGCAATGTGGTGTCGGCCCGTGCCGGCCACATGTACGTCAACGGCCGGGAGCTGCAGGAGCCGTGGCTGCCCAAGACGGTCCACATGTTCACACCCACCGCCGCTACCTACACGTCGACGTTCGGCCCGACGACGGTGCCGCCCGGCCGGTACTTCATGATGGGCGACGACCGCCGGATCTCGTGCGACAGCCGGATGTGGGGGACGGTGAGCCGTTCCTACTTCGTGGGCAAGGTCGACCTGATCGTCTGGCCGCCGTCCGACCTGCGTTCGTTCTTCTGACCCGGCCGGCTCGCCCCCGGCCGGCTCGCCCCCGGCCGGCTCGCCCCCGGCCCGGCGCCACAGCGGGCGGGCGGAACCTCCACCGCGCCCTCGGTAGGATCCGGGGTGCATGCTGGACCTCAGCCCGGTCAAGCTCTTCGTCGTCTTCCTCGTGGTCGTGGTGCTGCTCGGCCCGAAACGGCTGCCGGAGGTGGCCCGCCAGATGGGTGCCGGCTGGCGTCGCCTCCGTGACCTGTACGAACGGATGGACCACGAGGTGCGCCGGAACATCCCTGACCTCCCGTCGACCCAGGACATCGCCCGGCTGGCCCGGTCCCCGGTCACCTTTTTCGAACAGCTGGCCCACCTGCCGGCGGACGGCCACGACCCTCCGGCGACCGATCACGGGTCGGCCCCGTCGCTGGGCCCCACAGACGTGCCGGCCCCGCTGGCCCGGCCGGCGGCCGCCAACGGCCACGCCCCTCCGGTCGCCGCCAACGGCCACGCCCCTCCGGTGGCCGCCAACGGCCACGCCCGACCGGCGTCCGCCGGCGGCCGCCCCGGCCCGGTGCCGACGAGCCTCCAGGCGTTCGACGACCCCGGCCTGAACTAAGTGCGGCGATGACCATCCCGCTGCTGGGCCGCTCGCGGCCGCCCCGGAGGGTGCGCCCGGGTCCCGACGCCATGACCCTGGCCGAGCACCTGGGCGAGCTCCGGCGCCGCCTGGTCATCTCCGTCGTCGCCTTCGTGGCCGGGGGAGTGGTGGCCGCCGTCTTCTACGGCTGGTTCCTCCGGCTCCTGCAGCACCCGTACTGCACGGTCAACCCGCACGACTGCCTGTTCTACGTCACCGGGCCGCTCGACCCCCTGGCCCTCCGGCTCAAGATGGCCGCCTTCGGCGGCCTGGTGCTGGCCTCTCCGATCATCCTGTGGCAGATCTGGCGCTTCATCACGCCGGGCCTGCGGCCCAACGAGAAGCGCTACGCCGTGCCGTTCGTCTGCTGCTCGGTCCTCCTCTTCCTCGGCGGCTGCGCCACCGCTTACGCCGTCTTCCCCCACGCCCTGCGGTTCCTGGTCGACGTCGGCGGTCCCCAGCTGCACGAGCTGCTCAACCCGAACAGCTACCTGAGCCTCATCCTCCTCATGATGGCGTTGTTCGGCCTGACCTTCGAGTTCCCGGTCGTGCTGGTCGCCCTCGAGCTGGCCGGGGTGGTGACGCCGGCCAAGCTCCTGCACTGGTGGCGCTGGGCGGTCATCGGCATCACCCTGGCCGCCGCCGTCTTCACCCCGAGCTCGGATCCCTTCTCGATGCTGGCCTTGGCCGTGCCACTGGTGGCCTTCTACTTCTCCGCCATCGGCATCGGGAAGCTTCTCGGGCGTTGACCCCCGAGGCCTTGGGCGACGACCGCCCCGGTGACCGACACACCGGCGCGGCGGCCACCGGCCCGCGTCCCCACCGCCGGGGGGAAGGCGCCGCCCGCCGCCGCTTCCTCGGCGGCATCGCCTTCCCTCCCGATCCGTTCCAGGTCGAGGCCTTCGACGCCCTCGACGCCGGGCACTCGGTCCTCGTCTCCGCCCCCACCGGGTCGGGAAAGACGCTGGTGGCGGCCTACGCCGTCGAACGGGCGCTGTCGGCCGGCGGCAAGTCCTTCTACACCACCCCGCTCAAGGCCCTGTCGAACCAGAAGTACGCCGAGCTGGCGGCGGCCCACGGCAGCGAGCGGGTGGGCATCCTCACCGGCGACGTGGCGGTCCGGCCCGAGGCCCCGGTGGTGGTCATGACGACCGAGGTGCTGCGCAACATGCTGCTGGCCGGCTCCGACCTGCTGGCCGGCCTCCGCACGGTGGTCCTGGACGAGGTCCACTACCTCCAGGACCCCTACCGGGGCGGGGTGTGGGAGGAGGTCCTGGTCCTGTCCCCGGGGGACGTGACGTTCGTGTGCCTGTCCGCCACCGTGGCCAACAGCCGGGAGCTGGGCGCCTGGCTGGCCTCGGTGCGGGGCCCCACCGACGTGGTGGTCGAGCGGCGCCGCCCGGTCCTCCTCCGCCACCACGTGGCCGTGCACCGGCGGGGGGTCGGTGCCGCCGACGACGGCACCGACCTGGTGCCCCTCCTCTCCGACGGGCGGCCCGGGGGCGAGGCCCTCCGGCTGGACCAGCTGGCGCAGCGCGCCGTCCGCAGCCAGCCGACCGGCCGATGGCGGCCCGGGCGCGGCGTCGGACCGAGGTCGCCGGTCCGCACGCCCAGGCGGACGGAGCTGGTGGAGGCGCTCGACGACCGGGAGCTGCTGCCGGCCATCGTCTTCATCTTCAGCCGCGCCGCCTGCGACGACGCCGTCCGGCAGTGCCTGCGCGACGGGCTCCGCCTCACCGACCACCGCCAGCGGGCCGAGATCCGCCGCCTGGCCGAGAACCACGTCGACACCCTCAGCGACGACGCCCTGGCCGTGCTGGCGTACCCCGAGTGGCTGGAGGGCCTCGAGCGCGGGATCGCCGCCCACCACGCCGGCCTCGTCCCCGCCTACCGGGAGACGGTCGAGGAGTGCTTCGCCGCCGGCCTCCTCCAGGTCGTGTTCGCCACCGAGACGCTGTCGCTGGGCATCAACATGCCGGCGCGCACGGTCGCCATCGAGCGCTTCGACAAATTTGGCGCGGCAGGGCGGGCCTCGTTGACCTCGGGCGAGTACGCCCAGCTGACCGGGCGAGCCGGTCGGCGAGGCCTGGACCGGGAGGGCCACGCCGTCGTGTTGTGGGCGCCGAGGACGCCGGTGGCGGAGATGGCCCGGGTGGCCGTCGCCCCGCCCCCGGACCTCCGGTCGACCTTCCGGCCCACCTACAACCTCGCCGTCAACCTGGTGGCCCGCTTCGACCGCCCGACCGCCCTCGCCGTCCTGCGGCGCTCCTTCGCCCAGTGGCAGGCCGACGGCGGCGCCGAGCGGTCGGGGAGCGGCCGCGGCCTCCTGGTCGAGCATCTGGGTCGGCGCCTGGCCGTGCTGGAGGAGACGGGCTATGTCGACCGGTGGCGGCTGTCTGCGGCCGGGACCCGGCTGGCCCGCGTCTACCACGAGTCGGACCTCTTGGTGGCCGAGGCGCTCGGCACCGGGGTGCTGGACGGGGCCGAGCCGTCGGTGCTGGCCGGGGTGCTCTCGGCCGTGGTCTTCGAGCGGCGGAGGGCCCGGCGGACCTTCGGCGCCGCCGCCGGCCAGCGGCGCCAGGGTGGGAGAGGCGGCGAGCCCGGTGGCGCCAGGATCGTGACCGCCGCCGGGCCGGCCCACCTCCGGCGGGGCAGGGGGCTCGGCGGCGACCGGCTCGGAGACCGCCGCCGCCGGGAGCTGGCTGACCGGCTGGGGGTCCTGACCGGCCTTTCCGAGCGCATCCGGGCCGTCGAGGAGGTGCACCTGGTGCCGCGCACCCGCCAGCCGGAGCCCGGCCTGGCGACGGCCGTGACCGCCTGGGCGCGGGGGGCATCGCTGGGGACCGTCCTGGCCGTGGCCGGGCACGACGTGGGGGAGGTGGCGCCCGGGGACTTCGTCCGCACCGTGAAGCAGCTGGTCGACCTGGCCGGGCAGGTGGCGGCGGTGGCCGAGGACGGGGCGACGTCGGCGGCGGCGGCGGAGGCCGTCGACCTCCTGCGGCGCGACGTGGTGGCGGCCGGAGGGAGCCCGGCTGCCGGGAGCGGCGGCAGCGACGGCGGACGGTCCGCCACCGCCGGCCACCCCCGGCCCTAGAGTTGCGCGCCCATGTTCCCCTTCGTGGAGGAGACGTTCACCGCCGAGGAGCAGACCGTCCTGCGGCGGTACTTCACCAACCTCGACCGGCCGGTGTTTGCCCTGGTCAACCTGCCCGAGGTGGTGAAGGGGGCGCTGTTCGCCCGCTACTCCCGGTCCGCCAAGAGCCTCCGGCGGCTGTTCCTGGACGAGTTCGTCGGGGACCTCGACATCTCGGGCGACGCCACGGTCGACGCCACCGTGGGGCTGAAGCGGGCCGAGGACCTCTATCACCGGGTGTTCGTCGAGTACGGCGACGACTCGGTGGCGCAGCTCGGCGGCGTCCACCTGGCCTGCGAGCAGGCGTCCAACGTGCTCACCAAGGTGCTCGAGCGAGGCCGGCTGATGGCCTACCTGGAGCAGTCGACCCGCTACATCGGCTACGACCGCCGCCTGGCGAACGGCCACTACCGCTACCACCGCCCGCCCGCCGTCCTCGAGTCGCCCCTGGGCGCCCGCTACGTCGGCGAGATGGACCGGATGTTCGACACCTATGCCGCCGTCCTGCCCCGCCTGGTGACGTGGCTGACCTCACGCCACCCGCGCCGGCCCGACGACTCCGACTTCGTCCACCGCCAGGCGGTGCGGGCCAAGGCGCTCGACGCCGCCAGGGGGATCCTCCCGGCCGCCTCGCTTTCCAACGTCGGCATCTACGGGAGCGGGCAGTCCTACGAGCTGCTGCTCCTCAAGATGCGGTCGCACCCCTTGCCCGAGGCGCGCCAGTACGCCGACCTGATGCTGACCGAGCTGCGAAAGGTGATCCCCTCGTTCCTCCAGCGGGTGGACGTCCCCGAGCGCGGTGGCGAGTGGTCGGCCTACCTGGCGGCCACGCGCCGGGAGACGGCCCGGGTCCTCGACCGCCTGGCCCCGGACCGGGGTGGCGGCGGTACCACCGGGGACACGGGACGCCCCGGCGAACCGGGGGCGGTGGTGCGCCTGGTCGACTTCGACCCCGAAGGCGAGGACAAGGTGCTGGCCGCCATCTGCTTCCCCCACCTCGACGTGTCCGAGGAGCGGGCGCTCGAGCTGGTGCGCCGGCTGGGGGCCGACGACCGCGCCGCCTTGATGGCCGCCTACGTCGGCGACCGCCGGAACCGTCGGCACCGCCCGGGACGGGCGTTCGAGCGGACGGGGTACCGCTTCGAGCTGGTGACCGACTACGGAGCCTTCCGCGACCTCCAGCGGCACCGCATGCTCACGGTGGAGTGGCAGCCGCTGTCGGTGTCGTGGGGCTACGAGCTCCCCGAGCTGGTGACGGAGGCCGGTGAGGCTGCCCCGTACGCCGAGTCGATGGCCCGCTCGGCCGCGCTCTACGAGACGTTGGCCGCCGAGCTCCCGGCCGAGGCGACCTACGCCGTCTCCCTCGCCCACCGGATCCGCTATGCCCTCCAGATGAACGCCCGGGAGGCGGTCCACCTGATCGAGCTGCGCTCGGGACCGCAGGGTCATCCGAGCTACCGGCGCGTCGCCCAGGCCATGCACCGTGCCATCGACGAGGTCGCCGGGCATCACGGCATCGCCGCCGCCATGGGCTTCGTCGACCACGGGAGCCACGACCTGGAGCGCTTGGAGTCGGAGCGGCGGGCCGAGGCCCGCCGGATGGCGCGTGAGGCCGGCGAGGTACCGGGCGAGCCGCCGGGCGAGGCCGGTGGCGCTGGCGGCAACGCCGCGACCCCGTGACCAGGAGCGACGGCTGTCCCCCCTGGTCACGCCGTCAATTTGCTCCTTGACGAGGCGGCCCGTCCCTTGCCTATTCTTCGGCCAGTCCCAGACGCCCCGAAGGGACGGCCCCGGACGGCGGGGTCGCCGACGGGGGGGATGTTGTGAGAGGCGGAGCGAGGCCCAGGAGGTCGAGTAGAGAACGCCTCGCCCTCGGGAACCGATCCCGAACCGGGCGAGATGACCCCAAAGACCCCCTGGGCCCGGCCGCCTCCGGGACGTGATCGCCGATCGCCCCGGACCGCCGCAGGGCGGCCGGTGCGACGTGCCGTACCCTGCTTGACGCCGCGCGCCGAACGTCTATGCTCCCGCGGCACATCCCCACTGGAAAGGCGACCATGCCAGACGATCTGGACGACGTCTCGATCCCGGACGACCTCGAAGATCTGGACGAAGACCTCGACATCGACGACGAGCCTGCCGACCTCGACGAAGAGGAGCCTGCCGACCTCGACGACGACGAGGAGGACGGAGAGGGAGAGGGAGAGAGCGCGAGCGGAGAGGAGGCGGGCGAAGAGGAGGAGGCCGGAGAGGAGGAGGCGGAGGGCGACGAGGAGGAAGTCGCCGCCACCCCCACCCCTGCCGCCGGCGAGCGCCCGGCGGACGAAGGGGACGAAGAGGAGGACGACGACGTCGACGACGAGGACGTGGAGGCGAGCCTCGACGTCATCTTGAAAGAGCGCCTGGTCGTCGTGGACGACGAGCCCGACGACGACGAGGCGGCCGACGTCGAGGACCGCTCCGAGGCCAACGAGCGGGTGCTGCCCAAGCAGCCGGACGAATTCGTGTGCCGTTCCTGCTTCTTGGTGAAGCACCCGAGCCAACTGGCCGACAAGAAGAAGCTCCTCTGCCGCGACTGCGTCTGACGACCATGCCCGATCCAGCTCCCGACACCGACCCTCCCGCAGCCGACCGTCCCGCAGGCGACACCCCCGCAGGCGACCCCTCCGCAGGCGACCCCTCCGCAGGCGATCCCTCCGCAGGCGACCGTCCCGAGGGCGCCGAGGGTACCGGCTCCGACGGCCGGCCACGGTCCCTGGCCGACCGGGCCCTCGACCTCCTGGTGTACGCCCCGGCCGGAGCCGTGCTCAGCGCGCTGGACGACGTGCCGGGCATGGCGGCCCGAGGGCGGACCCTGGTCGAACAGGAGGTCCGCAACGCCCACCTGCTCGGACAGCTCGCCGTCCACGAGGGTCAGCGGCGGCTCCGGCGGCGGCTCGACCGCCCCGACCGCGACCGCAGTGCCTCCCCGCCGACCGCGTCACCCCCGACCCCGTTCCCCCCGGCCCCGTCACCCCCGCCCGCGTCACCCCCGGCCCCTCCCCGGGACGCCACCCCCCCTCCGGCCCCTCCCCGCGGGACGGGGCCCACCGGGCCCACCGGGCCCGCGCCTCGTGGTCCAGCCGGGACCGGCATCCCCGGACCCGCGATCGACGGCGGCGCCGGCGCCGACCTGGCCATCCCGGGGTACGACACGTTGCCGGCCTCGCAGGTGGTCCGGCGGCTCGACGGGCTGGGACCGACCGAGCTGGCGGCCGTCTTCCGCCACGAGTCCGCCGGTCGCGGTCGGCGCACCATCCTCCACCGGGCCCAGCAGCTGCTCGGGCGGACCGACAGGCCGCGCTCGGCCGGGTCCTGAGCGACCTGCGGTCCGGTCCAGGTGGAGAGCGCCCGGCCCGCCCGGCCCGAAGATCTTCCCCGCTGCCGGCAGTTGGCGGCAGAGGCGCTCGACGGGATCCGCTCGGCCCGCGGCGGGCCGGAGCTGCTCGCCGTCCGGGCCGGGCGCCCGGCCGCGCTCGTCGAGGGCTGGGCCGCAGCCGGCGGCGACCGGCACCTGCTGGTCGGGCTGATCGACCGGGAGGTGGTCGGGCTGGCGGCCGGCCGGATCGCCCCGCAGGCTGCGCCCGGTGACGGCGCGCCGGGCACACCCGCCCATCCGGCCCCCGCCGGCGGGTCGCCGGCGGTCGGATCGATCGAGTGCTGCTACGTGGAGCCCGCCGCCCGGCAGGTGGGAGTGGGGACGGCCCTCGTCACCGGGCTCCTGTCGTGGTTCATCGAGTGCGGGTGCACCGGCGTCGACGCCTGGGCACTGCCCGGCGACCGGATGACCAAGCAGCTCTTCGAGGCTGCCGGTCTCACCGCCCGCCTGCTGGTCCTCCACCGCCGTCTGCCATGACCGGGGACCGCCGGGAGGGTGCCCGGCGGGGAGGCGGGGGCGGGATGCGCAGGCCGAGCAGCTTGGCCAGCTCCGGGACCGACCCGGCCGCCCGTCGGGCCGCCTCCTGAGCCTCGGCCGTGCCCGGGATGCCGGTCGGCTTGACCGTGCGCCGGACCGGCGATTCGATCACGGCCTCAAGGAGCGAGCGCCAGACGTCCGGATCGTCCTCCGACGTCATGCCGGTGCCGGCCGCCTCGGCCAGGCGCACCGCCAGGTCGGCCGGGAGGCGGGTCGCCGGCTCCGGCGAGCGCGAGGAGGCCGACAGGGCGTCCACCAGCCGCCCGTCCTCGAGCGCCTTGGTGATCCGGGTGATCCACTCGTCGCGCAATGCCGTGACCCGTTGGTCGAGCGCCTCGCGCAGGCCCTTGGCCATGGCCCGGGCTTCCTCGTCGAGGGTGACCGTCCGCGACGACGTGACCACCGCCCGCAGCTCGCGGAGGCGCAGGTCCCGCCCGGCCGCCTGGGCTGCCGAGGCGCGGTCCTTCCAGCTGGCGAGGTTGACCTTGGGCAGGAGCCCGTCGGCCACGGCCAGGACGGCCTCGGCGTTGGCCGTGGCCGGACCGTTGCCCCCGGCGCCGCCGTGCTCGGCGATGGCCTGGCGGACGGCGGGGATCCCGCCCCGCAGCATCTGCTCGGCGACCGGCAGCTCCTGCGGACCGAGGGTGGCCAGCAGGGCGTTGCGGTGCGCCATGGACACCGGCGCCCGCCGCTCCCGGCGAGCCCCGGGGGCGCCGCCGCGCTCGACGCCCGGCGAGGGTCGCTCTCCTGGTCGGCGCTCACCGGTCCGGGGGCTTCCCCGTCCCGGACGGCCCTGTCCGGCACCCGGCGAGCCCACGCGCCCGCCGGTCCGGGCGCCGCCGCGACCGCCTGCCGGGCGCCCCGGCCCGTCACCTGTCCTCCTCCGCTTGGCCCCCGGGGCGTAGCTGATCGACACGTCCGGCCCGCGCTGGGGGACGCCGATCACCTCGATCCTGTTGGTCGGGCGGTCCTCGGATTTCTCGGACTTGCTCACGAGGGACACGATCTCGAGCCCGTCGAGGCCCGACTCCACCTCCGCCCGGACGACGTCACCCACCGCGCTGCCCTCGGGGACCATCCCGGCCGCCACCGTTCCTCGGGGATGCCGGGCGCCGGCTGCCCGCCACGTGAACGTGTCGTCCTCGGTGCGGCTGGTGAGCTCGATGTCGACCCGACGAGGCATGCGGCGGTCACGCTACCGCCTCGGTGGCCGTTCCGTGCCAGCACGCCGGGCGATGTCGGGGCCTGGACGACGCGATGCCGGGGCCTGGACGGCGCGATGCCGGCGCCTGGACGGCGGGTGGTCAGTTCACCGGTACGATGTCGGCGCGTGATGCGCTTCGGCGACATTCCCTGCTCGCCGCCCCGGCTCGGCCGTCCGGCGCTCGTCGAGAAGTGCCCTCGATCGCCCATCCAGGGGAGCCCACGATCGCCCGTCCAGGAGGGTCGCAATGCCCGATGAAGCCTCCGGCGCGGAGCCGGGCGCGGGAGCACCGTTCGGCCCGCGCCAGCCCGGCGACGAGGCCACCCAGCCCGGGAGCGAGGGAGGCCCGGCCGGCGACGAGGCCACCCAGCCCGGCAGCGGGGGAGGCCAGCCCGGCGACGAGGCCACCTGGCCCGGCAGCGGGGGAGTCTCGGCCGGCGACGAGGCCACCTGGCCCGGGAGCGGGGGAGCCTCGGCCGTTCCAGCCGCACCGACGGACCCTTCCGGAGCCGCCTGGGCGGAGCGAACGTGGACGGAGCCGGGGCCGGCGCCGGGGTCGTGGACGCCGCCCCCATGGACGCCGCCGCAGTGGGGTCGGCCCCCGGGTGCCGACCTCGCCGGCGGCCCTCCCGCCCCGCCCGGCAAGCCTCCCCGTCGCCGCGTCCGCAAGCTGTTCGGGAGATGGGTCCCGGTCGCCCTGGTCGCCGCGCTCGTCGGTGCCGGGGTCGGGGCCGGCGTGACGGAAGGGTTCAGCACAGGGAGCGGGCCCTCGTTCACGGTCAATGAGGGGTCGGCCTCTCCCGGTGCGGCCGTCCTCAGCGGCAGCGTCACCATTCCCCAGCTGGTGCACAAGGTGCTCCCGGCCGTGGTGTCGATCGACGTCAGGACGAGGGGCGAGGAGGACGAGGGCACGGGGATGATCATCTCGTCAGGCGGCGAGGTCGTCACCAACAACCACGTGGTCGAGCTGGCCGAGTCGACGAGCGGGCCCGACAAGGCATCCATCACCGTGACCGAGTCGGGGAAGACGACATCGACACGTCAGCCGGCCACCCTGGTGGGCGCCGACCCGGCCACAGACGTCGCCCTGCTGCAGATCCGCGGCGCCTCCGGCCTCCCCACGATCACCCTCGGCAACTCGCAGAAGGCGCAGGTCGGCGACGCCGTGGTCGCCATCGGCAACGCGCTCGGCCTGGCGGCGGGCACGCCGACGGTCACCCAGGGGATCATCTCGGCGCTGGGCCGCACGGTCACCGCCGGCGGGGCCTCGGTCGCCGCCGAGAGGCTGACCAACCTGATCCAGACCGACGCCGCCATCAACCCGGGCAACTCGGGCGGCCCCCTCATCGACACCTCGGCGCAGGTGATCGGGATGAACACGGCCATCGCCGGCGGGACGACCGACGGGACCAGCGCCCAGAACATCGGTTTCGCCATCCCTTCGGGCAAGATCGAGTCGCTGCTCCCGATGCTCGAGAAGGGTGGGACCATCGTCAACGGGGGCGGGGTCCTGGGCGTCGCGGTCGAGACCCTGACCTCTCAGCTCCGCCAGCAGTACGGGTTCACCCCCAAGTCGGGCGCCGTCGTCCAGACGGTCGTGCTCGGCTCGCCCGCCAACCAGGCTGGGATCCGGCAGGGCGACGTGGTGGTGGCCGTCGGATCGACGGCGATCACCACGGCCGACCAGCTCCAGGCCGTCATCGAGGGCCACAAGCCGGGGGACCAGGTGCAGGTGACGTACTACCGGGGCGACCTGAAGAAGTCGGTCTCCGCCACCCTCGAGTCCCAGGACCAGGTCCAGCAGCAGGAGCAGGCACACAACGGCCTCACAACACCGACAGCCACAGCCCCATCGGGGCCCACAGGCACAGGATCGAACCTCTCGCCGTTCGGGCCCTGACCTGGTCGCCGGCCGCCGGGGCCGGTCACCCGCCGGCCGCCGGACCTCCCGCCGGCCTCGACGCGCTGCCGGCCTTCCCACCGGCTCTTCGTCAAGTGTGCAGCTGCCGGTACCGCTCCCGGCAGGCGGTGAGCTCGTCGAGGGCGGCGGCGTGCCCCTCGAAGCCCTTCGTCTCGGTGCTCTTTCCGGGCTCGAGGTCCTTGTAGATGCTGAAGAAGTGCTCGATCTCATCCAGCAGGTGCGAGGGAAGGTCGGCCACGTCGCGGATCTCGGCCCGGTTCGGGTCCCGGGCCATCACCCCGATCAGCTTGGCGTCCAGGCCGGCCTCGTCGCGCATCCGGAACACGCCGACCACCCGCACGCTGACGAGGCAGCCGGGGAAGGTCGGGTCGTCCAGGATCACCAGGGCGTCGAGCGGGTCGCCGTCCTGGGCGAGCGTGTCGGGGACGAACCCGTAGTCCCCGGGATAGGCGGTGGCGGTGGCCAGCCGCCGGTCGAGCCGGATGAGGTGACGCTCGTGGTCGTACTCGTACTTGTTGCGGCTCCCGCCGGGGATCTCCACGATGACGTCGACGACCGGATCACCCATGGCCCGGCACCTCCCTCTCTGTTGGCGCACCATACCCGGGGGTGGCGTGCCGGCACGAGGCTCGGCACCAAGGTACTGCGGTCTGTGCCGGACGGAACGGGTCGGGTCCTCGATCGTCACCGCCGGTGACCACGCCGGGGGACCGCCCCGGCCGTCCACTCATCGGCGCGGCGGCACCGGTCAGTGACACTTGGCCACACATGTGAGTGTATGCTGGTGTGGTGGCCCGGACCAACATCGACATCGACGACGATCTGGTGACCGAGGCCATACGGCGCTACGGGCTCGCCTCGAAGCGGGCCGCCGTCGACCTCGCCCTCCGGCGGCTGGTCGGCGACTCGATGACCCGGGACGAGGCTCTTGCCATGGAGGGAGCCGGTTGGGACGGCGACCTCGACGAGTTGCGTCGAGATGCCCGGCCCGCACGATGACCCTGGTCGACACCTCGGCCTGGGTGGAGTACCTACGAGCGACCGGGAGCGAGACGCATTGGGCGCTCCGGGACCGTCTGGCCGGGGACCTGCCGCTCCACACCACCGATGTCGTGATCATGGAGGTGCTGGCCGGTGCGCGCGACCCGGACCACCATCGCCAGCTCCGGCGGCTGCTCGGGCGATGCGATTACGTACCGGCCGGTGGACTGGCCGCCTACGAGGCCGCCGCCGACCTGTACCGGGCGTGCCGCCGTGCCGGCGGCACCGTCCGAGCACTGACCAATTGCCTCATCGGCGTCGTCGCCCTTCGCGCCGGCATCGCGGTGCTGCACAACGACCGCGACTTCGATCTGCTTGCCCGTCACGGGGGCGTGTCGGTCGTTCGCCGGTGACGGCCGGCGCCGCCGCCAGCCGCCGGGAAGGCCGCCATCCCCGGTTACGGTGCGTTCGATTGCTAGAGTATCGCTATGTCCGATACTCGACAGACCACGTCCGACCAGCAATCCACCTGTGCGCTCGCCGGTTGCGAACGGCCGATCGTACGGTCGGTGAGCAGGGGAGGGAGGCCCCGGCTCTACTGCTCGGACGCCCACCGGGCCGAAGCCCGGCGCCGCCGGCTGGGGGCCGAAGGGGGAGCGGCGGGGGAGGGGGACTCGCTCGCAGGGGCGGCCGACCTCCTGGAGCAGGTGGTCGAGCGCCTCCACCGTGCCGCCGCACCGGCCAGACCGGATCCGGCCCTGGCCGAGGAGCGGGCCCGAGCCACGGCCGAGCTGCTCCGGGCCCAGGAGCTGGCGGCGTCGGCCGCCCGCCGGGCCGCCGACGCCGAGGACCGGTTGGCCGGCGAGCGTGACGCCTGGGAGATCGGGCGGGCCGAGGGTCTGGCCACCCTGGCCGGGCAGGTGGCCGAGGCGGACGAGCTGCGCCTGGCCCTGGAGGGCGCGGAGCGGGCACTCGACGAGGAGCTGCTCCGCCACCACGCCGACGTGGCCGAGGCCGAGGAGCGATTCCGGGCCCAGGCGGCGATCGAGAGGACGGTCCGGGCAGCGATCGAGGTGGAGGTGGACCGCCTCCGCAGGGAGCTGGCGACGGCCGAGGGCCTGGGCGCAGCCGCCGCCGATCGATTGGTCCGGGCCGAGGCCGAGGTCAGGACCTGGCAGGAACGGGCGGGCGAGGTCGAGCGCCGCGCCGCCGGCGCAGAGGTACGGAGCGAACGGCTGACGCTGCGGACCGCCGACCTCGAAGCGGGGATCGAAGAGGGGCGATCGGAGGTCCGGCGCCTGGCCGCCCAGGCCTCGGCTGCCGCCGGGGAGCGGGACCGGGCCGTGGACCAGTTCCGGCGCCACCTGCGGGCGTCGTCGGCACGCGCCCGGCGGTCGGCCGGCCCGGATCGCCGGCGACGGCGATCCAGCGCCCGCTGACGGACGGCGGCGTCGCCACCGCCGCTCTCCCCAAGGATGGGCCGGTCACCGCGCTCGGCGCACTGGCGGGGACGTTCTGACCGCTGCCCGAACCACGAGCTCGCCTCGGCGGCACTCGACCCCGGAGGGGATCATTCCTCGCCCACCACCGGCGAGCTACCCGTAGTGACGCCGTCGGCATCTCGCCGACGTTGGGGCAGCCGGTGGCGTCGCCTTCTCCTCGATCCGGCCGACGGTGTGGCCGGCCGGGCACCCCGGTCACGGCAGGATCGTCGGCCTGGCACTAGGGTCGGTGGACCCCGGCCGCCGTCTCGTCGGGAGCGGCCCAGGCCAGCAGACCGCCGATAAGGGTCATTATGTCAAGTTGCGGCCGGGAGGGCTCCGGCGGAGGACCTCCGGACGGTCAGGTGACGCCGCCAGGGGCGCCGGGCACCGGGACCCGCCCCTCCTCCTGCTGGCGCCACCAGGCCACGGCCGCCGCCAGCTCATCGCCGTCGAAGTCCGGCCAGAAGGCCGACGTCACGTAGAACGGCGTGTCGACCGCCTCCCACAGGAGGAAGTTCGAGACCCGGTCCTCGCC
>JBOGGE010000164.1:0-9286 GCA_050743865.1 Acidimicrobiales bacterium
CCGTTGCGGCAGTTCGACAGGTAGGCGGCCTGCTGCCCCGATGGCGAGATGCCGGCCAGGCGGTGGCCGTAGGGCGGGGCGTCGGTGAGGGCTTCCAGGTCGTCGCGCGCGGCGATCGGTCGGGGCCGGTCCAAGTCGACCAGGTACAGCTGGTGGTGCTCGTCGCCACCGGCGTCGACCTCTATCACCGCCCTGTGCTCACCGGGGACGTAGAGCGCGACTGCCACGGGGTCGTCCAGGGCGGTGACCTGGACGAGACCATGACCCGACTCGTGCTCGTAGAGCTGCATCGTTCCCGTTCGGTCGCTGCGAACGAGGATGCGCTCGTCGCCACGCTCTGCCATCTCCACATCCGCCAGGAAGGTGGCGGAGCTCTCGAGGAGCGCTCGGAGAAGGTCGGTCATCTCCGCATCCTCTCAGAGACCTGTCTCCGGCACGGCCCGCAGGTCAGCAGGTCAGCAGGTCAGCAGGTCAGCAGGTCAGCAGGTCAGCAGGTCCGCATGGCTGCATGGCCGCAGTGCCGAGAGTAATCCTCGATGCGAAGGACCCTCAGGTGCCGCACTGTGGCCCGTCTCAGAGCAAGCCGCGCTCGGGATGCCGGCTCGGGGCCGGTTGACGTCAGTGGTGCGGATGCTGCCGTGGAGGCGGTCCGGGCGGGTTCCGTGACGGGGGACCTGGGGGACTGGGCAACGTCGACACGGTGCCGCTCGCGGTCGAGCCAAGCACGATGTTGTTCGCGGCCCCACTGATCGTGTTGCCGGTCACGTCCACCAGGAGGGAACCTGTCGTGGACCCCGCACCGTCACCGACCCATATTCCCGTCGTTCCTGTCGTCGGTGTCCCGAAGGTGATGGAGTTCGACGCGACCCACACCTGCTCTCTACCTGGGCTCAGTGTGAAGTACGAGCAGTAGATTGTGCACGTCACGGCGAACACACCGATCGCGCCGGAGATCCCGGGTGTATCGCTGATGTGGTTGCCCTGAAGTGTGCTGCTGCTGTCGGTGGTTTCGATGGCGATCTGGTCATTCGTGAGCGTATTGCCCTGCACTCTCGTGACTCCTGCCGACCCGTCGACGAGGACACCGGCGGCGTATGTCGCCTGTGGTTCTGACTTTGTCGTCGCGCCGGTCCAATCCACGTCCTGAAGCGTGTTGTGAGTCACCTGTCCGAGAGCTCCGAACCCGATCTGCACGTCGTTTTGGGCGGCCTTGGCGGTGGCACCCAGGCCTACCACCGTATTTCCCGAGATTGTGCAGTTAGCACCCGCACCGTCGCACGTGATCCCGTTCTTGTTGAACCCTGTGACGGTGTCTCCGTGGATTGTGACGTTGGCCCTGCCGTCGGATCCAGCTTCAACAATGACGGCGTTGCCGTCCTGGCATCCCGCAAGCGCTGGAGGTAGCGCGATGGTCCCGACCGTCGCTGTCTCGAGCGTGCCCGAAGAAGCCTGGTAGAGCACGCCAACGAAGTCGTCGGCACACCCCTTGAAGTTGGGCTGTAAGCCGCTTCCGTTCACGGCGAGGTTCTTGACGGTGACACCCGTCGTCCCTGGCGAGACGTCGATGATCGTCACGGTGGCTTGTCCAGATGTGAGGTCGTTCACGGTGCTAGGCGTCGACGTAGTTGGCTCGACCACCGACGCGTTTCCCGCTCCCGTGAGGGTGATCCTGGACGTGTCGATCGTCACCTGTGTCCCGTAGGTGCCCGGGCAGACGTACACGGTCTGTCCAGCCGTGGCAGCGTTGACCGCTGTCTGGATCGCGGCGTAGCCGGCTGTGACGCAACTGGTGTCCGACTTCGAGCTGCTGCCCGTGGTTGTCACGAAGAGGGTGGTCGTATGCCGAGGCGGCGGTCGGCCACCCACGGCGAACGCGGCCGTCGTCGACGTGCCCACCCCGAGCAGCGATGCTGCGGCCACCACCAGCACGGCGGTGCGCCGCGATCTCAGAAGCGGTACACGGGAATCGCCAGCCCGGTTCTTACGAGTGACGGACGAGCGCTTGTACGCGGTGAGCGCATGGACGACATCACTGAGCTTCATGGGAAGCTCCTTTCATCTTATGTGACAGTAAGACTTCAGGTTCGTCAGCGGGCCGTGCGACCATAACCAGGCTCGGCTCGGGGTGCTCTTCTGTCCCCTTGACGGCGCGCACTTCACGCACCCTGGTGATGGTAGGCTCGTAGCTCGTACTTTGTCCATGACAAGTGTGAGCTTGTCTTGAGGTGCAGAGAGTGTCGCCGAAACGACTGCGACCTCCTCACGTCACCTCTACTCCGTCACGTCGACGAGATGGTGGCGGTGTGAGTGCCCCTCACCGTGCTGCTCCTTAGCCCTCAAGAGCACCTAGTCGTTGGGGTATTGGTGGATGCAGTAAGTGAATACACAGTCGTGGCATCTATCGAGGTCCCCTGACCAGATGCAGTACTCCGGTCCGGTAGACGCCGACGTCGTCCTTGGTCCTCGACCCGCTCGTGCTCTACGGAGCCGGCGTGGTGTCGAGCCCGAACATGGTCGTGCTGGAACGCGCAAGGTCAGATCCGACGCCGGGTCCACCGGTCGGTTCGACTAGGCGGAAACAGTGCACCACGACCGGCTCGGTGTCACGGAGCTGCGAGTTGGGATCGCGAGCGCCGGCGCGCACCAGGTCGGTCACCTCATTCCAGAACGCGACGTGGTCCATACGCCACTCCGTCCCGCCAGCGAACCCCTCGCCTTCATCATGGGCGACGTCGTCTCCGACCAGGTGCATCGGGATGATCGTGACGCGGGCCGTCTCCACGACGCCGTGTGGGCGGCCGTCGTGGTCCACCAACGTCAGGCGCTCTCCGACTCGCGGCAGGCGCTCCACAGACAGGTACTCCACCGCCAGCGACGAGGTCGCCGTCTTCTCGCCCCGTACCACCGCTGCCAGGAGCCGATCGCCCAGACCGCGATCACCGTCGTATTCGAAACTCATGGTCTCGGCCATGCATCGAGTCTGTCGCCGCGGTCCACAGCCGAATCGACTCGCGGAATAGGGGCAGCTGGTCAGGGCGCTGCGGAGGCGAGGCGAGCGGCCAGCTGTGCCATCGTTTGTCGAAGCTCGCTCCGGTCGGGAACTCCCATCCCCGCCCGATGTGCTCTCCGAGCTCGGTCACCGCGTCGAGGCGCTCGGGCGGCTCGAAGGTCCGGGCGCTGGGGGCGACGACGGTGATCCGGTCGAATCGATGGGCCCACTTGTACAACACCGAGAAGCTCCACGAGTACCTCGACTACGTGCCCCCTGCAGAGTTCGAGGCGGCGTTCTACGCTGCCCACACGGCCGACCACGAGGTGGTTGGAGTCCAATAGAGCGAGCCTCCGTCGAAGCCAGGACCCTCCAGGTCGCTTGCCCGGTGATCGACAGCTTCCACGGGCGCTCCGGGCCGAGGTGGGGCGGACCTTTCCCAGCCGGCCGGTGATGCGCCGCAAGACGTGACCTGGATCCTGCAGACGGGCGAGCGAACTTCGCAGCTGTCGTAGTAGCCGATCGCCTCGACGGGACGGCGCCGGAACCTCCTCGTCCGAACGGCAGCTTGTGTCGCCGGAGGATCCTCTTGCGAGACAGCGATGTCCGCAACCAAGGGGGCGCGGCTGCTGGCGAACGAGTTATCAATCTTGGTGGGTCGGGTCGGGGTCGGGCTATATGTGGACGGCGCCGTCGTCACCGAGCGTCCAGCCGGGGTTGTGGGCTACCTCCCACACGTAGCCCTCGGGGTCGGCGAACGCACCGGACGTTCCACCCCACTCCGCCCGAGCGGCTGGCCGAACGATCGTGCCCCCAGCTCGCTCGGCCTCGGCCAGCACGTCGTCGACCTCTTCGGGGGTGCGGACGTTGTAGGCAAGCTCAATGCCGGGAGCGCCGTGACCGCCGAGCGCGGTCCACAGCCCGAAGGCCATTCCGCCGGCTTGGAAGAAGCAGACCTCGTCATCGGGTTGCTGGCCACGGCGCCAGCCCATGTTCTCGTAGAACAACCGAGCTCGAGGGAGATCAGTGACGCCGAGGGTCACCAGGCTGATGCGTTGTTCCACGTGCTCGATCATCTCAGACCAGCGAGGACGGGCCCCCCTCAGCGAGTCCGTGAGGGTGGGGGCGGTCCATCGGTCGGTGCACGGTCCCGGTCATGATGACCGGTGCTGTTGACCGAGACCGACCGATGGAGACACCAGGATGCCAGGAGCGCCGCTGTCGTTGCCCGAACGCGAGGAGATCGGCACTGCGCTGATCGAGGACTGGGCTGTACCCTGGGCCGAGATCGGCCGGCGGATCGGACGCCATCCGTCCACGGTGATGCGAGAGGTGAGCGCCAACGGCGGTCGGGAGAGGTATCGTCCCGCCCTCGCCGAGCGTCGAGCAGAGAAGGAGCGGTGCCGCCCTCGGCAGCGTCGCCTGGCGCTTGCCGGGGCACTTCGGGACCGAATGACCGCAGAGCTGAGGCTGGGCAGGTCTCCTGTGGCCATCTGGGCCGACCTCGTGGCCGAGGGCGGCACCGAACGGGTGTGCGTCGAGACCATCTACGTCGCCATCTACGCCGGAGCCCTCGGCGTGGGCCCGACCGAGTGTCTGCGGACCAGACGCCGGCGCCGCCGGCGCCGCCAGGTCCGATCCGAGGCCAAACGTCCTGGTCTGCCCAACATCGCCCGGCGTCCGGCTGCCGTCAACGATCGAGCCGAGGTCGGCCACTGGGAGGGCGACCCTGCCGACGGCGGCCCTGTCGGCGCCGCTGCCCGTGCCGGGTCGTAGGTGCAGCGGGCCGGGGGCGCTGCTGGCGCGGCGGCGCCCGGCGCGCTACGCCGGGGGTACGTCGACGTCCCCTGGGGCCAGCTGCACTATGCCCGCTGCGGCGTCGCCGGGCGACCGCCGGTGGTGCTCGTCCACCAGACCCCGAGGTCGTGGGACGAGTTCCGCGACGTGTTGGCGCTCCTCGGGGCCAGCTTCGACGTGGTCGCCCCCGACACGGCGGGCTTCGGGGCCTCCGACCTGGCCGACGGGGACGCCGACTCGATCGAACGCTACGCCGACGGCCTGGAGCTCCTGGTCGACCGCCTCCAGCTGGGACGGCTGGCCCTGGTCGGGCACCACACCGGCGCGCTGGTGGCCCTGGAGTTGGCCGCCCGGCGCCCCGAGCACGTCTGGGCGCTGGTCCTGTCGTCGGCACCCTTGAAGACTCCCGGCGAGCGGTCGGCCGCCCTGGCGGCGCCCGGGATCGACGAGGTGACGGCGCGCCCCGACGGGGGCCACCTGACCGAGCTGTGGCGCCGCCGACTGAGCTTCTACCCGCCCGGGCGGCCCGACCTCCTCCACCGCTTCGTCACCGACGCCCTTCGGGTGGGGGCGCGGTTGGAGGAAGGGCACCGGGCGGTCAACCGCTACGACGTCCAGTCCCGGATCGGCCGGGTCGTGGCCCCCACCCTGGTGGTGGCGGCCACCGACGACCCGTTCGCCTACCCGATGGTCGGTCGGTGGCGGGAGGCGCTGCCGGGGTCAACGGTGGTGGAGGTGGTCGGCGGCACCGTGCCGCTGCCCGACCAGGTCCCCGACGTCTTCGCCGCCCGGGTCGGCGAGTTCCTCACCTCGGTGGCGGCCGGCTGCCCGGCCCGGTCCACGGGGTCGTGACGGTCCCGGGCCCGGGACCCGGCGAGCCGGGAGCGGCGGGCGTCGACCTGCCGCCGGTAGAGGTGCTGATGCTTTGCACCGGAAATGCCACCCGCTCGGTGATGGCCGGCGCCATGCTCGCCTACCTGGCCGACGCCGCCGGCACTCCGCTGCGGGTGTCCACCGCCGGCACCCATGCCGTGGACGGCATGCCGGTGAGCTGGCGCACCCGGTCCGGCCTGGCCGCGGTCGGGGCGCTGGAAGGCGTCTCGCTGTCCCGGCACCGGAGCCGGCAGCTGGTGGGAGCGGACCTGCGCCGGGCCACCCTGGTGGTGGCCATGGAGGCCGCCCACGTCCGCTACGTCCGCCGCACCCATCCCGGGGCGGCGGCCCGCACGGCGACGCTGCGGCGGCTGTGCCGGGACCTCCCACCGGGGCCGGGGGGGTTGGCCGGCCGGGTCGCCGCCCTCGGCCTGGCGGAGGTGGACCTCGCCGGCGACCAGGACGTGGCCGACCCGGCCGGGCTCGAGGAAGAGGACTACGTCGCCTGCGCCCTCGAGCTGTGGACGCTCTGCCAGGAGCTTGCGGCGCGGCTGTAATTGGATGGCAGCGGTGACCGAGTCGGTGGCAGCCGGCGCCGCTCAGTCGGCGTGCACCGAGCGCAGCCCGGCCCACGCCAGGTCGGCCATTCGGCGGGCCAGGCGGTCCACCTCGGCCGCCTCGGCCAGCTCGGCCCCGGGCGACCCGTCGCCCGTGGCCGGCGACCTCCGGTTCCCCCTGCCGGCCCGGGTGGCCAACCACTGGCGGCTGGCGCCCTCGGCCATGCCCACGACGGCGTAGGCCAGGAGCCGGCGGTGCTCGGGGTCGAGGCCGGCGGCGATGAGCGGGTCGATGGCCTCGACGATGGCCGCCTCCACTCGGCGGAGGGCGTGGCCGAGCTCGTGGTCGCCGGCGTCGCTCCGGCCGTAGAGGAGGCGGAAGGCGGACTCGTGGGTCACCACCATGCGGAAGTAGGCGGCGAAGCCGAGCTCCACCTGCTGGCGGGGGCCGTCGGCGTCGGCGGTGGCCCGCCCGACGGCGGCCAGGAGGTCGTCGGCCACCGAGTCCACCAGCTCCAGGTACAGCGCCCGCTTGGACGAGAAGTGCTGGTAAAGGAGGGGCTTGGTCACGCCGGCGGCCTCGGCCACCTCGTCCATGGTGGTGGCGCGGTACCCCCGCTGGGCGAACAGCCCCAGGGCCACTGCCAGGAGCTGCCGCCGGCGCTCACGGGCGCTGAGCCGCCGGCCCGGCACGGCGGCACCGGGGGGGCGGCCGGGCCCATCCGCCTGCACCCGGTGTGCCATCACCCGAGAGGCTACCGGGCCCCGAGGACGTCTCCCAGCGACGCCGCCAGTTGGTCGGGAAGGTCGGCGAGGGCGAAGTGCCGCCGGGCCACCTCGGCGTTGCGCTCGACGAGGCCCCGATCCGGGCCGTCCAGCCACCGGGCCAGCCGGTGGACCTCGCCCAGCCCGAACCATTCGAACCCGTGGGCCGCCAGCTCGGCGGCGACCGGGTAGGGCCCCACCACCAGGGGCCGCCGGTGCGTGGCCGACTCCACCGCCGGGTTCCCGAACCCCTCCCAGGTCGAGGGCAGGGCCACCACGTCGCAGGCGGCGTAGGCGTCGGCCATTGCCGCCGTCCCGTCACTCGTCGGCCCCCCGTCACCCGGCGGCCCCCCGTCACCCGGCGGCCCCCCGTCATCAGGCGCCGCCCCGTCACCCGGCGCCGCCCCGAGCCGGACCGGGCAGCGGGCCCGGGCCACCAGCCGGTCGAGGGCCGGTCCGTAGCCGTCCTCCGCCGGCCCGAGCAGCCAGTAGACGGCGCCCAGGGCCTCGGCCACGGCGATCCCACCGGCGACGTTCTTGCGGGCCAGCGCCCGGGTGGGCTGGAGGACCAGGCGATCACCCTCCCCGGCCGAGAGAGCGGCCCGGACGCGGGCCCGGTCCCCGGTCGGGGGATCGGGGTCGAAGCGGTTGCGGACGGTGACCGCCTCGATGCCGTGCGCCGCCAGCTGCCGCCGGCTCAGGTCGTTGATCACCACGTGGCGCCAGGCCGGGTCGTCGGGGGGCGGCGGGCGGTCGGAGAACCGGGGCCGCTGCCACGGCAGGTCGTGGTGGTGGAGGACCGCCGGGCGCCCCCGCAGGCAGGCCGCCACCGCCGCGGCCGCCGCCGGGTTGAGCGGGAGCGAGCAGAGGTTCTCGACCACCACCACGTCGGCCTCGGCCAGGGCCTCCGCCAGCTCGGCGGCCGAGGGCGGCTCGCCGGCGCCCATGGCCAGACCGGGCAGGAGGCGGTCGGGGGTCCCGGCCCCGGCCACCGTCATCACGGCCAGGCCCAGGCGGCCGAGGGCCCACGACCACTTGGCCGCCTCCACCGACACCCCGTCGGTGCCCCCCAGCCGGAACGACACCAGGGCGGCGGTCGACATCGCCGAACAGTACGCGCTGAGGTACCGTGGCACGCCATGCCGAGGCGAGCGCTCATCACCGGGATCACCGGGCAGGACGGGTCCTACCTGGCCGAGTACCTGCTGGCCCAGGGGTACGAGGTGTGGGGGCTGGTCCGCGGCCAGTCCAACCCGCGGGTCCGCGGGGTCCGCGAGCTGCTCGGCGATATCCGGCTGGTCCGTGGTGACCTGCTCGACCAAGGCAGCCTGATCTCCGCCGTGGAGCGGGTGCAGCCGGACGAGGTCTACAACCTGGCCGCGATCTCCTACGTGCCGATGTCCTGGCAGCAGGCCGAGCTGACCGGCGAGGTGACCGGCCTCGGCGTGCTCCGGGTGCTGGAGGCTATCCGGGTGTGCAGCGGGATCAGCGCCTCGCGCACCCCGCGTGGCTCGCAGATCCGGTTTTACCAGGCCTCCTCCTCGGAGATGTTCGGCAAGGTGCGGGAGTCCCCGCAGAACGAGCAGACCCCGTTCCACCCGCGCAGCCCGTACGGGGTGGCCAAGACCTACGGGCACTTCCTGACCCAGAATTACCGCGAGTCGTACGGTATGTACGCGGTGTCCGGGATCCTGTTCAATCACGAGTCGCCGCGCCGCGGCGCGGAGTTCGTCAGCCGCAAGGTGTCCCTCGGGGTGGCCCGGGTCAAGCTCGGTCATGAGCGGCAGCTCCGGCTGGGCACCCTGTGGGCCCGGCGGGACTGGGGCTTCGCCGGGGACTACGTCCGGGCCAGGCACCTGTTGCTGGCCCAGGACGAGCCCGAGGATTACGTGGTCGGCACCGGGGTCACGCACAGCGTCGAGGAACTGGTCGACCTGGCGTTCAGCGTGGCCGGCCTGGCCTGGCAGGAGCACGTCACGGTGGACGCGGCGTTCGTCCGGCCCGCCGAGGTGGACCAGCTGTGCGCCGACCCGGCCAAGGCCGCCCAGCAGCTCGGCTGGAAACCGAAGACCGGGTTCAGCGAGCTGATCACGATGATGGTGGAGTCCGACCTCAAGGTGCTGTCCTCCGGCCCGGGCGGGCCCGAGGACGACGCGTTCGGCGCGGACTCCTGGTAGCCCCGGCCGGGGTCAGGAAACTCGCAGTCAGGAAACCCCGGCGCCGACCGCGGTACCGATCGCGAACGTGATCACGGCCGCCACCGCGCCCAGCACCAGCTGGCGCACCGCGCCGCGCAGGAACGGCC
>JBOGGE010000165.1:0-1989 GCA_050743865.1 Acidimicrobiales bacterium
GCTCGACCTCGACCAGCTTGCCTCCTACGGCCTGGTTGACCCGGCTGCCGAGCTGTTGGCGACCGCCGCTCGTTGGGAGATCCGCTCGCTGCTGGACCGGGGGTTCCGACCGAGGACGGCGTGTGACCTGGAGATCGACGAAGGAGCAGATCTCCGCTCGCTGCCGACGCTCGATCATCTGACGGAGCAGCTTGCCGACCTCGTCGGTCGCTGCGGCGCACTGCTCGGCGACGGCAACCCGCTCGAGGTGGTGTGGGACCGCAAGAAGCACGCCAAGAAGGCCGGCTCGTCCCAGGACGTGGATCCATCGTGACGGTGACGCTCGGCTTCCGGTTCCCGTTGGGGCGTTACCACGCCACCCCGTGGGGGCGCCAGGTCAACGAAGGGACCGTGGAGTGGCCGCCGTCGCCGTGGCGGATCCTCCGGGCGCTGTACGCGACCTGGCGGTACCGGGCACCCGAGATCGATGGAGCCGTGGTCCGTTCGATCCTGGGATCACTGGTGGACGCTCCGTCGTACCGCCTTCCCCGCCACGCCGAGACCCATACCAGGCACTACATGCCCGACCACCTCGACGGGCCTGCCAAGAGCACGGACAAGGTCTTCGATCCGTTCATCGTGGTGGCGCCTGACCAGGAGATCCTGGTGCGTTGGCCGTGCACCCTCACGGCACCGGAGGAGGCGGCGCTCTCCCGGCTGTGCGAGGCCTTGCCATACCTCGGTCGTGCCGAGTCGGTCTGTGACGCCCGGGTCGTCCCCGAGGCCGACGTCCCGTCCGAGGCGGCGTGGGCAGAGCCCGGAAGCTCCGGCACCTTGAGGGAGCCTCCCTCTCGTGTCCTCGTGCCTCGCGCGCCGTTCGACGAGGCGTCACTGCTGGCCCGGTCGGCCGACGTGCGGAGGAAGGGCCGGACCAGCCCTCCCGGGTCCCGGTGGGTTCCGTACGCGGTGGCGCCGGCCTCGACGCCGCCGCCGATGTCGCGAGCGATCCGGCCTCCACCACGGGTTGTCGAGGCCGTGGTGCTCCGGTTGGACGGCAAGGTGCTCCCCGGCCTGCGCGACACGGTGCTCTACGGTCACGTCCTCCGCCAGGCGGCGCAGTCCTCGTACGGCGATCCGCCCTCGCCGACGCTGTCCGGTCGCCCGCCCGGGAGCGGCATCGAGGGTGCCACCGAGCTCGCCGCGCCCGAGCAGTGGCGCCAGGACGGGCATTCCCACGCGCATTACCTGGTAGTCGACGCCGACGGGGATCGCCTGCTCGACTCTGCCATCGTCTGGGCACCAGAGGGCATGCCGCCCCGGGTGATCGCCGCTCTCCATGCCATCAGCCGGCTCCACTCGGGTATCCCGGGATTCCGGCCGCTCCGCGTGTTTGCTGCGGCCGCCGGCGACGTCGCAGACCTCCGGTGCGGCTCGTACGTGTCGGCGGCGACCCGGTGGACCAGCGTGACTCCGTTCGTTCCGTACCGGCACCGGAAGCGGCGGCAGTCGGTCGAGGAGTTCGTTGCCCGAGAGGTCCAGCGTGAGCTGGTGGTGCGCGGATTGCCGAGTGCCGCCGTCGAGTTGGTTCCCGGCGACTGGCTCTCCTTCCGCCGGGCACGGCTGCCCGCCGACCGTCCCGCGGGACCGGCGTTCGGGCTCCGGCTGACGTTCGATGGGCCATTGCCGTCCGCTCGGCCGCTCTCCCTCGGCCAGCTGAGCCACTTCGGGCTGGGGCTCTTCAGCGCTCTCGCACGATGAGTAAAGCTCGGCGGTGGTCCGCCGTGACGGACCGTTCGCCACGCTCAGTAGATACCCCCCGGGCGGTGCGAGCGGTGAAGCGGTTCCGAGTCCAGCCTTGACCGCTCGCTTCCTGGTCACTGTGACAATTGCTCCTTGACAAGCGAATTCCAGACGGCCATTTGCATCCCGCTACCCAGCCGCTCGCTTTCCGCGATTCCGTCCCTGCTGAGACCCGTCGCGCAGTGCGAGGGGTGCTCCCGGCGTTCATCG
>JBOGGE010000166.1:0-13537 GCA_050743865.1 Acidimicrobiales bacterium
ACCGCCTCCTCCGGGGGCCGGCGCGCCGGCCCCGGCCGGTACCCGCCGTCAGCCGCCGAGGTGGACCGGGTCCTGGCGGTGGCCCGTGGCGAGATCGTGGGCACCGAGTTGGCCGGCGGCTGGCGTGTCCGCCGTTCGTCCCGCCGGCTGCGCCTCGAGCCGCCCGGCCCCGGCTCGAGCTTCCCGCCCGGCTCGAGCTTCCCCACCCTGCACACGGGTGCCTGACGGCCGCTCCGGTAGGGTCTGGCGGGTGACGACGGGCGAGGCCACCGAGGTGGTCGCCGGGTGGGCGGCGCCGGCCGTCGGCCCCGTCCGGGTGGCCGCCGCCGAGATCGCCGCCAAGGTGGCCGAGCTCGGTCGGCGCATCACCGACGACTACGCCGGTGACCCGCCCCTGCTGGTCGGGGTGCTCAAGGGCGCCATGCTCTTCATGAGCGACCTGTGCCGGGCCATCGAGCTGCCGGTCGACGTGGACTTCATGGCCGTCTCGTCGTACGGCAGCGCCACCCGGACCTCCGGGGTGGTCAGGATCGTGAAAGATCTGGACGCCGAGCTGACCGGACGGCGGGTGCTGGTGGTCGAGGACATCATCGACAGCGGCCTCACGCTCAACTACCTGCGCAAGTACCTGCAGGCCCGCCGCCCGGCGAGCGTCGACGTGTGCGCCCTGCTGGTCAAGCAGGGGGAGCAGCGGCTCGATCTCCACCTGCGCTACGTCGGCTTCACGATCAAGCCCGAGTTCGTCGTCGGCTACGGCCTGGACGTCGGCGAGCGCTACCGCAACCTGCGAGACGTCCACGTGTACCTCGGCGAAGCCCCCGACGGATGACGGCGCCCCGCACGACCGACCCGGCGCCCCGCACCGACGGTCGCCCGCCGGCCACGGCGGTGGGGTCCGCCGGGGGTGTCGATACCGGCCGGGCCGAGCGTGCCGTGGCCGAGCTGCTGGCGGCCATCGGCGAGGATCCCGGGCGGGAGGGGCTCCGGGAGACGCCGCGAAGGGTGGCGGCCATGTACGGCGAGCTGTTCTCCGGGCTGTCCGACGACCCGTCGCGCCACCTCACGGTCACGTTCGCCGCCGGGCACGACGAAATGGTCATGGTCCGGGACATCCCGTTCTCCTCGCTGTGCGAGCACCACCTGGTGCCGTTCATCGGCCGGGCCCACGTGGCCTACATCCCGGCCGCCGACGGCCGGATCACCGGGCTCTCGAAGCTGGCCCGGCTGGTCGACGGGTTCGCTCACCGCCTGCAGGTCCAGGAGCGGATGACCACCCAGATCGCCGAGGCCATCGAGCGGGCCCTCGGCCCCCGGGGCGTCCTGGTGGTCGTCGAGGCCGAGCACCTGTGCATGTCGATGCGCGGGGTGAAGAAGCCTGGCACCCTCACCGTGACCTCGTCGGTGCGCGGGCTCTTCCGGACCGACGCCGCCACCAGGGCGGAGGCCATGCAATTCGTCCACGGTCGATAGTCCCGGGGGTCGCCGCCGCCGGGCGCGTGCGCGCGGTCGTTCGCCTACGCTGACGGCCATGGTCGGTCGTCGTGAGGAAAGGCCCTTGGTCATGGGAATCCTCAACGTGACCCCGGATTCCTTCTCCGACGGCGGGCGCTATCTCCGCACCCCCGACGCCATCGCCCGCGGCCACCAGATGATCGCCGAGGGGGCCGACATCGTCGACGTGGGCGGCGAGTCCAGCCGGCCCGGGGCGCTCCCGGTGGAGGAGGTCGAGGAGCTCCGGCGGGTGCTTCCGGTGATCGAGGCCCTGAGCCCCCACGTGCGGGTGTCGGTCGACACCGTCAAGCCGGGCGTGGCCCGGGCGGCGGTGGTGGCGGGCGCCACGCTCTTGAACGACATCTCCGGGAGGCTCGGGCCGGTGGCGGCCGAGTGCGGGGTCGGGTGGATCTGCGTCCACATGCGCGGGACGCCACGGACCATGGACAAGCTGGCTCACTACGACGACGTCGCCAGCGAGGTCGCCCGCCAGCTGCTCGACGGCGCCGCCCGGGCGGTCGCCGAGGGAGGTCCCGAGGTGTGGGTCGACCCGGGGATCGGCTTCGCCAAGACGGGCGACCACAACGTGGCCCTGCTGGCGGCGCTGCCGCAACTGGTCGCCGCCGCCTCGGCGGTCCCGGCCGGGGTCCTGGTCGGCACCAGCCGGAAGCGGTTCCTCAGACGTTATGGCGCTTCCTCCGGGGAGCCCGTGGCCGTCGGCGACCGCCTCGAGGCGTCGCTGGCGACGGCGGTGTGGGCGATGGCCGCCGGCGCCGGGATGGTCCGGGTCCATGACGTCGCTCCGACGGTCCAGGCGGCGACGCTGGTCGGCCGGGCGGCGACAGGGACGGCGGCAGGGACGGCGGCGGCGTGACGCGGCGGTCCGCCTGGGCACCCGCCGGCGCGGGGTCGCCGGGTTGATGAGGGGGAAGTGGGCGGCCGGCATCCCCCCGCGCAACTTCACCTGGGTCATCCGGGACCGCCTGGCGGTGAGCGAGCGCCCGGGCGGCTTCGCTCCCAACCATCGCCGGGTGCGCCGGCAGGAGGAGATCCTGTGGCTGCGGGCGCAGGGGTTCACCCGGGTGATATCGCTGCTCCCGTCACACCACAACCTCTACGCCTACGACGAGGGGGAGCTGGCGTACGCCCACTACCCGCTGGCCCCCAACGCCGACCCCCGCCCCGTCCTGACCGACTGCTACCGGGACCTCGACCGGTCCCTCCACGAGGGCCTGCGCATCCTGGTGCACCGCGAGGAGCTGGGGGATCGGGTCATGGGCGTGGCGGCGGGCTTCCTCGTGTGGTCGGGGCGCCTGCCGGCCAGCTCGCAGGCGATCACGTTGGTGGAGCACGTGGTCGGTCACCGGATGGGGGCGTCCGGGCGGGAGCTGGTGGTGACCGCCGCCGCGCTGCCGCCCCGCCAGCCGGTATGAGGGACCGGCCGCCTGTGGTGCCCGGCGAGGAGGGCGGGGAGGTCGACCGGGACCGGATCGAGGTCCAGGACCGGATCGAGGTCCGGGACCTGCGGGTGATGGGGGTCCACGGGGTGCTGGAGGAGGAGCGGCAGCGGGCCCAGCCCTTCGCCCTGGACCTGGACGTCGACGTCGACGTCGCCGGGGCCGCCGCCTCCGACGCCCTGGGGGACACCGTCGACTACGGCGCCCTGTGCCAGCGGGCGGCCTCCGTGGTGTCCGGCGAGTCGTTCCGGCTGCTCGAGGCCCTGGCCGACCGGGTCGCCCGGGCCGTGCTCGACGCCGACGTCCGGGTGGTCGGGGTGACCGTCACCGTCCGCAAGATCCGACCGCCGATCGCCCTGCAAGTCGGCTCGGTCGGCGTGAAGGTGGTGCGGCGGCGCCCCCCGACCACCCGGGCGCGGTGAGCGCCGGCGGCGGCCCGCCGCCGCCCCCCGACCGCCCGGTGCGGGCGTTCCTCGGCCTGGGGTCCAACCTGGGGGACCGCCGGGGCCACCTCCGGCGGGCGGTGGCGGCCCTGCGCCGGGCCGGCGACGTGACGGCAGTCTCCCCCCTCTACCAGACGGCGCCGGTCGGCGGCCCCGAGGAGCAGCCAGACTTCCTCAACATGGTCGTCGAGCTGCAGACGACCGACGGGCCCCGGCGCCTCCTGGAACGGTGCGCCGGCCTGGAGGCGGCGGCGCGGCGGGTCCGCACCGTCCGCTTCGGTCCGAGGACCCTCGACGCCGACGTGCTGCTGGTCGGGGACCGGGTGGTCGACGAGCCCGACCTGGTGGTGCCGCATCCCCGGATGTGGCAGCGCCGCTTCGTGGTGGCGCCCCTGCACGACCTGGCGCCCGACCTCGCCGGGGACGACCGGCTGGCGGCGTCTGGTGGGTCCGTCCGCCGGGTAGGTACACTCTGATCTGCACGACATCCGACCACGGTGTCCGGTGACCCGTGGTCCCGATCGCTGAAGGCGACCGGCACCCGCAGACGGGCCGGAGCGCCGAAGGAGGACCCGGTGCACAGCGTGCGCTTCATCGGCTCCGGCCGGGCCGGCTGCTCCCTGGCCTCGGCGCTCGCCGCCACCGGCTGGGACGTGGTGGGCCTGCTGGGGCGGGGGGACCCGCTGGAAGGCGCCGCCGAGGGCGTCGACGTCGTGGTCGTGGCCACCCCGGACGACGCGGTGGCCGGCGTGGCCCGGGCGGTGCGCCCGTCGGACGGCTGCGTGGTGGTGCACCTGTCGGGATCGCTCGGGCTCGAGGCGCTCGAGCCGCACCGACGGCGCGCTTCGCTGCACCCCTTGGTGTCGCTTCCCGATCCGGTCACCGGCGCCCGCCGCCTGGCTGGTGGGGTGCCGTTCGCCGTGGCCGGAGACCCGGTGGCCCGGGCCATGGCGGCCTCGCTGGGCGGGATCCCGGTCGAGGTGGCCGAGGCCGACCGCGACCGGTACCACGCCGCCGCCTGTATCGCCGCCAACCACCTGGTGGGCCTGATGGGACAGGTGGAGCGGGTGGCGTCGGCGGCCGGCCTGCCGTTGGGCATGTTCCTGCCGCTGGCCCGGGCGGCGCTGGACGACGTCGCCCGCGTCGGACCGTCCCGGGCGCTCACCGGCCCGGCCTCCCGGGGCGACCGCGCCACCGTCGAACGCCACCTGGCGGCGCTGGCGCCCGACGAGCGGCCCGCCTACCGAGCCGGGGTGGCGTTGGCTCTCCGGCTGGCCGCCCCTGGCGGCGCCGCCTCCCCCACGGCCGCCGCCGCCGCCTCCGCCGCCCCGATCCCCGGCATCGCCTCCCCCCCGGCAAAGGTGGCCTGACGTGACGGCCACCACCACCGGGGTCAGGGTCCTCACCCGGGGTGCCGACCTCGCTGCGCTCCTGGACGGGGTCCGCCGGGACGGGGGGACCGTCGGGCTGGTGCCGACCATGGGGGCGCTGCACGCCGGGCACCGCTCCCTGGTCGAGCGGGCGGCCCGCGAGTGTGACCACGTGGCCGTGACCGTCTTCGTCAACCCGCTCCAGTTCGACGGGGGCGACGACCTGGAGCGCTACCCGCGGGGGCTGGCGGCCGACCTGGCCGCCTGCGAGGCGGCCGGGGCGGGCAGCGTCTTCGCCCCCCCGGTGGCCGAGATGTACCCCGGCTGGCCCGTACGCCCGGCCACCGTGGTGACGGTCGCCGGGGTCGCCGCGTGCTGGGAGGGGGCGTCGCGGCCGGGCCACTTCGACGGGGTGGCGACCGTGGTGACCAAGCTGGCGGCCCTGGCCGGGCGGTGCCGCGCCTACTTCGGCGAGAAGGACTTCCAGCAGCTGCTGGTGGTCCGCCGGCTGGTGGCCGACCTGTCGCTCCCGGTCGAGGTGGTCGGCTGCCCGACCGTCCGTGACCCCGACGGCCTGGCGCTGTCGAGCCGCAACGAGCGGCTGTCACTGCCGGAGCGGGCGGCGGCGCCGGTTCTCTGGCGCGCCCTTTCGGCCGGACGGGAGGCGGTGGCGGCCGGGGAGGTGCGCCCGGCGGCGGTGTCCTCGGCCATGGCCGTCGTCGTCGCCGCCGAGCCCCTGGCCCGCCTCGACTACGCCGCCGCCGTCGACGCCGGAGACCTGCGCGTCCCGGCCCGCCTGGCCGGCGGCGACCGCTCCCGGCTCCTGGTGGCCGCCCGTCTCGGCCCGGTGCGCCTGGTCGACAACTGCCCCGCCCCCGTCCCCGGTGCTGCCCCCGCCCCCTCCCGTGGCGCCGACCGCTGAGAGGCCTGGATCGACCGATGCGACGCAGGATGATGAAGTCGAAGATCCACCGGGCGACGGTGACGGGGGCCGACCTCAACTACGTCGGCTCTGTGAGCATCGACCCCGAGCTGATGGCGCTGGCCGACATCTCGGCCTTCGAACAGGTCGCCGTCCTCGACATCGACAACGGGTCGCGCCTGGAGACCTACGCCATCGAGGGCGGCCCGGGCGAGGTCTGCCTCAACGGCGCCGCCGCCCGCCTGGTGTCGCCGGGCGACCGGGTGATCCTCATCACCTACGCCGACTACGCGCCCGACGAGCTGGCCGGCTACGTACCCCGCGTCGTCCACGTCGACCGGGCCAACCGGGTCGTCGACGAGGAGTCGGCCCGGTTGGAGGCAGGGGGCTCCGGCAGCCCGCCGCCGGCCGGGTGGGGGGACGGGTCGCTGCCGACCGGGTGGGCGCCCGGCGCCGCCCGCCGGGCGTGAGCACAGGCGCCGGACGGTCCCGCCCGGGCCCGGAGCGCGGCACGCCCGGCCCCTTCGACGTGCTGGTGCTGGGGAGCGGGGTGGCCGGCCTGTCGGCCGCCGTGCACCTGGCTGCCGGCGCCGGCGGGTCCCGCCGCCGGGTCGGGGTGCTCACCAAGGGCGAGCTCTCCCAGGCGGCCACCCGGTGGGCCCAGGGCGGTGTGGCCGCCGTGCTCGGCGGTGACGAGGACTCGACCGACCTCCACCTGGCCGACACGCTGGCGGCGGGGGCCGGGCTGTGCGACACCGACGCCGTCCGGGTGCTGGTCGACGAGGGGCCCGGCCGGGTCGAGGAGCTGATCGCCCTGGGGGCCGAGTTCGACCGCGAGGTGTCCGGGACGCTCTCCCTGGCCCGCGAGGGCGGCCATTCCAGGGCCCGGGTGGTCCATGCCGGCGGGGCGGCCACCGGTGCCGAGGTCGAGCGGGCCCTGGTGGCGGCGACCCGGGCGGCGGCCGACGCCGTGCTCGAACGGTGGTTCGCCGTCGACCTGCTGGTCGAGGGTGGCCGGTGCCGCGGCGTCCTGGCCCTCCCTCCCGCCGACGCCGCCGGTGGGCACAGGGAGCCGGCGGCCGTACGCAGGGAGCCGGTGGCCGTGCTGGCCGACCGGGTGGTCCTGGCCACCGGGGGGGCCGGCCAGATGTTCGCCGTCACCACCAACCCGCGGGAGGCGACCGGCGACGGCGTGGCCATGGCCCTGCGGGCCGGGGTGCCGGTGGCCGACGTGGAATTCGTCCAGTTCCATCCGACCGCCCTCCACCACCCGGCCATGCCGCGCCCGCTGCTGTCGGAGGCGCTGCGGGGCCACGGGGCGCTCCTGCGCGACGCCGCCGGCGACCGCTTCGTCGACGAGCTGGCCCCGCGCGACGTGGTCAGCCGGGCCATGGCCGCCCGGATGGCCGCCCAGGGTGTCGACCACCTGTGGCTGGACGCCACCGGCCTCGAGCGGTTCGGCGAGCGGTTCCCCACCATCGCCGGGTCGCTGGCCGCCATCGGGCTCGACCCGTCGACCGACTGGCTGCCGATCGCCCCGGCGGCCCACCACCTCTCGGGCGGCGTCGTCACCGACCTGTGGGGGGCCACCGCCCTGCCCGGGCTGTGGGCGGCCGGTGAGGTGGCCTGCACCGGGGTCCACGGTGCCAACCGCCTGGCGTCCAACTCGCTCTTGGAGGGGATGGTCTTCGGCGCCCGCCTGGCCGAGGCGCTGGCCTCGGGGCGTGACGGGCCCACGCCCAGCGGCGCGTTGGCGGCCGTCATGGACCTCGACCGCCCGGGGGGCGCTCCCGGTGGTGCCATCGGCGCCCGGGCGGTCCCGCCGGAAGCTTCGGCGTCCGGGACCTGCGGGGCTCCGGGGCCGGGGGCCGGGCGGGAGGGGACCACACGGCTCGACCCGGCCAAGCTCCGGGACCTGCTCCAGCGGGCGATGACCGGCGGGGCCGGGGTGGTGCGCAGCCTGGCGTCGATGGGCGCCGCCGGCGGGGCGGTGAGCGAGGCGGCGTGCCTGGTGGCGGCGGCCGGCCGGGAGGCGCCGGCGGTCGAGCTGGGCGAGCTGGCCAACCTGTGCACCCTGGCCGGTGCGCTCCTGGCGTCCGCCCGGCTGCGGGAGGAGAGCCGGGGGGCGCACACCCGGGTCGAGCATCCCGGGACGGATCCGTCCTGGCGCTGCCGGCTGGTGCACGGCGCCGTCCCTGCCGGGGCGGCCGCCGGGCCGGATGCCGCCGGCGCGGGCGGTGCGGTGGCCGGCGCCCCGGGTCGGGGCTGAGCGGTGCTCCTCGCCATCGACGTCGGCAACACGGAGACGGTCATCGGCCTGTACACCCTCACACCGCAGGAGGGCGCGTCGTTCCCTCCCGGCGACGCCGGGTTCGGCATCGGAGCCGAGCGCCAGCCCGTCCACGGCCTGACCCACCACTGGCGATTGTCGACGGTGCCCGCCCGGACCCCCGACGAGTACGCCGTCCTGCTCACCCAGATCCTCGACCTGGAGGGCATCGACATCGGCGTCACCGTGGGCGGCGTGGCGGTCTGCTCCTCGGTGCCGGCCGTCACCGGGCACCTCCGCCAGATGGCGGCGCGCTGGCTCGGCGACATCCCCTGCGTGGTGCTCGGGCCGGGGGTCCGCAGCGGGATGCCGATCCTCTACGACAGCCCCAAGGAGGTGGGGGCCGACCGGGTGGCCAACGCCGTCGGGGCCTTCGACCTGTACGGCGGGCCGTGCGTGGTCGTCGACCTCGGGACGGCCACCACCTTCGACGCCATCTCGGCCGGCGGCGAGTACCTGGGCGGGGCGATCACCCCCGGCGTGGCCATAAGTCTGGAGGCGCTGTTCGAGCACGCCGCCGCCCTCCGGCGGGTCGAGCTGGTCGAGCCGGGTTGCGTCATCGGGCGGTCGACGGCGGAGTCGATCCAGTCCGGGGTCCTCTACGGGTTCGCCGCCCAGGTGGACGGGCTGTGCCGGAGGTTCCTCGACGAGCTGGGCCCGGCCACCGTGGTGGCCACCGGCGGGCTGAGCGACCTGGTGGCGCCGCACGCCGAGTCGGTGGACCACGTCGAGCCGTGGCTGACGCTGCACGGCCTGCGCGTCGTGTACGGGCGCAACGTTCCCGGCCCGGCGGGCAACGCACCCGGGGCGGCGGCGACCGGGTCGGTGGCGACCGGGGCGGCAGCCGCCGGGTCCCGACCCGCTCGGTCCGGGTCCCGACCCGCTGGGCCCGGGCGGCGACGGTGAGCACCGGCGTGGAGCCCGGTCCCGGTCCGGCGGAGGCCTGGCAGCCGCCGTACCGGTTCGAGCGCACGGCCACGGCGGCCGAGGTGACGGTGCGCTGGCAGGGACTGGCGTCCGGCGAGGAGTCCGGCGACCAGGTGTCGGTGGCCGGGCGGGTGATGCTGTCGCGGCCTCAGGGGAAGCTGGCCTTCGCCGAGCTGCGGGACTGGTCGGGGTCGGTGCAGCTCTTCGCCCTGGCGGCGGTGACCGACGATTTCGAGCGGTTCGCCCGCCTCAACCTGGGTGATTGGGTCGGGGCCCGTGGCGAGGTGGTGCGCACCCGGCGGGGCGAGCTCTCGGTCAAGGTGGCCGGGTGGGAGCTCCTGGCCCAGGCCCGCCGGCCCTTCGGCGACAAGTGGCGGGGCGTCACCGACGTGGAGACCCGCTACCGCCAGCGGGAGGTCGACCTGTGGGCCAACCCGGACAGCCGCCGGGTGCTCCTGGCCCGCAGCACGCTCCTGCGCCGCCTGCGCCAGCGGCTGTGGGAGAGAGGATTTGTCGAGGTGGAGACCCCGGTCCTCCACCCGATCCCGGGCGGAGCCCACGCCCGCCCGTTCGTCACCCACCACCGGTCCCTCGACGCCGACTTCTACCTGAGGATCGCCCTCGAGCTGCACCTGAAGCGCCTGGTGGTCGGGGGTTTCGATCGGGTCTTCGAGGTGGGCCGGGTCTTCCGCAACGAGGGTCTCTCCCCCCGGCACAACCCCGAGTTCACCCTGCTCGAGCTGTACCAGGCCTACGCCGACTACCGGGATCTCATGGTCCTGGTGGAGGAGCTGGTGGCCGGGCTGGCGACCGACCTACGAGGCACCACCGCCCTGACCTACCAGGGTCGCTCGCTGGACCTCGCCCCGCCCTGGCGGCGGGCGACGATGGCCGAGCTGGTCGGGGAGGCCACCGGGCTCTCGGTCGACGTCCACACCCCCGTGGGCGAGCTCCGCCGGCACGCCGCCGGCGCCGGGATCGAGGCCGACCCGGGTTGGGGGCCGGGCAAGCTGCTCCTCGAGCTGTACGAGAAGACGACCGAGCCTGGGCTGTGGGGTCCGGTCTTCGTCTGCGACTACCCGGCCGAGGTCTCGCCGCTGGCCCGGCGGCACCGGGAGGACGGAGAGCTGGTGGAGCGTTTCGAGGCGGTGGTGGCGGGGCGGGAGCTGGCCAATGCGTTCAGCGAGCTGACCGACCCCGACGAGCAGCGGGCCCGCTTGACGGAGCAGGCCGCCCTCCGGCAGGCCGGCGACGAGGAGGCGATGGTGGTGGACACCGAGTTCCTCCGCTCCCTCGAGCACGGGCTCCCGCCCACCGCCGGCCTGGGGATCGGCGTCGACCGCCTGGCCATGCTGCTCGCCGACGTGGCCAACATCCGCGAGGTGATCGCCTTCCCGACGCTGCGGCCCGAGCGCCCGCCGGACGGGGCCGTGGGCGGGACCGTGGGCGGGACCGTGGGCGGGACCGGGGCCGGGGCCGGGTAAGCCGGGGAGGCCGCGCACCGCCCGGGTTGGCCGTGATCAGCCGGGGAGGCCGTCCACCAGCTGCCCGGTGAGGCGCACCAGGGCGCCGGCCACCTCCGGTGACCCGATCCCGGCCACGGCCGACGTGGCCTCGGCGGCGTGCTGGCGGGCGGCGGCGACGGTGCCGGCGACGGCCGCCGACTGGCTCACGATGGCCCGGGCCTTCTCCCGCTCGGGGACCCTGAGCGGCTGCCCCAGGAGATCCCGCAGCTCGGGCCCGGCGTCGGGGTCGGCCAGCGCCAGCAGCACCGGCAGCGTGTAGATGCCCTCGGCCAGGTCCTGGCCCGGGGGCTTGCCCAGCTCACCGTTGCAGGCCACCACGTCGAGGATGTCGTCGCGGAGCTGGAACACCATCCCGAACGAACGGCCGAAGGCGGTGAAGGCCTCCACCTCGCTCGCCGGGGCCCCGCCGGTCAGGGCGCCGATCCGGCACGAGGCGGCCATGAGGGCACCGGTCTTCCCGGCGATGGCGGCGAAGTAGTCACCCTCCGACCGGTCGATCTGGAACGAGGACCGCACCTCGGTCACCTGGCCCTGGCACAGCCTCCCGAGGGTGACGGCGAGCAGGGTGGCGATCTCGGTCCCGAGCCCGGCGGCGATGGCGGCCGACCGGGCCAGCAGGTAGTCACCGGCCACGATGGCGACCAGGTTGCCGAAGCGGCTGTTCACGCTCTCGACGTTGCGGCGGACCGTCGCCTCGTCGATGACGTCGTCGTGGTACAGCGACGCCAGGTGGACCAGTTCCACGGCCACACCGCCGAGCAGGTCCTCCCTGGTGGCGGACCGCTCGCCCCGGGTGGCGGCCGCCAGCGCGAGCAGAGGCCGGAGCCGCTTGCCCCCGGCGGCGATCAGGTGCGTCACCACGTCGTCCAGGAAGGCGTCGCCCGTCGTCACCGACGAGTAGAGGAGCGGCTCCAGCCGCACGAGATCCACCTCGACGCCGGGAAGGCCGAGGGCGTCCAGAGGGTTCACCGCCGGCCACGTTATGCGACGGCCGCGCCGGGGCGACACACGGGGCCCGGGGCGGGTGGGGGCGGCGGTGGCGGGTGGAGCGAGAACGGCGCCTGGGAAAGGCGGCGGGGCAACCGGTCGACAACCGTGGGGGGGACCGGTGAAGGTGCCGGCGGGCCCGGGGGGAGTCGTCGCAGGCGGCGGGGCCCCAATCGGGCGCGGCGGGCTGCGGGAGGCCTCCGGGTACACTGGCCCACAGGAACCGAGCCACGGAGGCGGTCACGTGTTCGAACGCTTCACCGACCGGGCGCGACGGGTGCTTGTGTTGGCGCAAGAAGAGGCGCGCCTACTCAACCACAGCTTCATCGGGACCGAGCACATCCTTCTGGGCCTGATCCACGAGGGTGAGGGTGTCGCCGCCAAGGCGCTCGAGTCGCTCGGGATCTCCCTGGAAGCGGTGCGCGAGAAGGTAGAGGAGACGATCGGCATGGCGGGGACGGCGCCGAGCGGTTCGCCGCCGTTCACCCCCCGGGCCAAGAAGGTCCTCGAGCTGTCGCTGCGTGAGGCCCTCCAGCTCGGCCACAGCTACATCGGCACCGAGCACATGCTCCTCGGGTTGGTCCGCGAGGGTGAAGGCGTGGCCGCCCAGGTCCTGGTCAGCCTGGGCGCCGACCTGGGCCGCGTCCGCCAGCAGGTGATCCAGCTGATGTCGGGGTACCAGGGAAAAGAGGCCGTCGGGGCGGGCCCGGGCTCTTCGTCGTCTGACACGCCGTCCGGCTCCCCCGTCCTCGACCAGTTCGGCCGCAACCTCACCCAGCTCGCCCGCGACGGCAAGCTCGACCCGGTCATCGGGCGCGAGAAGGAGATCGAGCGGGTGATGCAGGTGCTGTCGCGCCGCACCAAGAACAACCCGGTCCTGATCGGCGAGCCCGGGGTGGGCAAGACGGCCATCGTCGAGGGCCTGGCCCAGCGCATCGTGGACGACGAGGTTCCCGAGACCCTGGCCGGCAAGCAGCTCTACACCCTCGACCTCGGCGCGCTGGTGGCCGGAAGCCGCTACCGGGGCGACTTCGAGGAGCGCCTCAAGAAGGTCCTGAAGGAGATCCGCACCCGGGGCGACATCATCCTTTTCATCGACGAGCTGCACAACCTGGTCGGGGCCGGGGCCGCCGAGGGGGCCATCGACGCCGCCTCGATCCTGAAGCCGATGCTGGCCCGGGGGGAGCTCCAGACGGTGGGGGCCACCACCCTGGACGAGTACCGCAAGCACCTGGAGAAGGATGCCGCCCTCGAGCGCCGGTTCCAGCCGGTCAAGGTCGACCAGCCGTCGGTCGCCCTGACCATCGACATCTTGAAGGGCCTGCGAGACCGGTACGAGTCGCACCACGCCGTCACCATCACCGACCAGGCACTGGTGGCCGCGGCCAATCTGGCCGACCGTTACCTGGCCGACCGCTTCCTTCCCGACAAGGCCATCGACCTGATCGACGAGGCCGGCAGCCGCCTCCGGATCCGCCGGATGACCACCCCGCCCAACTACAAGAAGCTGGACGAGGAGGTGGCGCGCCTGCGCGCCGACAAGGAGACGGCCATCGAGAAGGGTGCCCTCGAACAGGCCAAGAAGCTGGCCGAGCAGGAGACCGAGCGCCTGGGGCGTAAGGAGGCCATGGAGGCCGAGTGGCGGGCCGAGGGCGTGGACCTGTTCGACGTGGTGGACGAGGAGGTCATCGCCGAGGTCCTGGCCAACTGGACCGGCATCCCCGTCTACCGGCTGACCGAGGAGGAGACGGCAAAGCTCCTTCGCATGGAGGACGAGCTGCACAAGCGCGTCATCGGCCAGAAGGACGCCATCCGCGCCCTCTCCCAGGCCATCCGGCGCACTCGTGCGGGCCTCAAGGACCCGAAGCGCCCCGGCGGCTCGTTCATCTTCGCCGGCCCGTCCGGCGTCGGTAAGACCGAGCTGTCCAAGACACTCGCGGAGTTCCTGTTCGGCGACGAGGACTCGCTGATCATGCTGGACATGTCCGAGTACATGGAGAAGCACACGGTCTCCCGGCTGTTCGGCTCCCCGCCCGGTTACGTCGGGTACGAGGAGGGCGGCCAGCTCACCGAGAAGGTGCGTCG
>JBOGGE010000167.1:0-6846 GCA_050743865.1 Acidimicrobiales bacterium
ACGGTCGGCCCGGCGTCCCAGTTCGGCGGGGCGGAGACCTACATCATCGGCGCCCGCATGGATCCGGCGTTCGCCATCCTCATCGCCATCGCCGCCTCGGCCGCCCTGGGCATGGCGATCGGGCTGACCGGGCTCCGCCGGCTCCGGCTGGACTACCAGGCCCTGGCCCTGTTCATCATCTCGTTCGTGGCCATCGGGCTCGTCGGCGCCGACAATCGCATCTTCAACGGGCTCGACGGCATGAGCCTCATTCCCAACCCACTGGGAACAGGCAAAGGCGCGACCACTGCGTGGCTGTACGTGGCCGTCGTCGCCCTCGGGTGCGTGGTCGCCATCCTCTTGGTACGGCAGATGACGAACGGGCCGATGGGCCGGGTCTTGCGGGCCGTGCGCGACGACGAAGACGCCGCACTGGCAGTGGGCAAGAACGTGATGTGGATGCGCCTGATGACCCAGGGCTTCGGGGCGGGGCTCGCCGGCCTGAGCGGGGCCCTGCTGGCCGGGTTCATCGGCGGCTGGTCGACCAGCGCCTGGGCCTACACCGAGACGCTGGCCCTCATCACCGCGGTCATGATCGGCGGGCGCGGAAACAACAAGGGGGTGACGATCGGGACCCTCCTGGTTCTCGGCGCTCTCCTCCAGGGGGTGCAGTACCTTCCCACAGTGCCCGGTCGGCCCGGCACGGTTCAGGACCTGGGCTGGATCGTGACCGCTGCTGGCACCATCTTCTTCATTTTCTACCGGCCGCAGGGGATCCTCCCCGAGCGCCGACCGCATCTCGGGCTCCTGCCCACACTGCGCCAGCGGGCGCCGGCCGGGGCGCCGGCCACGACGCCGGAGCCGACGGTGCCGGCGAAGCCCGGGAGCCGGCCGGTGCCGGCGGCCCCGGCCATCCCGGCGGCTGCCGTCGACGTGGCCGCTGCCGGGCCGGTGGCGGCAGCGCCGGTGCCCCATCCGCTGCCGGTGGGGGACGTCCGCGTCCTCACCCCGCGGAGGGCGCCGCTCCGGGGAGAAGGGTCGCCGGCCGGGACGAGCGATCGCCCGATCCTCGTCGCCAGGGACCTCGTGCGGAGCTATGGCGGCGTGCGGGCGGTCGACGAGGCGAGCTTCACCGTGCCCTATGGGTCCATCGTCGGCCTGATCGGGCCCAACGGCGCCGGGAAGTCCACCGCGCTCGGGATCGTCTCCGGGTTCATCCGCCCCGACGGCGGGAAGGTCGAGTTCGAGGGGCGCGACATCACTTCGTCGCCCTCCTACCGCCGAGCCCGGATCGGTCTGGTGCGGACCTTCCAGCTCGCCCGCGAGTTCCCCAAGCTGACGGCGATGGAGAACCTGCTCGTCGCCGTGCTCGGGCAGCGAGGCGAGCGCGTGCTCCCCTCGATTGTCGGGAAGCGGCTGTTCAGGGCGCAGGAGGCGGCGCACCTGGATCGAGCCCGTGAGCTCATCGACCTCTTCGGCTTGAGCCACCTGGCCGACGATCTGGCCGGGACGCTCAGCGGCGGCCAGAAGCGGCTCCTCGAGGTGATGCGGGCGCTGATGCTCGACCCGAAGCTGTTGCTGCTGGACGAGCCGATGGCCGGGCTCAGCCCGGCGATCAGCGAGCGCCTGGAGCACGCCTGCCTGACGCTGCGGTCGGCCGGGGTGTCCATCCTGCTCGTCGAGCATGAGCTCGGCTCCGTCGAGCGCCTCTGTGACAACGTGGTCATGATGGCGCAGGGCCGGGTGATCGCCGAGGGGGCGATGGAGGATCTTCGCCGGTCCGCCAACGTACAGGAGGCCTACTTTGTCGGCTGACGCCGGGCCGGGATCCGGGCCGGTGACGCGCCTTTGCACCGAGGGCCTGGTGGCGGGATACGGCGACATCCGGGTCATCGACGGGGTGGACCTCGAGGTGACGAGCGGGACGATGTCGGCGGTGGTCGGCCCGAACGGCGCCGGCAAGTCGACGCTGCTGAAGGGGATCCTCGGGCTCGCCCGGGTGTTCGCCGGCGAGGTCAAGCTGAACGACCAGCCGGTGACCAACAGGCCCCTCGAGCAGCTGGCCAAGGCCGGGATCGCCTACGTGCCCCAGGTCGACGACGTCTTCGACAGCCTCCGGGTGCGCGAGAACCTGGAGATGGGCGGTTATCTCCTCGATCGCACGACGAGGGAGGAGCGGATCGAGGAGGTCCTCGAGGTCTTCCCCGACCTCAAGCGCAAGCTCCGCCGGTTCGTCGGGTCGATGAGCGGCGGCGAGCGGAAGATGACGGCGTTCGGAAGGGCGTTGATGCTGGCACCGGCGGTGATGGTGCTCGACGAGCCAACGGCCGGGCTGTCGCCGGCGCTGACCCAGGTCGTCCTGGGGGAGCAGGCCAGGGTGCTCGCCGACCGCGGCAAAGCCGTCCTCCTCGTCGAACAGAAGGCCAAGGCAGCGCTGGAGCTCGCCGACTGGGCGTATGTCATGGTCCAGGGCCGCATCGCCATGTCGGCCTCGGGCCGGGCGGTGCTCGAGGATCCGGCCATGGCCGAGGTCTTCCTCGGCGGCGGGTCGGCCAGTGCCGCCGTCCCGCCCATCGCCCTATGAGCGGCCGCCGGCTCACGGCTGGCCGAGGCACAACCGGCAGAGAAGACAGAGAAGACAGAGAAGAAAGGGAACAGGTGTCCAGATGAAAGCAGCGTCCGCCTTCCTCGACGTCCTCGATGCCGCCGGCATCGACACCTTCTTCGGCCTCCCGGGGTCCACCGAAGCGCCGCTGTTGGAGGCGCTGCGTGACCGAGATTTCCGCTACGTCCTCGCCCTCCACGAGGGCGTGGCGGTCTCCATGGCCGATGGCTACTCCCGGTTGCGCCGGGCCCCGGCGGTGGTGGGGCTGCACACGAGCGTCGGCACGCTCAACGGCCTGAGCCAGATGATGAACGCCCTGCGGGACGGCTCGCCATTGGTGGTGACGGCCGGGCACAAGGACCGCCACGTCCTCTCGGAGGAGGGGTTCTGCGCCCTGCCCGAGCTGCTGGCGGCAGCCGGTGCCGTCACCAAGTGGGCCTACCAGAGCCTCACGCCGGAGGCGGTGGCACCCGACCTGGCACACGCCATCCGGGTGGCGTGCGCCCCGCCGCCCGGACCGACCTATCTGGCCGTCCCAGAGGACCTGATGGCGGCGGAAGTGGAGGGAGGCTCGGTATCAGCCACGGCGATCGTGTCCGCCCCGCCGGTCAGCTCCACGCCGTCGCCCGAGTCAGTCGGCGCCGCGGTCGACCGCCTCCTCGCCGCCGAGCGACCGGTGCTGGTCGTCGGTAGTGCCGCCCGTGACGCCAGGGCGGAGGTCGACGAGCTGAGCCGGCTCTGTGGTCTGCCGGTCCTCCACGCCCAGTTCACGGACCTGTCCGACCTGCCGCTGGGCACGACGGAACGCTCGTACCTCGGCATGTACGGCGAGGACCCGGCGGTGCTCGACGGCTGCGACCTGGTCGTGGCGGCCGGCTGCCGGGTCTTCTACCCGTTCTCCCACGCCACCCGGCCCCGCCTGCCCCAGGGGGCGGCGCTGGTGCACCTGCACGACGACCCGGCACAGGTCGGCAGGGCCACCCGTGCCGATGTGGGGCTCTTGGGGAACGTCCGGGCCGGGGTGGCGGCGATGGCCGACGGGGTCCGGCGGCGGGGGATGGACGACGGGCTGCGGTCCCGGCGCCAGGAACGCGTCGACCGCCTTGCCGAGAGCCGCCGGGAGGCGAAAGCCGCCGAGATCGCAGCCGCCGCCGGCGCGTCGCCGATGCAGATCGAAGAGCTGGCGGCAGTGCTGGGCGACGTGCTGCCCGAGGATGCCGTAGTGGTCGACGAGGGGGTGCGGTCGTCGCGCCCGCTGCTCCGCCATCTCCCCATCGGTCCTTCGCAGCGGCTCCTCCGGAGCTCTGGCGGTGCGCTCGGTTGGGGCACGCCGGCAGCGGTGGGGGCGAAGATCGGCGCCCCGGGCCGCCCAGTGGTGGCGGTCGTCGGCGACGGGAGCTTCCAGTTCTCGCTCCAGGCGCTGTGGAGCGCCGCCCAAGCCGGTGCGGCGCTGACCATCGTGGTCCTCGACAACGGCGGCTACCTGGCGGTCAAGCGGGCCATCGAGGGCCACCTCGGCGTGGATCACGATCTGCGTGTCCACCCCGGTACCGAGATCACCGGCATCGACCACGCCGAGATCGCCCGGGGTTACGGCGCCCGCACGGTGTCGCCGGTCGACGCCGAGAGCCTTCGCAAGGGTCTGGTAGAGGGCATCGAGGGGGACGCGGTGACCGTGGTCCACGTTCCGGTGGCCCAATTGCGCCCGTGAGGTCCTCGGCGGAGAGCAGCACCATGCTCGGCCCCGACTGGCGGACGTCACCGCGGGCGTGCGACGTGGTGGTCGAGCGGGACGTCGCCATACCGGTCGGAGACGGCGTGGAGCTCGTAGGCGATCTCTTCCGCCCCGACACCGGCCAGGCGGTCCCCCTCATCGCCGGGTTCCACCCGTGCAACAACGAGTTCCAGACGGCACCGATCACCCCCGAGGGGTTCAGCATCCAGCGCTGCTGGATGGAGGCCGGCGATCCGGGCTTTTTCGTACGGCGCGGCTACGCCCACGCCGTCGTCAACATCCGCGGCACCGGGAGGTCGGGAGGCCTCTTTCAGGCCATGGGGCCTCAGGAGTCCGCCGACGTGGCGGCGACCGTGACCCATCTCGCCGGCCAGCCCTGCTGCAGCGGTTCGGTCGGCCTGTTCGGCATCTCGTACCTCTCCTGGCTCCATCTCCAGGTGGCGATGCATCGGCCGGACGGATTGGCGACGGTGTTCGCCCCCTTCGGCGCCACCGACTTCTACCGGGACTTCCTCTATCACGGCGGCATCCTCTCCTCCCGGTTCCTCCTCGGGTGGAAGGGGAAGCTTGGCGGCCTGTCGTACGAGAGCTGGTATCGCCGGCGGCACGGCGAGGAGGGGTTCCAGCGAGCGGTGGAGCAGGCGCTGGCCGACGAGGATATCGCCGCCCTTCCGGGTCTGGTTGCCTGCCTGCAGGCGACGAGCGGCGCCGACGCGCTGGTCGGCGACGCGGTGCTGGACCCGCTCGACGGAGAGTTCTGGGAGGAGCGTCGGCTCGACTGCCGTCAGACGACGCTCCCGGCATATCTGGGGGCGTGCTGGGGGCTTGACGGCCTCCATCTCCCCGGTGCCTTTCGCAGCTTCGAACGGTGGGAGGGGCCGGCGCGCCTCATGATCGGGCCCGACGTGTACCTCAACCGACCGCTCTACCAGCTCCAGTACGAGGCGCTCCGGTGGTTCGACCACTTCCTTAAGGGCAACGGCACTGGGATGCTCGACGAGGCACCGGTCCAGCTGTTCGTCGGCCGTACCGGCCGGTGGAAGCACTCGACGGCGTGGCCACTTCCCGAGACGAGGTTCACGCCGTTCCACCTGCACCCCGGCGGGGTCCTCAGCGAGCGCGGGCCCGGGCCGGTGGAGACCGCCTCCACCTACGAAAACTCCCGTTCGGGCGGGGGCAGGTGCGGTTCGCCACCCCGCCGCTGGTGGAGGAGACCGAGCTGCTCGGGCCGGCTGTGCTCCAGCTCTACTGCTCCTCGACCGACGAGGAGATCCTCGTGTTCGCCTCGCTGCACGCAGTCGACGGCCACGGCGCCGAGCGCGAGCTGTCACGAGCCTGGCTGCGGGGATCGCATCACCAGGTGGCGGAGGGAACGCCGCCGTACGCCCCGCACCACCCGCACGACCGCCGCCAGCCGCTGGTGCCCGGCCGAGGTGACGCTCCTCGAGATCGGGTTCAGCGGGGTGAGCGCCCGGCTCCTTCCCGGTGAGCGCCTGGCCCTCCGCGTTGCCTCCGCCGACGAGGACCAGCCGCCTGCCGACCCCCTGCGGGCGACCGCCTCCGGGCACGTCGCCCGGCAGTCGGCCTCCGTGGTGACCGTTCACCGCGGACCGGCGCATCCCTCGGCGCTCGTCCTCCCGGTCACCGAGGGGAACGTCCTCGGCCCCTTCCTCTCCGGGGGTGAGCTGCCGGGGAAGCTGGGACCCATACCCACCGCCAAGATCAAGCGGCTGAAGGTCGCCGGCGAGACAGGGGCGCCGTGACCGACGAACGGGTCCACGTGGAGACGGCGGACGGCTACGCCGTGCTCACGCTCGACGATCCGGCCAGGCGCAACGCCCTGTCGGTCGAGATGGGGGACGAGCTCGTCGAGGCGATGGAGCAGCTCGAGGCCACGCCGCAGCTGGCGGCGATCGTGATCACGGGGGCACCACCGGCGTTCTGTGCCGGCGCCGACCTCGCCCAGCTGGAAGGGGCCGACGAGGCAGGGCTGCGTTCGATCTACGCCGGCTTCGAGCGGATCGCCCGTTCCCACCTCCTGACCGTGGCCGCGGTCAACGGTGCTGCCGTCGGGGCCGGCATGAACATGACCCTGGCCTGTGACGTCCGCATCGCCGGCGAGCGTGCCAGGTTCGACACCCGCTTCCTGGCCCTGGGGCTGCATCCCGGTGGAGCGCACACCTGGATGCTGCAACGGGCAGTCTCCTACGGCACGGCGGCCGCCCTGCTCCTCGGTGCGGAGTCCGTGCCGGGACCGGACGCCGCCCGCCTGGGGCTGGCCTACCGATGCGTGCCCGACGACCAGTTGCTGGAGGTGGCCCGCCAATTCGTGGCCGTGGCGGCATCGGCGGGCCCGGAGCTGGTGCGGCGGGTGAAGGCGAGCCTGGCTGCGGCTCGGGGCGGCGACTTCGGCGCCGCTCTCGATCACGAGCTGGTGGAGCAGCTGTGGTCGGCCCGCCAGCCGCTCTTCGCCGAGCGGATCGCCGCGCTCCGCCGTCGCATCGGCTCCGGTCGCTGACCGCCGGCC
>JBOGGE010000168.1:0-2954 GCA_050743865.1 Acidimicrobiales bacterium
CGCCCCGGCGCTGCGCTCCTCGAGCCGCCGCATCACCTCGTACCCATGGGCTGGACCCTCGGACAGCGCCCACAGGATGGCCCGGCGAACGCCGCCGCGCCGCATGCGCGGCCGCCCGTCCCAGGCTGCTGACGATCAGGGAAACCGGCAGGGATAGGTCCGAGACGATCAGGTAATCCGGCAGGGGGTCGATCAGCAATTTCGGCACCCCGGTCCTCCAGTTGAAAGCTTTCCTTCACCCGTCCGGACGGTCCGGGCGGGACGAAGGAGACGACTCATGAGGAGGACGTTCACCATGATCGACATCGTCGAGATCCTGAGCCATTGGTATGCCGGACGATCCAAGTCCGAGGTCGGCCGGAGCCTCGGTGTCCACCGCGACACCGCGGCCAAGTACGTGAAGCCGGCCGAAGAGGCGGGCTTCGTCCCCGGCAGTCCGCCCGTCGACGAGGAGACCTGGCGGCGCCTCGCCAGGGAGTGGTTCCCCGAGCTCTACGACCTGAAGGTCCGCCAGCCCTCGGTCGCCCACATCGCCGAGTGCCACCAGGCCATCGCCGACCTGGTGGGCGTGGTGCCGGTCTCGGTCATCCACCAGCGCCTGAGCGACGACGGCGTGCTCGAGACGTCGGTGGCGAGCCTGCGGCGCTACGTGCGACGGCACTTCGCCGCCGAGGTGCGTGCCGGTGACGTCGTGCTGTGGCGCCCCGACGTGGAACCCGGTCAAGAGGCACAGGTCGACTACGGCTACCTCGGCACGTGGCTCGATCCCAAGAGCGGCACGCGCCGCCGGGTGTGGGGATTCTCCATGGTGCTCAGCTACTCGCGGCACCTCTTCGTCTACCCGGTGCTCAAGATGGACCAGCAGGCCTGGAACGACGCGCACGTCGCGGCGTTCTCGTTCTTCCAGGGTTGCCCGGCTCGGATCGTGGTCGACAACCTTCGCGCCGGGGTGCTCAAGCCCGACCTCTACGACCCCAAGGTCAACCGGGCCTACGCCGAGCTCGCCCACCACTACGGCGTCCTCGTGGACCCCGCCAGGGTTTTTCACCCGAAGGACAAGCCCAGGATCGAGTCGGTGCAGGGCTACATCCGGCGCAGCTTCTACGCCGGTCGGAGTTTCGCCTCGGTGGACGAGATGGTGAGAGAGGCCGAGCGCTGGAGCAAAGAGGTGGCAGGACGCAGGACCCCCCGAGCCCTGGAGGGTCGCACCCCTTCAGAGGTCTTCGGTGCCACAGAGGCTGGAGTCCTTGCGCCGCTGCCGACCGTGCCCTACGAGCTTGCCACCTGGAGCCACCCGACCGTGGCCCCCGACGCGCACGTCAAGGTGGGAAGGACCCTGTACTCGGTGCCCTACCGACTGATCGGCACCCAGCTCGACGCCCGGGCCACGGCCGAGACGGTCCAGCTCTTCCGCCACGGCGAGGTGGTCAAGACCCACCCGTTCCAGGCCCGGGGCCGGCGCACCGACTGGGCTGACCTGCCCGAACAGCGCCGAGGGTTCTACATGCGCACCCCGGTGTGGTGCCGGGCCCAGGCCGTCCTCATGGGCCCGGCCACCGACGCGTTGGTCGGCGAGCTTTTGAGCGAGAACGTCCTCTACCGCCTGCGCCAGGCCCAGGGGGTGCTGCGCCTGGCCGACAAGTACGGCGTGGAGCGTCTGGAGGCCGCCTGCCGGCGGTCCCTCGAGGCCGGTGACCCCGCCTACCGCACGGTGAAGGGGATCCTGGTCGCCGGCACCGAGCACGAGAGCACCCAGCTCGCCCTGCCCGGCATCGAGGTGCCGGCGTGGCTGCGCGGCCCGCAGGCCTTCGGTGACGAGGAGCGGTCGTGACGGCCACCCCCGAGCGCCAGCTGGCCGGCGTGCTGCGCTCGTTGCACTTGACCGGGATGCTCGACACCTTGGAGATCCGCCTGGCCGAGGCACGCAGCGGCAAGCTCGGCCACGTCGAGTTCCTCCAGGTCCTCATGGAAGACGAGCTCGCCCGGCGCGACGCGGCGGGAGTGCAGCGGCGCATCCGGGCCGCCGGCTTCCCGGCCGAGGCCACCTTGGAGGCCTTCGACTTCAACTACAACAAGGCTCTGCCGGCCTCGACGATCAGGGACCTCGCCCGCCTGGAGTTCATCCAGGCGGGCGAAGGGCTCCTGCTCTACGGACCGGTCGGGGTGGGAAAGTCCCACATCGCCTGTGCCCTCGGGCACCTGGCCTGCCGGCGCGGCTACGAGGTGCGCTTCACCACGTGCTCCAAGCTCCTTGCCGAGCTGGCCGGCGGCCACGCGGATCGGACCTTTGCCACCCGCCTGCGCAAGCTGGCCAAGCCGGCCGTATTGATCGTCGACGACTGGGCGATGAGGGAGTTCACCGCCAGCCAGGCCGACGACGTCTTCGAGCTCCTCCAAGAGCGACTCGAACGTCCCGGCCGCTCCCTGGTGCTGACCTCGAACCGGTCGCCGGCGGACTGGTATCCGCTCTTCCCCAATGCCGTGGTCGGCGAGTCGATCCTCGACCGCGTGCTCAACTCGAGCCATCACGTGCTCCTCGAGGGCAAGAGCTACCGGCCGGCCAAGCGACCCGGACGGCGGTCAACGTCGTGACGGTCCTCGTCCAAGACCATCGTGCGCCACGACGCCGTCGGCCTCAAGGTCGTTCGTCCTCGCTTCGCTGCGGGCGCTCCACCTTGACCCCGCCGTCGTCATGGCGCCTCCATCTCCCAGGACGGCGACCGGCGGCGCTAGCGCGGAAGGGGGTGATCGGCTAGACCAACCAGAACAGGGCCAGGGTGTGCGGAATAACTTGATCGACCCCCTGCCGAATAACTTGATCGTTCACACCCCGACGACCCGCTCTGCGACGCCCACCGGGTCGCCTCCGAGCTGAGCATCCACCTCAGCACCGCCCGGCGGTGGATGGCCGACGGCGTCGTCGCCTGCGTCATCGCCCCCGACGAGCAGGGGAT
>JBOGGE010000169.1:0-7967 GCA_050743865.1 Acidimicrobiales bacterium
AGCGGGCTCGGGACCTTGTGCCAACGGGTGCCTCATCAGGCGAGCCCCGAAGGAACGAGCAGTGCGGGGCCGGGTCGGCTCCTCACGCAGCAGTCGCGTAGTTTGCGCGACTTGTCTTGCGGCAGACCCTTAGCGGGTGAGGTCCCAGGCGGGACCGGGCGGCAGCGCAGCCAGGAGGGCGTCCTCTACGGCCACGCCGTCGGGAGGCGACCCACCGCACAGCTCATCGAGGCCGACCGCTGCCCGCCGCAGGTCGGCAAGAGCCGCCAAGTCGTCGATGCCCAGCAGCGCCAGCAACGGGCGGGGCGCCCAGCGCAGGTACAGGCAGCCGTGGAACAGGGCCCCCTGCCGGCACCGCCACTGGGCGAGCCCCACGACCTTGCGGCCACCGGCCGTCACCTCACCCGGGCCGAGCCCGGCGAAACAGACGACGTCGGACCACGGGCGGCTGGCTGATCCGCCGCGGTGCACCTCCAACGCCCCGCCCACCATCTGGAGCAGTCCGGCCGCCCACCACTCCCCCGCCCAGCCGGCCGCCCGCACCACGTCGTCGTCCCACAGCGGATCCCCTTGGGGTACCCATGCGTCGACCCAGACCGTGTCGTCCGGCACCACGAGCACCGCCCCGCCACCGCTGCGCCGCCGCATCACCGGCATCCCGACGCGGCGGGGCTCGTCGGCCAACGACCGGGGCTGGGTGCTCCCCAGCACCAGCATCGTCTGCTCGGCCCGCCGTACCACGGCTCGGCGGTGGCCAGCCGACCGGAACTGCTCGACGGAGAACCAGGAGCTGCTCAGGAAGCCGCCGCCAGGTACGGCTCCCATAGCGGATCGACCTCCGCCAGGTGCCGCAGGCGCCACAGGTGACCGTCCGGTGCCCAGGGCACGAACGGCAGCGACCATCCCAGCTCGGACAGGAGATGGTCCCCCTTGGCCAGGTTGTCGCGCTTGCACGACGCCACCACGTTGGTCCACTCGTGGCGCCCGCCCCGGCTACGGGGCACCACGTGGTCGACGGTGTCAGCCGCATCCGAGCAGTAGGCGCACTGGCCCCCGTCGCGCCGGAGCACCGCCCGCCGGGTCAGCGGGGGCGTACGGGCCCATCGGGCGATGCGCACCATGCGGGACAGCCGGACGATCGAGGGAACCTCCACCGCCAGCTGGGCCGAGTGGAACACCCGCCCCGCAGGGCGGAACGCCACCGCCTCGGCCCGGCCGTCGAGCAGCAGGACGACGGCCCGCCGGTCGGAGACCAGCGCCAGCGGCTCATAGGTGGCATTGAGCAGGAGGACCCGCTCCATGCCCGGAGAGGCTATCCGCGGTGCCGGAGCGCCCGACGGCATCGGCACCATTCGATATAGCTGACCAGGTCGGCCGGATCGGGCGCGCCGCCGCCGTCCCCGCCGGAATTGGTCACCATCCGGAAGCGGAGGTAGGCGGGGTCGGGACGTGGAAGCGGGGGCCAGCGGTGCCACCAGCCGGGGGCGGCCAGCCGGAGGGCGGCGACCAAGGCCGCCGGCCACAGCCGCGGCCGGCGGACGACCGGCAGGACCCATGCGCCCCTCACCGGACCTCCCCGACCGGCACGCCCAGCCCGCGCCAGGCGACGGCGCCCGCACCGACGAGCGGGCCGTCGACCCCCAGTCCCGCCGGCACGACCCGGATGCCGGCGACGAAGCCGAGGCGGGCCCGGCTCGAGGCCTCGTTCTGGGCCGCCCGGAAGAACGGGGCCCCGTAGCCGAGGGCCACCGATCCGCCCACCACGGCCAGGTCGAGGTCGCACAAGGCGGCAGCCGACGCCACGGCCCGCCCGACCAGGGTGCCGCACCGGGCCACCATGTCGGGCGGCGCCGCGGCCGGCGGACGGCCGGTGATCGCCGCGATGGCGGTTCCCGATGCCTCCGCCTCGAGGCAGCCCTGCCCCCCGCAGGCACACGGCCGGCCACCAGGCTCGACCACCACGTGGCCGATGTGCCCGGCATTCCCGAGCCGGCCGTCGAGCAGCCGCCCGTCGAGCACGAGGCCGCCACCGACGCCGGTCGAAACCACGAGGGCGGCGAAGTTCCGCCGGCCGGCGGCCGCCCCCGCCCAACCCTCGGCCAGCGCCAACGCCTTGGCGTCGTTGTCCACGAAGGTCGGGAGGGAGGTGAGCTCGGCCAGCCGCCGGCGCAAGGGAAAGTGGCGCCATCCGGGGATGTTGAGCGGCGACACCTCGCCGTCGACCATGGGACCGCCGCAACCGACCCCGCACGCCTCCAACATTCCGTCCGGCGCCTGGGCGGCCACCGAGCCGACCAGCGACGCCAGTGCCTGCCACAAGGTACCGGCGTCAGCTTCTCGGGGCGTGGGAACCCGCCCGGCGGCGGCGAGGTGCGCCTCGCCGTCGACCAGTCCGGCAGCGAGCTTGGTCCCCCCGACGTCGACGGCGAGGATCAGCGCTGGCGCCGGAACAGCCGCGTCCGGAGCCAATCCCGGGTTCCGTGGTCGGCGCCGGCACCGCCGTGCTGATGGAGCGACCTGGTGAAGTCGTCCCATCCGGCCCGCCCCATCCGTCGCAGGTTGCGCTCGAACACCACCGCCGACCAGAACATCAAGGCAACCCCGAGCAGCCCGACGGCCACCGACCGGGAGTAGAAGGCGACCAGGATGGCCAGTCCGGCCACGAACCCGACGGTTGCCCACTTGCAGTACCGACCGGCATGGCGGTAGACGGTCTCCGAGCGGACGCGCTCGGCAAACGCCGGATCCTGGCGGACGAGCGACTCCTCGAGCTCAGCCAGGATGCGCTGCTCGTGCTCAGAGAGCGGCACCCGCCTCCACCTCTTGACCGTTCCAGCCCCGCACGGCGGAGGACCTCCCCTCGACCGGGTTCCCAGAAATGTTCGCGCCGCCCGCGCCGGCCGGACAACGACAGCATCAGTGTACGACCGCCACGCGGTCACCACGACGCGTCGGCCTAGGGTTCCTTCGTGGATCCCGTCCCGCCGGCCACCGAGACGGCAACCGCCGCCGGGTGGCTGGGCGCGGTCGTCGACGCGCTGACCTGCCCGGTGGCCGGCGCCGCCGCCACGCTCGACCAGATCCGGGCGCCAGATCGGTGCTCGAATCGATGGACGTCGAGCCGCCCGACACCGCCTGCTGCGAGGCGGTCCGGGGGATCGAACACATCGCCGTGGTGCGGTCGGTCAGGGGCTATCGGGGATTGGCACGCGACACCCCGGCCCGGTGGGGCCGGGGCTTCGACCTGCTCGTGACCCCGACGACCGCCGCTCCTGAGCTGTTGCCACGCCACCGGCCGTACTCCGTGTGCCTCGTCTGCACCGGCAACATCTGCCGGTCTCCGATGGCCGCCGCCGTCCTGACCGAACTGTCCTCGTCCCGCTCGGTCACCGGGGGCGGGACCCTGGCCGATCTCCTCACCGTCACCAGCGCCGGGACCGGCGGATGGCACGCGGGCGAGCCGATGGACCCCCGGGCCCGGACGGCGCTGGCGGCACGCGGCTACCGGGACTACGGCCACGTCGCCCACCGGCTCGCCCCGGCGGAGCTCGATCGGCTCGACCTCGTGGTGGCGCTGGACCGCGGCCACGCCCGGGAGGTACGGCGCCTGGGCGACGTCCCGGTCGTCCTCCTCCGTTCGTTCGACCCGGCGTCGGGCGACGCCGCCGACGTCCCCGACCCCTACTACGGCGACGACGCCGCTTTCGCCGAGTGCCTCACCGTCGTCGAAGGTGCCTGCCAGGGACTGGCCGCCCACCTGGCCGGGCACCTGGGCGCGCCGCCCGGCGCGTGACCGCGGTCGTGAAGCGGCGGCCGGGCGCCCCGCCGGGGTTCTTCCGCTCCGAGGCGTCGGGCCTGGCCTGGCTGGCCGAGACCGGGACGGTCGCCGTTCCGGAGGTCCTGGCCGTCGACGCAGGGTCGATCACGCTGGTTGGGGTGACGGAAGGACCGGCGACGGCCGGGGGAGCCGAACGGCTCGGGCGGGCGCTCGCCGACCTCCACGCCGCCGGGGCGCCGGCCTTCGGCGCCCCGTGGCCGGGGTTCATCGGCCCCCTGGCGATGGACAATTCGCCGGACGCCACGTGGGCCGACTTCTTCGCCCGCCGGCGGGTCTTGCCCTTCCTGCGGGCAGCAGTCGACGGCGGGGCCCTCGACCGGCGTGGTGCGGCATCCGTCGAACGGGCGCTCGGCCGCCTTGCCGGGTTGCCCGGCGCCGGCGAACCGCCGGCGCGGCTCCACGGCGACCTGTGGAGCGGCAACGTGCTGTGGGACGGCGCCGGTGAAGCCTGGGTCATCGACCCGGCCGCCCACGGCGGACACCGTGAGACTGACCTGGCGATGCTCGCCCTGTTCGGGGCGCCGTACCTGGACCGGATCCTGGACGCCTACGACGAGCACCGGCCGCTGGCCGCCGGATGGCGCCTCCGGGCCGGAATCCACCAGATCCACCCGCTCCTCGTGCATGCCGTCCTCTTCGGCGGCACTTACGGCGCCCGGGCGGCGGCGCTGGCGGATCGGGTGTAGGAGCAGGTACGCCGGGGACCGCCCGGCGCCGGTGGCGGCACCGGCTAACATGGCCCCGGCGTGCCGGGAAGGCTGGTCGGCGACCCTGACCACCATGCGCCCCGACGAGACCCCCCGACCCCGTGGACCAGCTGCCTCCCCGGCGAGGACGCCGGACCGTGCGCAGGACACGCCGGGGACCGGCGCCCCGGTTGGGCCCGGCTCCCGTGAACGTGATCCCCGGTGGCGTCCGCAGGCGTGGCCGAGCACGGTCCGTCTGGCGTCGATCGAGGCGGCCGGAGGGCTCGGGATGGCGGTGGCGGTGGCCGCCGCCCTGGTGTGGTCGAACATCAGCGGGCCGTCGTACGTCGCTGTCTGGAGCCACGGCCTTCGATGGTCGGTCGTCCCGTCGATCTCCACGGTACGCGGCTGGATCGACGACGGGCTCATGACGCTGTTCTTCTTCGCCGTCGGCCTGGAGATCGGACGGGAGCGGGCGAACGGGTCGCTGCGCGGAGCTCGCAACGCCGCGCTCCCGATGATCGCCGCTGCCGGCGGGATGGCCGGTGCCGCCCTCGCCTACCTGGCCACCGCCCACGCCCTCGACCCTGCCGTGGTCCGGGGCTGGGGCGTGCCCATGGCCACCGACGTCGCCTTCACCCTCGGCGCGATGGCGCTCCTGGGCCGGAGGGTCCCGCCGGCGCTCCGGGCCTTCGTGCTCGCCCTCGCCGTGGCCGATGACGTCGGCTCGGTCCTCGTGCTGGCCGTCGTGTCCTCGGCACGTGTGGAGCCGTGGGCCTTGGCGGCGGCCGTCATCGTCCTGGCGGCGGCCGTCGTCGTCCGGCGGTGGGCGCCAGTGGCCTGGTGGCCGTACGCTCTGGCCGCCGTCGCCGACTGGCTGCTGCTGGCCAGGGCCGGGGTGGAGCCGGCACTGGCCGGTGCGTTCGTCGGCATGGTGGTGCCGTGCGCCGGGAGCGGGCGGGCGTCAGCCTCGGGGCGGATCGAAGCCCGGGTGGCGGCGGCCTCGATCCTCGGCGTGCTCCCGGTGTTCGTGCTGGCGAGCTCCGGCGTGACGTTCTCTCGCTTCCCGTGGGACGCCGGCACGCGAGGGGTGCTGGCGGCGGTCCTGGCGGCCCGCATGGTGGGCAAGACCGGTGGCATCGCCCTGGCGGCCGCCCTCCTGGTCGGATCGGGCGTCGTCTGCCTCCCCGCCGGGATCCGGTGGCGGCAGCTCGTGGGAGCGGCAGCGATGTGCGGCATGGGCTTCACGGTCCCTCTGCTCTTCGCCGCCGCCGTCTTCAGCGGGCAGCCCGGGCTCATGGACGCCACCAGGCTCGGTCTGCTCGGGGGCACCGTCGCCGCCTTCGGCCTCGGTGCGGCCTTGCTCTGCGGCACCGGTTCCTCGGGCAGGACCGGCCTGCGCTCCGGCCATGGCCAGCCCGGGCGGCGGCGCACCTCGCGCCGGGAAGGCGGCCCCGGCCACCCGCCCGGGTCGGGTAGAACGGAAGGGTGCGCACGAGGCTGACCGAGCTCCTGGGCGTCGAGCACCCCGTGATGCTGGCCGGCATGGGCGGCGTCTCCTACGCGCCGCTGGTCACCGCCGTCTCGGCCGCCGGCGGCTTCGGCTGCCTCGGAGCCTCGACGATGGGACCGGACCGGATGGTGGCCGAGATCGCCGCCGTCCGGCGGTCCACCGACCGACCCTTCGGCGTGGACCTTCTGACCGCCTTCCCCGGCGACCTCGTCCACCAGGTGGAGCTGCTGGTAGAGGGCGGAGCGTCGGTGTTCGTCGCCGGGCTGGGAGTGCCGTCGGCGGTCATCGACCTGTGCCACCGGCACGGCGTCCTGGTGGCGAACATGTGCGGCAAGGTCGACCACGCCCGGCGGGCGGTGGACGCCGGGTGCGACCTGGTGGTGGCCCAGGGAACCGAGGCGGGAGGTCACACCGGCCAGGTGGCGACCTTGCCGCTCGTACCGCAGGTGGTCGACGCCGTGGGCGACCGGGTCCCGGTGGTGGCGGCCGGCGGCATATTCGACGGCCGGGGGCTGGCGGCCGCCCTCGCACTCGGTGCAGTCGGGGTCTGGGTGGGCACCCGCTTCATCGCCACCCCCGAGGCCCGAGGCGTCACCGCCTACAAGGAAGCCCTCCTGGCCGCCGGCGAAGACGGGACGACCGTGAGCCGCGCCTACTCGGGCAAGCCAATGAGGGTCGTCCGCAACGACTACACCGGCTACTTCGACACCCACCCCGAGGAGCTGCGTTCCTTCCCGGACCAGCTCCGACGGTCGGTCGACGAGGGAACGCTCCACCTCGGAGCCGACGGCGCCGTGCCGGTCGACCCGGCGCGGGAGTGCTTCCCGGCCGGCCAGGGCGTCGGTGCCATCGAGGATCTCGTGCCGGCCGGCGAGCTGGTCAGGCGGTTCGTCGCCGACGCGGCGGCCGCCCTGGACCGGCTGGCCGGCACCGGCGCTCAGCCGGCGGCAGTGGTGACCGGACAGGCGACCCCGGTGCCGTCCAGCCCGCAGTAGCCATCCGGGTTGGCCGCCAGGTACTGCTGGTGGTACTCCTCGGCGTAGGTGAACGGCCCGGCCGGCACCACCTCAGTGGTTATCGATCCGTAGCCGGCCCCGGTCAGCCGCTCCTGGTACCGGTCCACGGCGGCCCGGGCGGACGCCAGCTGCTCGCCGGAGGTGGTGAAGACGGCCGAGCGGTACTGGCTGCCAACGTCGTTGCCCTGGCGCAGTCCCTGGGTCGGATCGTGACCTTCGAAGAAGGTCGACAGCAGTGACTCGTAGCCGACCTTCGCCGGGTCGAACACGCAGAGCACCACCTCAGCGTGCCCGGTACGGCCCGTGCAGACCTGCGGGTACGTCGGGTCCGGCGTGTGCCCACCGCTGTAGCCAACGGCGGTGGTGTACACCCCCTCCACCTGCCACAGCAGGCGCTCCGCCCCCCAGAAGCACCCCATGGCGAACATCGCCGTCTCCGTGCCCTCGGGGAAGGGGCCGACGATCGGGGTGCCGAGTACCAGGTGACGTCGCATGCCTAATTCAACGGCACCAGCGTCGTGGTGTTCCCATGATATATTGCGATATATCGGTACCGATCCAGGAGGCTGGACATGCGACGGTGGGATCGCCAGCGTTGGGCGCCGCCGGCCGGGGCGGGAGGCGGCCCCGACCGGCCCGGTGACCCGGGCGAGCACGGCGGGCGGGGCGAGCACGGCGGGCGGGGCGAGCACGGCGGTCCTTGGGCCCGAGGCCCGTACGGCGGATCCGGGGGTCGGTACGGCGGATCCGGGGGCAGGTACGCCGGGACCTGGGGATGGAACGGGGGAGCCTGGGACGGGCGGCCGCGCATGCGGCGCGGCGGCGTTCGCCGGGCCATCCTGTGGGCGCTGTCCGAGGGTCCAGCCCATGGGTACGAGGTGATGCGGCGGCTCGAGGAGCGCAGCGCCGGGGCG
>JBOGGE010000170.1:0-5901 GCA_050743865.1 Acidimicrobiales bacterium
GCTCAAGTGTCACAGGGCGAAGCAATCGACCGCACGTTTCGGCGATGGCCCGGCCGGTGGCCGTGGATCCGGTGAACGAGACTTTGTCGATGCCCGGGTGGGACACCAGGTAAGCGCCGATGTCAGGGCCGCCCGGCACGACATTGAGAACGCCGGCCGGCAGCCCGGCGGCCACGGCGGCCTCTGCCATCAGGAAGGCGTCGAGGACCGTCTGTTCGGCTGGCTTGAGCACCACGGTGCACCCGGCCGCCAAGGCGGGCGCGATCTTCAGGAACGAGATGCCTTGCGGAACGTTCCACGGCACGATTGCACCGATTACCCCGACGGGCTGTCGGGAGACCAGCGAGGTGCCACCGAGCATGCCAGGGCGCTCCTCTTCGACCGGGGCACTGTTCATCACGTCGCTGTAGTAGCGCAGGAGCAGGGGAGGGAAGGCCATTTCGAATTGCTGAGCCAACCAAATGGGCATGCCGTTCTGCATCGACACCCGTGCAGCAGTCTCGGTACCGCGCGCCTCGAGCTCGGCGGCGAATTGCTCCAGCGCCTCACCACGCTGCTTGGGGTGCCAGGAGGCCCACCCGCCGGGATCGTCAAATGCCGCCCTGGCAGCAGCCACCGCGGCGTCGATATCGGCCTCGCTTCCCCGTGGCACCGATCCGATCAACTGTTCCGTAGTGGGAGAATGCACATCGATCGTGGCTGCCGTGGCGGGGTCTGTCCATCGACCCCCGACGTAGAGCTGGCGGTAGTCGATCGCTTGCATCTAACCTCCTCCTAGTCAGTGACGCCGTCCGAACTGCGGCAAGTTTGTGATCGCTATCACGTAACAGGGTGGCCGGGTAATCAATCGAGTTCAATTGTTATTATGGTCAGACCATAGAAATCACTCTATTGGGGTACCCCTAACGGGCAATACACGCCGTCGTCAGGCCCTTGTCCGGTGGCTCTACCGGTGAACGGAATCTCGTGTGCAGATCGGCGGCGGACATGGTCGACGTCCATGGCCGTGACGGATTCCCGGTTCTCGACGTGCTCTTGGCGACAGCCTTGGCGTTGTCAGGCAGCTGGTTCGGCAATCGGTGAGGGCTCGGGTGCGCGTTGAAGCTCTTTGAGCAGGTACCACGTGGTCACCGAAATGTAAACGCCCCAGATGGCGACCGGTATGTAGAAAGCCAGCAGCCCGTGGTAGGCGAACGGTCCGCTCTTAGTGAATGCCGGTCCGGCCGCGAAGAATATCGTCAGAGCACCGGCGATCGTGAACCAGGTGAACCAGCGCGGCACCATCGGCTGGGGCCGGTCATCCATCAGTTCCACGACAGCCGTGGCGCCCATCTCGATCGCCAGATAGATCCAGCCGAGCAGAAAGGCGAACCACGCCCAGTCATACCAGGACTGAATCACGTCAGCCCCGTACTCCAGCCGATAGGCCGCCACGATCCATGCACAGCAATTGAAGAAGACGATCAACGAGATGAAGACCCCGCACACCGCCGTCGTGTACGACCATAGCGGGTGGCGGCCCTCAACCTTCGACAACATGATGCCGAACGCGATCGAGCCGGGCGTCAGTATTCCGGCGGCGATGTAGAACAGCGTGCACCCGAAGATCACCCCCCAGTGGTGAGTCTCGGTGAACCACACCTTGGTGGCCTCCAAGCCCAAGTCCGCCCGCGCGGGCAGGATGAAGTGTGCGATACCCAACCAACCGATTGCGGTGAGGGCGACGAAGATCCAGTTACACCACAGCCCGATCTTGAGCGAGTTGGTCCTGCCTATGTCTGACACGAGTACACCTTTCACTGAGGACATTTCAAATTCTCAACGGGTCGGTCGTGCGTCATCCGACCGCTGGGGTGAGGAACCAGAAGCCGAGAATCAGTGCGATGACAACGACGATCCATCCTTCAAAGACGGCTCGCACCGGCGGCGGCGCATAGCGAAGTTCCATGAAGTCCAACATCACGAACCGCACCTTCAGCGCGGCGATCAGAAAGATTCCGGCCACGGCGACAGCGGGGCTAAACACATCGTTCGACAACCCCCAGGTCGTCACGACCGTCAACGCCAACAGGACGAGCCAGACCTTGGTAACCCGTTCACGTAGTACGGACATCAGGCCGCCTTCATCAGATAAAGCAACGGGAACAACACGATCCACAGTAGGTCGACCAGATGCCAGAAGGAGGCCACGCATTCGGGCACCGCACGGTTGCTGCTGCTGTAGCGGCCACGCCGGGACCGCGTCCAAACGTAGGTCAACAGCGCGGTGCCCAGCACAACGTGCAACAGGTGGATACCGGTGAGCGTGAAGTACCACATGAAAAAGCTATTGGTGGCCGGCGTGATGCCGTGAGTGATCTTCTGCAAGTACTCAATTGACTTGGACACCATGAACAACAAACCAGTGAGCACTCCGGCGAGTAGGTAACGCGGTACTCGGTCGACAAGGTCGCCTTTAAGGGCCTGTATCGCCAGGGCGACCGTCCACGAGCTGGTCAGCAGGATCAGCGTGTCGATGCCGCCCAGGTTCATGTTGAGCGTGTGCCGCGACGCCTCGAAGACCACCGGGCTGTGGAACCGTTCCTGCATGAAGCTGCCGAACAGGACTGCGAAGATGACCGCGTCGGCGCCGATCAGGGCCCAGATGCCCTCCACGCCAGGCAGCCGACCGCGCTTCGCGGGGATGGTGGAGAGGGCAGCCACGGCGACTATGCGGCCACCGCGCCAAGGCACTCTGCGGTAAGGGTAGAGCTGCCACGGTCGGCATGGGTCGTCATCGGGCACTCCAGACGTTGCGCGCCCTGTGCGCGTGGGTATTCGCCATCCTCGCCTAACCACCGCAGCCATTGCTTCGCCCCAAAGGACACCATTGCTGCCACTTCCGAGAGACACCGGCTGCGCTACCGGATCGGGCCGCCGTCGGACGGATTACAGTGTGCTCGGTAACCGCGCTGATGCCATAGAGCCGACCGCAATGTGTGCGAGTGGGTCGCGACTATTTTCAGCCTCGGCCTCGGCCGAGCCATCCCGATCGTCGTGGCGAACTGCACAGGAGGAACACCATGACCGCGACCATCACCGACAACCCCGCCGACGCAGTCGACGGCATCCACGACGGCGCCACCGTCCTCGTCGGTGGCTTTGGCATGGCCGGTATGCCTATCACTCTCATCGACGCGCTCGTCGACCAAGGCGCGACCGACCTAACCATCGTCAGCAACAATGCCGGCAACGGCGACACCGGTGTGTCCGCCCTGCTGGCCGCCGGTCGGGTGCGCAAGTTTGTTTGCTCGTTTCCGCGCCAGGACGATTCTTACGTCTTCGACCGCATCTATCGGGCCGGCCAAATCGAACTTGAACTCGTGCCCCAGGGCACCCTCGCCGAGCGGATCCGGGCCGCCGGAGCCGGTATCGGCGCGTTCTTCTGCCCAACTGCCGTCGGCACCCCGTTGGCCGAAGGCAAAGAAACCCGCATCATCGATGGCCGCGAATATGTCCTGGAGTACCCGATCCATGGCGACTACGCCCTCATCGGCGCGCACCGCGCCGACCGCCTTGGCAACCTGGTCTACCGAAAAACCGCCCGGAACTTCAATCCCGTGATGGCGACCGCGGCCGCCACTACCATCGTTCAAGTCTCCGACGTCGTCGACGTCGGCGGTATCGACCCCGAACACGTCGTCACGCCGAATATCTACGTCGATCGCGTGCTGTTGCGATCAAGCAACCATAGGAAGGTGTCATGACCACCACTCGTGAGTATCTCGACCGCAAGCCCCTCACCCGTGAGGAAATGGCAGCCGCCGTCGCCCGCGACATCCCCGCCGCCTCGATCGTCAACCTCGGCATCGGACTACCCACAAGCGTCGCCGGCTACCTCGACCCAGATCAGCACATCACCTTGCATACGGAAAACGGGATGCTGGGGATGGGACCCGAAGCCCACGGCGAGGACATCGATCTCGATCTCATCAATGCCGGGAAAATCCCCGTCACGGAACTGCCCGGCGCCGCCTACTTCCACCACGCCGATTCCTTCGCCATGATGCGGGGCGGCCACCTCGATGTCTCGGTCATGGGCGCGTTCCAAGTCTCCAGCGGGGGAGATCTCGCTAACTGGAGCACCGGCGCGCCCGATGCCGTCCCCGCGGTCGGTGGCGCGATGGACCTCGCAATCGGCGCCAAGGCCGTCTACATCATGATGTCGCTATTCGCCAAAGACGGCACCCCGAAACTCGTTCGCCAGTGCACCTACCCGCTCACTGGAAAGCGCTGCGTCAGCAGGATATACACCGACCTGGCCATCATCGGAATAGACCAAGAGCAGGGAGCGACCGTCTACGAAACGTTCGGCGTCTCATTGGCAGATCTCGCGGGACGGCTCGACGTGCCGCTGCTGACGCGGACCTCCGTCACCGTATAGCCCCATGACTTAGTTCGAGTGCGCGAGGGTTGCGGCGAGGATGAAATTCACGGGGTGAGTCAGATCGGTCCGGGGTAGCTGCCGCCGTCGAGGTGCAGATTGACGCCGGAGATATAACCGGCGTAGCGGCTGCATCCCTTGGAATTACTCATCTAGTCGCGCAATGTGGTGCGGCACACCACCTGACTACGGTTCTCCATCTCGAGGGCGGCCAGGAACGAGCTGACCTCCGCGCTGCGGATCAGAGAGTTCTTCGTCGCCCGTACACCTTCGGCGCCATTGGCGGCGATGGACTCGGCAAGCTCGATGGCCGCGGCCACGACATCGTCGCCGTCGGCAACGATGCGGTTGGCCAGGCCGATCCGGACCGCTTCGTCGGCTTTCACGGTGCGGCCGGTGAAAGAAATCTCGGCGGCCCGCGCCGGGCCGACCACACGCGACAGGTGCCAGGACGCTCCCAGCTCACCGATAGACAAGCCGACGCGGACGAAACCCGCGCTGAAACTGGCGGATGGGCCGGCCAGTCGGATGTCGGCGGACAAGGCCAGCGACAGCCCACCGCCGGCAACCGGTCCGCTGATCGCGGCGATCACGGGAAACGGCAAGGCGCGCAGGCCCGAAGTTCCCGCCGCGGCGGTGTCGACCAGCTCGTTGAACTCGGGGATCGTCATCTCGGTGATGACCGCGACCTCGGCGAGGTCGAAGCCGGTGCAGAACGTCGCGCCGCCGGCGCCGGTGATGATCAGCGCCCGCAACGGCGCCTTGCGTAATGTGTGTGCGTACCAAGCGATTTCGCCGAACATCTCGACGGTTTGGGAGTTGCCGCGGTCGGGCCGATTCACCGACATGAGTCCGATGCCGGGCCGCGACTCCTCGATGGTCAGGGTGTTGGCCTGGCTGAGCTCGGCAATGATGTCCGACATCGTCCGCAGCGCGACGCGATTCCACCTGCCCATCGTTCAGCGACCCGTGAAGTTCGGTGCGCGCTTCTCCCGAAATGCCGCAAGTGCCTCGGGCATGTCGGCGCATCGGGTCAGCAGTGCCTGACCTCGGCTCTCCAGCTCCAGAGCGGCGGCGAACGAGTCGATCTCCATATTGGCGTGCAGCGCCCGCTTGGACAGCTTGATGCCGCCGGGGGAGTTGGCGCAGATCTGGCGCGCCATCGCCATGGCCCGGTCGAGAAGGTCGTCGGCGCCCGTGAGTGCGTTGAGTAATCCCAGCCGTTCGGCCTCCTCGGCGTCGACGATCCGTCCGGTGTAAGCGATGTCGGCGGCGTGGGCGGGTCCGATGAGCCGGGGTAACAGCCAGGAGGCGCCCAGGTCACCCGCCGACAGCCCGATCCGCACGAATGCAGCGTTGAATTTGGCTGTGGGGGAACCGAGTCGGATGTCAGCCATCAGACTCAGCGAAAAGCCACCGCCGGCCGCCGCACCGTTGACCGCGGCGATCACCGGCACCGGGATGGCCCGCACCGCGGC
>JBOGGE010000171.1:0-7724 GCA_050743865.1 Acidimicrobiales bacterium
GGGATTGGACGACCTGGCCGTCGACCTCCTGGTGGCCGGACAGGCGCTGCGACTCCCCGACGGCACGTACTGGACCGGCCTGGTCTACCCCGACGAGGTCTCCTTCCCCGGCGGCGAGCGGACCACCTACACGGCGGCGGCCATGGTGCTGGCCGCCGACGCCCTGTCGCGCACCTCCCCGGCGTCCGGCCTGTTCCGGGGGGAGGGGCTCCCGGCCGGCCTCGACCTGGCCGAGCCGTGGTGCGACGGCGCCTGCGCCGGGTGCACCGCCGGCACCTCCGGGTAACGGCGGGCCGGCGTTCCGCCGGCGCTCCACCCTTCCGACCTCCACTGGCGGGTGCGCCGCGTACTACGGCTCCCAGATGACCTCGGCGGGGCGGTGCCGATCGCTACTGGCGGTGATCCGCTTGGCTCAAGGACTGGGGAGGGGTCCGGGGTTTCGACCCACGCCGCTTCTCCCGGGGTGTCGAGCAACATGTGGACACTCCGCGGCGAAGTCAGACGCAGAACACTTGCCTCAGCGCCCATGACGTCGCCACCGTCGTAATCCCGACCAACGTGGAGGAACTGGTCGAGCTGGTAGCGCGAGGTTGGGATGACGCCGGCCTCTACGAGCCCGGCGAAAGCCGATGCGAGGAACGAGTGCGCTATGTCGCGGAGGTAGTCGGATCGCGTCCCGGGAGCGTGTGCACCTATGCGTCTGCTCTGATACTCCCAAATCTCGTGGTCGAGCGCCCGCTCCGAGACGCTGAGCTCAGCAGCGGCCGATCTCATGATCTCGATCGCTTCGTCAGCGTAGACGGCTCGTCCGAGCGCCGATCTGACCGAGGCGGTGATCATTCGGTCCGGCTTCACATCCTCGAGCCCGAGCAGCATCCGCAGGTAGCGCCACGAAATTCCGGATCGCTGGCCGGGGAGTGAGCACCAGGCTGCCTCGAGCGACCGACCGAGCTCGGTCTCCTGTGCCGCGCGGAAGTCTTCGGCGGTCTCGACACCCAGCTCGCGGAAGGCTAGCGCCGCTAGATGAACCACTTCACCTTTCCTTGTTGCGTCGCGCTGGGTGGAGACCCGATTACGCGTGCCAATCCGGTCGCCCACCCTGACGATGTCGACGAGCGCCGCCGCCTCGCCCCGTGGTGCAGGGACAAGGCGCAACCCTCAGTCCTCGACATGCTCGTCAAGCTCCGCTCGGTGATCATCGTCGGGCAGTTTCGCCAGGGTGCACCCCAGCCGCTCACCGCACGAGAAATCACCACCCTGCGCCTGGCCTGGGAGGACGTGGCCGCGTAGGTGAGAACGTCGAGGGTGCTGGAGCTTTGCGACAATAGGGGACGGCTCGGCGAGGTGGAATAGGGGTAGGTTCGTCCCCTCGGCGACCCAGTGCCGCCGAGCACGCTCGTCGGCCCACAGTTGCGCCGACATCACCGTCACCCCTCGGGTTAGCCGACCCGCCTGGCGCCGTTGGCGTCCCACCAAGGTGTCGGATGTCACAACCCGGTCCGTCCGGCACCAAGAGCTCTCGCCCTCTAACGCCGGGACCGGTGGAGACCGCCAAACGCCGGCACGCCCCAGCACTCGGCCGGCCAGCGCTGATCGTCGCGGCGGTCGCACTTGCCCTCGTTGCCGGGCTACGCACCGCGCCCCAGTCGACCCGGCCGGCCGCCCGCCGATCAGTCGCGCACAGCCTTCCACTGCGCAAAGTCGGCACCGTGGCGTTGCCGGGACCGGCCAACAGGTTCGAATACGCCGCCGACGACCCGGCAGCGCACCTGCTGTGGCTGGCCCACATGGGCAACAGCACCATCGTCGAGGTGGACACCTCGGCATGGCGGGTGGTGCGTGTCATCCCGGGCATCGCCGAGGTGACCGGGATCATCGTGGTGCCGGCGCTGCACCGTGTGTTCACGAGCGCGCCCGGGAGCGGGCAGGTCGTCACCATCGACGAGACCAGCGGCGCGGTGCTGGCGCGAGCGCCGGCAGGTTCGTTCCCCGATCACCTGGCCTATGTCCCCTCCACCCACCAGGTCTGGGTAAGCGACGAGGAGGGCGGCGTGGAGACGGTGATCGACGCATCGAGCGGACAGGCCGTCGCGACAGTGGCGTTGGGAGGCGAGGCGGGGAACGTCCGTTACGAGGCGGCCGATGACCGGGTGCTGGTCGACGTGCAGACTCGCGACCAGCTGGTGGTCATCGACCCCAGGAGCCGGGCCGTCGAACGGCGAATCCACATTCCTGGATGCAACCACGATCACGGTATCGCTGTCAGCCCGTCGCGGGTGTTCGTTGCCTGCGACGGCAATTCCGTGGTCGTCGTGATGAGCCTGTCCGGCTTCAAAGTCCTCGGGAGGTTCCGGGTCGGGGCCACACCGGACGTGCTGGCACTGGATCCAGTCCGTCACTTACTCTACGTCGCCGCAGAATCGGGCGTGGTCACGATGGTCAACACCGCAGCGCCCGCCGTACGGGTGATCCGCCGAGCGTGGCTCGGCGGGGATGCGCATGTGGTCGCAGTCGATCCGAAGACCGGCGAGGCCTACTTTCCGCTGCCGACCGGCCGACACGGCAAACCCGAGCTTCTCATCACTTCCCCTTTGTGAGCACGTCGGACGTGAGGCCTCCGGAGGAGGTCGATCGGATCCTGATGCTCCGCCTCGCGCCAGGCCTGTTGGCGGGCTTCACCACACAGGCTTCACCCGCATCGCGAACAGCCGTACACTCCTGCAGGCGATCTCGCGGTCGACAACCACCGAGGACGGCCCCGAATGACGATGCGCAGGCTTGGTCTGGGAACGCTGACGGTACTGGCGATGCTTCTCATAGCGGTCCCGGCGGGAGCCGTGTCGGCAAAGGGCCGACTGCTGACCGTGACAGCGCTACCGGCGGGCTGGAACGTTACATACCACCGAGATCGCCGCGAGGTGATCTCGAGCCGATGCCTCTCTGCGCTGGACAAGGCGCGAAAGGGTGAGAATGGAGCGACCGTCACGTTTGCGGAGGGAGACACGAGGAAGCTGGCAGAGGAGCTCGTTGCCGGCCCGAAAGCGGTCAAGCAGCTCCGTCTGCTGAACCGGGAGTTGCGAGGTTGCCCTCGCGTGACGTTCACAACTCACGGCACCACCCTGCACCTGAGGAAGGAGAAGACGGCGCTCCCGAAGGTCGGCCCGACATCGGCGAGCTACTTGTTCAGAGGCTCTGTCACAGGGGTGGCCATTGGAGCCGACGTCGTGACCTTCCGCGCGAAGCGATGCGCCGGCTACATCGTCTACCGCTCGTTCACGAGCTTCAATGCCAGCACCGTCGCCGCGTACGCCAGAGAAGCTGTGGCGAAGGCGGACGGGAAGCGTGTCGCCCCGCCTTCGACGACAGCAGCCTGAAGAGCGTCCCCGCCGCGACGCAGAGGCACTTCAGTGCCGGCAGCCGAGCTCCTTCGCGTACTGGACAGGAGGAAGCTCGTAGAGGGCGACTGCTGACGGATTGGACTTCGGCAGGTCGAAGACGAACCGACCATTGACGTAGTACCACCAGTCCGTGAACTGCTGGCCGCCGATGGAGTAATGGACCAGCCACGCCCCATCCGGACCGTGTGTAACTCCGTACGTGTCGACGCGCACGTGCGGTGTGTTGGGGCAATCACGGTGCCGCTGTACGTATGTGGCCTGCGAGATGATGGCCCGGCTGGCGGCATCCCAGCGCGTGTAGACGGCGGCATCCTTGTTCTGCTGGTAGTCGTTGTTGAGAGTCCGGGCGATTCGGAGCAGCGCCTTCTCCGTCTCGGGGTCTCGGGCGTGGGAGATTACGCTCGCGCTCGTGCCAGCTTCGGTCCCTGAAGCCCGGCCCGACGTCTGCCCGCACGCGGCCAATACGAGGCCGGTGGCGGCGCCGAGGGCCGCGACAACTAATCGGCGAAGTGCCCGGGGGGGGCACATGTGCTCAGTCTGCCCTTTCACAACCCATGATGTTCGCCTGGTCCGGATGATTCGAACCCGGCGCCTGCGATCGTCTCTACCGGGACGGCCACCGTTGTGCGGCGACGTCGGTCGCAGTGAGCTTTCACTTCACAGGCCGGAGGTTCGACGGCCGTTCTTTCGGACGGCCTCGGTGACCCGAGCGAGCGTGTTGACGGCGATGGTCATCGACGCCGTCGGCGGATAGGGCCACACGGCGCTTACATTGATCTCGCAGAGGACGTAGCCGTCCTCGCCGTGCTCGTCCTTTGGGCCGTAGAGGAAGTCGGCGTCCCAGATGACCGGGAGCCTCTGCAGGTCCAGGCCGAGGACCCGCGCCATCTCGGGCACCCACTCGCGCTCGGCGGGCTGGCGGAGGAGCCGGTAGGCGGGCGCGTCGGGACCCTGCATCACCGAGGGCCGGTCGGCACGCCCGGCGGAGCCGGCGTCGAGCAGGCCCTTCGGCCACTGGCGACGGAAGCCGACGAGTTCGCCGTGGGAGAAGTAGCACCGGATGAGGCCGTCGGCCAAGCGACGCTGGTACTCCTGGTCGACGAGCACACCGGACCAGGAGAAGTACGGCCCGCACCGCTGGACGAGCTCGCCGAGGCTGAGCCGCTTGCCGACGCCGTCCGTCGCCCGCGCCTCTCGGACATGAACCGGTGAACGCAGAGTCGCGGACGCATTCGGTGCCAAGAGCTTGACGCTCCACACGCCGTTGCCCCCGTTGCCCCGGCCTTGCTTCACAACGAGCCGGCCGTGCCGTGCAAGGCGCGCCGGCAAGCGCTCGGCCAGCTCGTCGACCGAGCGGTAGAGGTCCGTGTCCGACCCCCAGCCGAGGTGACGCGTCTCGAACAGCACCTCCTTCGTGCCCATCCTTGCGATGACGTCCGGATGCGCCGACACCCAGACGCCCTTCGCCGCCACCTCGCGCAGGAGCTCGTCGACGTGCTGCCGGTTGGCCCCGTCCTGGATCGGGTTCACCCAGACGAGCACGCCGTCGAGCAGCTGGAGCTGTCCGCGCACCTCCTCGACGCGCTCGTCACCGAACGGCACGGGGACCACGTCGACGCGCAGCGCGTCGAACGCCTCGAAGAGCGCTGCGAGGCCGCGGTCCTCGGCCGGTCGCTGCGCTCCGCGCTCCCCGCGCCACAGCACCCCGACCCGTACCCGCTCGCTCGGGCGTTCCCTACTCGGCATGGTCATGCCGCTCGGTTGTCATTCCGTCCCTTATCATCGCCCAATTGCCAACTGCGCTGGCGGGGCTCAGCGGTGGACCGGGTAGCCCGACACCTGGTGGTCGGCGTGGAACAGCGCTTCCGTCAGCAGCGCCCGGACATGGTCGCCCCGGAGTCGGTAGACCATGTGCTGACCTTCTCTCGTCGCCTCGACCAGCCCGGCGAAGCGAAGCTTGGAAAGGTGCTGGCTGGCCACGGTGGGCCTGCATCCTGCCGCCGCGGCCAGTGAGGCCACGTCGAGCTGCTGGTCCCGCAGCGCCCAGAGCATCCGGACCCGGGTGGGCTCGGCCAAGAGCGTGAACGACATAACCGCAGCCTGGACCTGCTCGTCGCTGGGCGAGTCCGGGTGTGCGGACCGGTCCTTGCGGGCTCGGGCGTTGCTCATGCTCGCAATCTATCCCTAGTTGCCACATATGCGCATATGCGCAGAGACAGTCAGCGCTACGCTAGGGTCCGCAGCAGAGGCGCCATGCACACCGACCACCGGCACGACGGCGACCACGCGCACGACCACTCGCCGGGGCACCACCACGGAGATCTCCACAAACGCGGGGATCACGAGGCCTCCTTTCGCTTGCGCTTCGTCCATTGCATCTCAGAGCTGCTCGGGGCACATTCGCACGACGTGGCCGACCAGATGAACCCGTCCCTCGAAGCAGACGCCGAGGGGCGACGGGCGCTGGTCCAGAGCCTTGGCATCCTAGGAGCGACCGCCGCCATCCAGCTTGCCGTCGCCGCCTTCTCTGGGTCCGTTGCCCTCCTGGGTGACGGCCTGCACAACGTGGCCGACGCCCTCACCGCGGGGCCGTTGCTCCTCGCGTTCGGACTTGCGAGCCGGGCGCCGACCAAGCGCTACACCTACGGCTACGGTCGAGCCGAGGACCTGGCCGGCCTCTTCGTGATCGCCATGGTCGCCCTGTCCTCAACGCTGGCCGCCTTCGAGGCGATCGACCGGCTCCTCCACCCCCAGCACGTGAGCGACCTGTGGGCGGTGGCGCTTGCCGCTGTCGTCGGGTTCGCCGGCAACGAGGTGGTTGCCCGTTACCGCATCCGGGTCGGCCGCCGGATCGGCAGCGCCGCCCTGGTCGCCGACGGTCTCCACGCGCGGAGCGACGGGTTCACCAGTCTGGCTGTGCTCCTCGGCGCCGGCGGCGTGGCACTCGGGTGGCAGGACGCCGACCCGGTCGTCGGACTGCTGATCACCGTCATCCTCTTCGGCATCCTGCGCTCTGCGGTCCTCCAGGTCGGCCCCCGCCTCCTCGATGCCGTCGACCCCGCCGTTGTCGACCGGGCCACCGCCGCCGTCCTCAGCGTGACGGGCGTCATCGACCTTCGCGAGCTGCACATCCGCTGGATCGGGCACACCCTGCGAGCCGAGGTCGACGCCACCGTCGCTCCTCACCTCACGGTGACCCAAGCCCACGAGCTCGCCCACCACGCCGAAGCACACCTTCTCCAGCGAGTGCCCCGGCTCAGCGCCGCCACCGTCCACACCAGCCCCGCGGGCGCGCATCGCACCCGCGGGGGAGCACGAGAAGCCGACTGACAGGGCATCCCGGGCAACGCCTCGATTCGCCCTGACTCGCGCGCATCCCCTATCGCTCACTCAGTGCGCCCCACTTCCGCGCTGCGAGGGCAGGCCGAAGTGCCGTTACACGGGTGATCCGACGGCCTGGACCACGCGTTATCCAACCAGTCAGGACGTCGGACCCCCTTCATTTCCGAAGCGCCGACATCCTCGGGCGGCACTGGCCCATGGTGGAGCGGGCCATCGACTTCGTCCTGCGCTGGCAGCGGCCCGACGGGTCGGTGCGATGGTCGCTCGACCAGGCCGGTCGCCCGGAGGGGTACGCCCTCCTGACCGGCTCGTCGTCCATCTACCACAGCCTGCGGTGCGCGGTGGCGGTCGCCGAGAAGCTCGGGGAGGACCGCCTGGCCGGCGGGTGGGCGGCGTTCGTCATGGAGGGCCTGGGAGTGCGTTGCGTCTCGACCAGCGACTGGGTGACCGCCGCCGAGACGGCCGAGTGCGTCCTCGCCCTCGACGCCCTGGGCATGGACGACCTGGCCACCGACCTCCTGGTGGCCGGGCAGGCCCTGCGCCTCCCCGACGGCACCTACTGGACCGGCCTGGTCTACCCCGACGAGGTCTCCTTCCCCGGTGGCGAGCGGACCACCTACACGGCGGCAGCCATGGTGCTGGCGGCCGACGCCCTGTCGCGCACCTCCCCGGCGTCCGGCCTGTTCCGGGGGGAGGGGCTCCCGGCCGGCCTCGACCTGGCCGAGCCGTGGTGCGACGGCGCCTGCGCCGGGTGCACCGTTCGAAGTTGAGACCGGTGCCAGCGAACGGAGATCTCGCCCGGCTCGCTGGACCGATGCCGCGCTGACCCTCTTGGTCACGCCGAGTGCCTGGCCGCCGCTTCGACCGGGCCCGTCGGGCCACCACGTCGAGAGCGTGCCACTGGGTCAGGCTCATCCTTCGGTGCGGCAGCCAGGCGGTCGCTGGCGCACCCGTTGACGCCGCCTCGGGGCCGGGGGGAAGATG
>JBOGGE010000172.1:0-2708 GCA_050743865.1 Acidimicrobiales bacterium
GCGGCCCGCCGGGCGCGCCGCGGAGCGGCGCGGCGGGTGCCGCTGATCCGCGACGAGACCGGGTCGGCGATCGTCGGGGCAGCCGAATGGCGACCACCCGACGACGCGCAGCTGCTGCACGGCGAAGCCGTCGTCGACGACGCCGTGCTTTTCGACGGCGACGCCGCCGGTGTGCGCATCGAGCCGACGGCGGCGATGCCCGGGCTGCGCGCACGGGTGGTGCATCGCCGACCGCGCCGCTGGGTTGGCGGGCGAGCGGCTCAGTTGGGCACCACCGGCGCGGCCGTAGTCTGCGACGGTGTGCCTGCACCCAGGACGGTGCGACGATCGACGTTCTACCGGAACACCGAGGGCTGGTTGCTCGTCCGTTAAAGTGATATGTCGCGTGCCCGTTGCGGTGTCGTAGAGGCCAGTCGAGCCTCAATCCCACTTCTCGTCAACGGCGCTGGCCCACGCATTGCGCACCACTTCGAGCGCCTCGGCCGCCTTCACATCTAGGCGGGTCTGCCCGGAGAGCGACGCCTGCCACTCCACCTCGCTCGGCGCCTTGGCGAACATGAACTCGCGGGGTCGAGTGCCGGTCGTCCCGTGCTTGGCGAACAAGTCGGCGGCCTCCGGAGTAATCGACCCTGCGTCCGCCAGTGCCCAGAGGTCATACAGGTCTCGGGGGGCACCTCGCAGGTGCCACGCCGTTGTCTTCCACCCCGCGAAGGACTCGATGGTCGGCACGATCAACGTTGCGGGAGGTGCATCGTGGTAACGCTGCTCGATGTCGCGCAGCTCGGTCGGCCACGGTTGATAGCCGTGCCTGTCGAGCAACTGCACGCTGATCGAGATACCAGTGGAGGTCTCGACGATCGAGGGCTCCAGATCTCGTGCCGTGAACGACGGCGACCACGATAGGCGGCCGTGGGTCCGGAGCAGCGCAGCGTTGATGGACGTAACGAGCCGCTCGGCGATCCCGCGGCGATCACCGAGGGCGATGAGGTCAATGTCCTCACTGAGTCGCGCGTGGACCAGGTGGGTGCGACTTAACGCCGTTCCGCCGAAGAAGATTACGTCGTTGCGCAGACGATTGGAGATACCCCCGAGGATGTGTGAGATCGCGTGGTCGCGCCGGACCTGATCGTCAGCGACGCCGAAGCGTGCGGTTTCTCGGTCCAGGTCTTCTTGCGAGAGTCCGAAACCGCCTGCTATCACGCTGTCATCCGGCGCACCCGATCGAACGCTCGGCCGAGCCGCTGCGTTGCGGCGATCTCTGCCATTAGCTCAAGGTCGCATCGCGGCAGCAGGGCGTGGATCGCCTCATCTTCCATCTCTCCAAATTTGGGCAGATGAGCGAGGTCCAGCACTGTTTGTTCCGGCGTCGTGACGAGACAGCCCCCAAGATCGGTCTGCATCATCTCCACCTGCAACGCGTCGACGTCGCGGACGATGAACCGGACGGCCGCTGGGCGGTCGGTCATGCGGATGGTCGCCCGTCGGCGCGGCGCGGCGATCATCGCGACGGCGACTGCACGTGGGATTGCCCGGTGCAGCCGCGCTGCCGTGAGACCCATTAAGGCGTATTGGCCCGCACCGAACTCGGCAGAACCGATCCCCGCCGCGGCGCCTTCAAGGGTTGGCCGCCAATCGCGGCCCACACGGTCTTGAGGCACCACCGCGTAGAAGCCCTCGGCAAGTCGATGAAGAAGTCCGCCCGCCTCCAGCCGGGCCAGCTCTTTGTGCGGCTGCGCATAAGCAGTCACATCGCGTGCGCGGACAGTGCGCAGCGGGGCATGGCTGATTTCGAGTGGCAAGCCCGTGTGGCGTGCAGGCACATCACACCTCCAATCCCGTCAAATCAACGGGTTTTATTACCTTCAAGGTAACAATATCCGTAGTTTTGCACCGATACCCGGTCAGTTGGAGGGGCAACATCCATGCTGCCCGAGCCGATGAACACACCGTCGGATCCCGAGGTACCTGCTCGAACATTCATCGACGCCAACGAGCAAAATACCTGCACTTCATCGCACGGAGACGAACGTAGGGAATACAACACTCTTTGTCGGCGATGCGCGCGATCTGCTGCAAAACCTTGAGCCTGGTTGGGTGCAATGTGTCGTAACCTCGTCGCCCTACTGGGGCATGCGCGTATACGACAACGAACGGAATGTCCGGTGGGCGGATAGCGAAAGCTGCCCCTATGGATTCGAGCAGCGTTTCATCCGCCACACGATCGAGCTCCTCCTCCTCATGAAACCCGCCGTCGCATCGAACGGCTCGGTCTGGTGGAACCTCATGGACACATACAACACCAGGACGCCCATTCGTGGGAACCCTAGAGAGCGCTTGGACGCCATGAGTGAATTACCCGGCAGCCGAAAGGGGTGGACCGAACACGGCGCTTGCCGACACAGCGCGGGTCATATGTACCTTGATGACACCGAGCTGAGCTCGATACCCTCGCGGATCGCGGAGCGCGCGTCCCGCATTGGCTACAAGCTAAAGAGCTTCATTACTTGGCGCAAGCACACATCGACGCCCGAATCCGGCAAGAGTCGGGTCTCCCGACAAGCCGAGTACCTCTTACATCTCTCGATCGACCGCACGCCGTTGTTCGACAACTGTTGCCCGGCGCTCAAAATGAGTATGAGAGAGTCGTTTTCGGTGAGGACGAACAACGGTCGTTGGTGTGCATGCTGACGTGGTGGCATTCGCGGTGA
>JBOGGE010000173.1:0-7078 GCA_050743865.1 Acidimicrobiales bacterium
CGCCGGGGGACGTGCTGTCGTGCGAGATCAGCGCCAGCTGGTGGGGGTACCCCGGCCAGCTGCTGCGAACCTTCACCGTCGGCGCCGAGGCCAGCCCGCTGCACCGGGCGCTCCACGAGACGGCGGACGCGGCCTTCGCCGCCGTCGCCGCCCGGGTGGCGCCGGGGACGACGGGCGCCGACCTGGCCCAGGCAGCCCGGCTGGTCGAGGATGCCGGCTTCACCACCTGCGACGACGTCGTGCACGGTTACGTGGGCGGCTACCTGCCCCCGGTGGTGCCGGGGGCCGGCCGGCCGGCGGCCCACGGGTCGTTCGCCCTCGAGGCCGGGATGACGGTGGTGGTCCAGCCCAACGTGGTCAGCCGCGACGGGCGGGCCGGGGTGCAGACGGGCGAGCTGCTGCTCGTGACCGATAACGGCCACCAGCGCCTGCACCGGTTCCCACCTGGGCTGGGCACGCTGGCCGGCTGACCGGGGCCGGGTGCCAACCGAGCGGGTCGGCCGTCCCGTCCTGCCCCGTCCTGCCCGGCCCCGGTGACCGGGACCGACGGGGATGCACTTGACAAATGATCGCAACATTTGGATACTAGGGAGGTGCAAACGATTGCTGCTTCCGCCCGGGCGGCCAGTCCCGGAGCCTCGGCGCCGTCGTGGGCCGACCCCCGGGGGTCGGGGTGAGCGAGCCGGCCGCGGTCCCGCTGGGATGGATCGGCACTGGGAGGATGGGTGCGGCGATGGCGGCGCGCCTCCTCCGGGCCGGGCACGACCTGGCCGTCTTCAACCGGACCCGGGCCAAGACCGACGGCCTGGTGGCCGAGGGGGCGAAGGCGGTCGACACGGCCGCCGACCTCGGGTCCCGGGAGATCGTCTTCGTCACCGTCGCCTCGTCCGACGACCTGCTGGCGGTGCTCGTCGGGCCGAGCGGCCTGCTCACGGCGGAGGTGGTTCCCAAGATCGTGGTCGATTGCTCGACGGTCTCGGCCGAAGCCTCGGCCGAGGCGCGGGCCCACGCCGACCGGCGCGGGGCGGCGTTCCTGGCGGCCCCGGTGAGCGGCAACCCCAAGGTGGTTAAGGCCGGCCGGCTCACCGCCGCCGTGTCCGGCCCCCGCGACGCCTTCGATACGGTCCTGCCCTACCTTGAGACTGTGGGGAAGGGGGTCACCTACGTCGGCGAAGGCGATGCGGCCCGCCTGGTGAAGCTGTGCCACAACCTCTTCCTCGGGATGACCATCCAGGCCCTGGCCGAGGTCACGATCCTGGCCGAGAGGTCCGGGGTGCGGCGGCGGGACTTCCTCGACTTCCTCAACTCGTCGGTCATGGGCTCCACCTTCAGCCGCTACAAGACCCCGGCGCTCGTCAACCTCGACTTCGCCCCGACGTTCACCACCACGCTGCTCCGCAAGGACTTCGACCTGGGCTTGCAGGCCGCTCGCGGCCTCGAGGTGCCGATGCCGGTCGCCGGCCTCGTGCACCAGCTGGTCCAGGCCGGGGTGACCAACGGGATGGCGGACATCGACTTCGCCGCTCTCGTCGAGCTGGTGGCCAGGGGGGCCGGCATGCAGCTTCAGGGCGACGACGGGCCGGTGGGCGACGGCCTGGAAGACCGGTGAGACGATGCGTCGGCCGATGAGACGGCGCCGCGGACCGCCGGGAGGGACGGTCCGTCCCCGTCCCGGCGCCTACGGGGCCAAGGATCGCAAGACGACGTAGCACGACCGGCGTGGGCAGGAGCGAAGCCCGGCGCCGGGGTGAAGAGCAGAGGGAACCGGAGTCTCCACGAGAAGGGGGGGCATCATGCACCAGAAGGTCCACGATGGCATCGGCGGCGGCCGCCGTCGGCGTCGGAGCGGCGCCCGCACGGCGGCCAGCGTCCTGGCCGGAACGCTGATGGCGGCCGGCACCGGGGTGGTGACCTCGGCGGCGACCGCTGGGGCATCGAGCAAGTCGCCGGTGGTCATCGGCGCGTCACTGTCGCTGTCGGGCGACTTCTCGGCCGACGGCCAGGCGTTCCAGCGGGGCTACGAGCTCTGGCAGCACGACGTCAACAAGCACGGCGGCATGCTCGGCCACCGGGTCAAGCTGAAGGTCATCTCGGACGCCTCCAGCACGAGCCAGGTGTCCACCAACTACAACACCCTCATCGCGTCCGATCACGCCAAGCTGGTCGTCGGCCCGTTCTCGTCGTTGCTCACGGTGCCGGCGGCCAAGGTGGCTCACCGTTTCGGGTACGCCATGGTCGAAGGGGCCGGCGGAGCGCCGTCGGTGTTCAAGGCCCATCTCAATAACGTCTTCGACGTGTCGTACCCGGTGGCCACAGGGCTGGTTCCGTTCGCCAAGTGGATTGCCTCGATGCCCAAGTCGCAGCGGCCGGCCACGGCGGCCTACGCCACCATCACAACAATCTTCGAGTCCGGGCAGTTCCCCATCGCCCACAAGATCCTCGAGAATGCCGGCGTGAAGACGGTCTACACAAAAGCGTTCCCGACAGAGACGACCGACTTCACCCCGATCGCCTCGGCGGCGGCGGCGAGCAAGGCCACAATCTTCCTGCTCGGGTGCACCGACGTGCCGACGGTGTCCTCCTTCATCCAGGACTTCCAGCAGGCGCACTACAACCCCAAGGCGTTCATCGCCACCGCCGGCCCTGACCAGGGCGCCGCCTACGTGAAGGCGGTCGGGGCGGCCAACGCCACAGGGACCATGGTGGAAGGTGGCTGGAACGGCACCTACACAAACGCCCAGAGCAAGAAGATGGTGAGGGAGTACATCGCCAAGTACGGCGGCACCCCGTCCGGCGTGAACGCCGACGTGGCCGAGGCGTACGGCGTCGGCCAGGTGCTGTCCCAGGCGGTGCAGCACGTGGGGAGCTTCACAAACAAGAAGCTCATCAAGTACCTCCACAGCGGGCACACGTTCCATTCGGTGCAGGGACCGGTCAAGTTCAGCCAATCCGGTGAGAACGTGACGGGCTCGGTCTTCGAGTACCAGTGGCAGACAGGTGGCACCAAGTTCAACCAGGTGCTCCCGGCGAAGGCACCGGGGACGGTGGGCAAGCCCATGTACCCGAAGTCGGCTTTCGGAGGCTGACTGGGTGGGGACGCAGCTGGTCCAGGCAGTCATTGACGGGGTGCTGACCGGCGGCGTCTACGCGCTGATGGCCGCCGGTCTCACCCTCGTCTTTGGGGTGATGGACATCATCAACATCGCCCAGGGGATCTTCGTGGTCCTCGGGTCCTACCTGAGCTTCGTGCTCTGGCAGGACCTGGGGATCGATCCCTTTCTCGGGCTCTTCATCACCATCCCCGCCCTCTTCTTCGTCGGGATCGGTGTGGAATGGGCGTTCATCCGACGCCTGGGCGAGCGCGACCGGGTCACGATGTCGATCCTGATCACGTACGCCGTGTCGCTGATCATCGAGGGCGTGCTCGACATCGGCTTCGGGCTCAACTTCGTCCAGATCCGGACGTCGTACGTGACCAGCACCTGGCACGTCTTCGGCTTCTACCTGCCGCACATCTACGTCTTCGGTTTCATCCTGGCCGTCGTGCTGCTGGCCGCCCTCTACTGGATCCTGTACCGGAGCCGGTTCGGGGCCAGCGTCAGGGCGTCCCTCCAGGACCGGACGGCGGCCCAGCTCATCGGGGTGGACGTCCGGCGGGTGGCGACCATCACCTTCGGCATCGGGGTGGCGGTCACGGCGGCCGGGGGCATGGTGTTCGGCGCCACCAACGCCTTCGACGCCAACAGCAGCGCCGACCTCATCTCCCGGCTCCTGGCCATCGTCATCCTGGGCGGGCTGGGCAGCGTGGGTGGCGCCCTCGGGGCGGCGGTGCTGATGCTGGTGCTGGAGGACATCGTCGCTGTGTCGTGGTCCCCGGTGTGGTCCCCGGTCGTGTACTTCGCCATCCTGGTGATCGTGCTGTCCATCCGGCCCGTCGGCATCTTCGGCCGGTCCGCGGCCCGGGCCCAGTGAGCCCGGCACCGATCGGCGGGGGCGGGGGCGGATCGTCCCCGCCGGCCGGCGCCACCGTCGGCGGGTCCACAGGGGGCGAAGCGCGGCGCGCCGGGGGTGGCGTGCCGCTCACCGCTCACGGCACCGGCAACGCTCCCGGGCCGGGAGCGCCGGGGGACAGCCTGCTGCCGCCCGGCGCCGGCAGCAGGGGTGGGCGGTGGACCAAAGCCGGGGCGTGGGTCGTCGTGGCCGCCGCCCTCGCCCTCTTCCCGGTGGCGTTCACCAGCCCGGCGGTCACCTCGATCGGGGTCTTCACCATCATCTTCATGGCCTCGGCGACGGCGTGGAACAGCTTCTGCGGCTACACGGGCTACGTCAGCATCGGGCACGCCGTCTTCTTCGGCACCGGGGCCTACACCCTCTCGCTCATTGCCACCGACAACAACTTCGCCGGTGGCGGAAGCATCTTCTGGTTGGTGCCGGTGGCCGGTGTGGCGGCGATGATCATCGCCGTCCCCTTCGGACTGGTCGCCCTGCGCACCCGGCGCCACACCTTCGTGGTGGTGACGATCGCCATATTCTTCATCTTCCAGCTCCTCGCCTACAACCTGCCGTTCACCCAGGGCAATAGCGGCGTGGCCCTGCCCACCCCGCCGTGGACAGCGGTCGGCTACAACGACCGCTTCTACTACGCCGGGCTCGGCGTCCTGGTGGTGGCGGTGCTGCTGAGCGCCGGCATGCGGCGGTCCCGTTTCGGTCTGCAGCTCCTTGCCATCCGGGACGACGAGGACCGGGCGGCGGGGCTCGGGGTCCGGGCCACCCGGGTCAAGCTCAGCGCCTTCGTGCTCTCCGCCTTCTCCGTCGGCATGGCCGGGGCGGTATGGGCCTTCTTCCTCGGGCAGATCTACCCGCAGTTCGCCTTCACAGCGCTGTTCGACCTGTCGGTCGCCATCATGGCCTTCCTGGGCGGCTTGGGCACGGTGTCGGGGCCGCTCCTGGGGGCGGCCATCCTCGAGACGCTCCAGCAGTACTTCGCCATCCAGTACTCGTCGGACAACATCTACCTCATCGCCTACGGGGGGCTGTTCCTCATCGTCATCGTCCTCCTGCCCCGGGGGATCCTCCCGACGATCGGCGACGCTCTGGGCCGGTGGCGTGGGCGGCGGATCGACCAGCGTGGCCCGGCGGCCGGGCTGGCGTCCCCCGGCCGGGCCCGGGCTCGGCCGGCGGCGGCCACCCTCTCGAGCATGGTGCGCATGACCTCCCGGGAGCGCTGATGCCACTCCTCGACGTACGCTCGGTGGCGAAGTCCTTCGGCGGTCTCCGTGCCCTCGACGGCTGCTCGCTCACCGTCGAGGAGGGGGAGATCGCCGGTCTGATCGGCCCCAACGGCTCCGGCAAGACCACGTTGTTCAACGTCATCACCGGGTACGTGCGCCCCGACAGCGGGGTGATCACCCTGCGGGACCGGCCGATCACCGGAGCCAGGCCGGCCAAGGTCTTCGATCTCGGTCTCGGCCGTACCTTCCAGATCACCCGCATCTTCGCCCGCCTGACGGTGTTCGAGAACATGCTGGTGGCCACCCAGCGCCACGAGGGCTGGTTGCGCAGCGTGGTCAAGGGCGCGTCGTCCCCCTCGGAGCGCCGCCGAGCCATGGAGATGCTGGACTTCGTCGGCCTTGCCGCCAACGCGGCCCTGCCGGCCGGCAACCTGTCCTTCGGCCAGCGCAAGCTGCTCGAGCTGGCCTACGTGCTGATCGCCGACCCCGTGGTCGTCCTCCTCGATGAGCCCGCCGGCGGGATCAACCCGACGCTGATCAACGAGATCGGCGAGCGCATCCGGACACTGAACAGATCGGGGCGGACCTTCCTGGTGGTGGAGCACAACATGGAGTTCGTGATGGGCCTCTGCGACCGGGTGACGGTGATGCACCAGGGCCGTGACATCCTGACCGGCTCGCCGGACGAGGTGCGGCGGGATCCCCGGGTGCTGGACGCCTACCTGGGCGGTTCGGACGACGACGAGGACTGGGACGAACCGGTGGGAGCGGAGGCAGGTCCCGGCGGATCGGAGGTGGGCGGTGGCGTCGCCGGCACCTGAGCGCTCGACCGCCACGGGAATGCTGGACTTCCGGGAAGTCTGCGCCGGCTACGGCGGCGGCGACGTCCTCCACGGGGTCAACTTCGGCGTCGCCGAGGGCGGCCTGACCTGCGTCGTCGGGCCGAATGGCGCCGGGAAGTCGACGCTGCTGGGCGCGGTGAGCGGGATCGTGAAGACCCGTCTCGGCGACATCCTGTTCCAGGGCGAGCCGCTCGGATCGTCGTCGCCCCGGCGGCGGCTCGAGCGCGGCATCGTCCAGGTCCCCCAGAACCACAGCCTCTTCAGGGACATGACCGTCCGGGAGAACGTCGAGCTCGGGGCGTTCCTGGTCCGGGACCGCGCCGTGGTGCGGCAACGGTACGAGGCGATGGTCGAGCTCCTGCCGGTGGTGGCGACCCGGGCCAAGGACAAGGCCGGGAGCCTGTCCGGCGGGCAGCAGCGGCTGGTGGAGTTCGCCCGGTGCCTCATGCTCGACCCCGCCCTGGTCGTCCTGGACGAGCCGTCGATGGGCCTCGACCCCAAGACCCGCCGTACCGTCTTCGACATGATCCGTACGATGCACCGGAGCGGTCGGACCATCCTGCTGGTCGAGCAGAACGCCCGGGCCGGCCTCCGCCTGGCCACCCACGGGGTGGTGCTCGAGAACGGCCAGGTTCGCCTGGACGGCACCGGTCGCGAGGTCCTCGAGCATCCCGAGATCGGCGCGATGTTCCTCGGGGGGACCGGAGGCGCGACGGCGGCCCCGGGCCACGCAGCAGCCGCCACCACCACCACCAACGGCGCCGACCGCACGGTCGCGGTGGCGCCCGACCGAAGGGAGCCGGATGGCTGACGTGTTCGACATGGACGACGGGACGCTGACCGAGGAGCAGGTGGCGATGCGCCAGACCTGCCGCCGTTACGTCGACAACGTCCTGCGGCCGTTCATCGCCGGCAACCGCGAGCGGGAGTGGCTCTTCGACCCCGGCGCCCGGCTCCCGGCCGAGATCCTGGAGGAGGCCGACCGCGCCGGGCTGCGCAGCCTGG
>JBOGGE010000174.1:0-8952 GCA_050743865.1 Acidimicrobiales bacterium
CGCCGCCGCCAGGCGGCCGCCGGTGCCCTCGGCCACCACGACCAGCACCGTGTCGTCGCCGGCCACCGTGCCAACCATCCCGTCCAGGGAGCTGCGGTCGAGCGCCGAGCCTACGACGTGGGCACAGCCCGGAGGGGTGCGGAGGACGACCAGGTTGCCCGAGGACGCCACCTCAACGACCCACTCCCCGAGAACCCGCCGGAGGTGGTCGGCCGGGGCGTACTGCTGGGAGGGCAGCTCGGGCAGGGCATAGACCGTCTCCCCCCCGGCCACCCGCACCTTGATGGCCCCCAGCTCCTCCAAGTCGCGCGAGACGGTCGTCTGGGTGGCGCCGACGCCGTCGGCCGCCAGCAGCTCGACCAGCTGGGCCTGGCTGCCCACCGTCCGGCCCTCGATCAGGCGGGCGATCCGGTGCTGGCGCTGGTGCTTGGTCAGCCTCACGTCCCCTCCGCCGCGCTCGTCCCGGCCCTCGTCCCGGCGCTCGTCCCGGCCCTCGTCCCGGCGCTCGTCCCGGCGCTTGTCCCGGCCCTCGTCCCGGCCCGGCCGGCCAGCCACCACAGGAGCCCCCTCATCGCCGTCAACCGGTGGGCCGCCTGCGCCCACACGCGGCTCCGGGGCCCGTCGACGACCGAGGCGGCGATCTCCTCCCCCCGGTGGGCCGGCAGGCAGTGCAGCACCACCGCGTCCGGCGCCGCCAGGGCCACCAGCGCCTCGTCGACCGAATAACCGGCGAACGCCTGGCGCCGCCTCGCCGCCTCGCCCTCCTGGCCCATCGAGGCCCACACGTCGGTGTAGATGGCGTGGGCGCCGTCGGCGGCTTGGCGGGGGTCGGGCATGGACCGCACCGTCCCGCCCCGCCCGGCGCGCCCGGCGGCCGCCGCCAGCTCGCCCACCTCGGCCGGGTCGAAGCCGTACCCGGGGGGCGAGGCCACCCGGACCTCCATCCCGGCCACCGAGGCCGCCTTGGCCAGGGAGCGGCACACGTTGTTGGCATCGCCGAGGTAGGCGACGGTCCGACCGGTCAGCCCGCCGGCCCCGAAGGCGTCACGCAGGGTGAGCAGGTCGGCCACCGCCTGCCCCGGGTGGGCCAGGTCCGAGAGCAGGTTGACCACCGGGACGGGCACCCCGGCGCCGTCGAGGGCCTCGGCCATGCCGACCAGGGTCCGGTGGTCGGCGACCCGGGCGCAGATGACCCGGTGGTAGCAGGCGAGCGTCCGGGCCACGTCGCCCACCGGCTCGCGGGCCCCGATCCCCAGCTCGCTCCCGACGATGTGCACCGGATGGCCGCCCAGGCCGACCACGGCCATCTCGGTGGCGTTGCGGGTCCGGGCCGACGGCTTCTCGAACACCATGGCCACCCCGCCACCGGCCAGCACCGGTGCCAGGTCGTGCCGCCCGGCCGCTGCCAGCACCTCGTCCAGCTCGCCCGGCAGGAGGTCGTCGACGTCGAGGAGGTGCCGGGTCACCCGCCGCCCCCCGTCTCGGCCAGGGCGGCACCCAGGATCTCCAGCGCCTCGTCGACCTCGGCCTCCGAGACGAGGAGGGAGGGCGCCAGGCGGACGGCGTCGGGTCGCACCGCATTGACCAGGAGGTGGTGGCCGAGGGCGGCGGACGCCACGTCGGGCGCGGCGGCCCCCGTCAGCACTGCCGCCAGCAGGAGCCCCCGCCCCCGGACCGAGCTCACCCCGGGCAGCCCGGCCAGCCCGGCCGACAGCCGGGTACCGGCACGCCGGGCCCGGCCGCACACGTCCTCGGCCTCCATCACCGAAAGGGTCGCCCGCGCCGCCGCCATGGCCAGCGGCTGGCCCCCGAAGGTGGTGGCGTGGTCGCCGGGCCCGAAGGCGGCCGCCACCTCGGCCCGGGCCCAGCAGGCGCCGACCGGCATGCCGTTGCCCAGCGCCTTGGCCATGGTCACCACGTCGGGGCGGAGGTGGTGGGCCTGGAAGGCGAACCACTCTCCGGTCCGGCCCAGCCCGGTCTGGATCTCGTCGACCATCAGCAGCACCCCGCGCTCGGTGCACAGCTCACGCAGCCCGGCCAGGTAGTCCGACGACGGCACCACCACCCCGCCCTCGCCCTGGACCGGCTCGACCAGCACCGCCGCCACCGTGGCCGGGTCGACGGCCGACGCCATGGCATCCAGGTCGTCGTAGGCGACCTGGATGAAACCCTCGGGGAGGGGGGCGAACGGGACATGCTTCTCCGGTTGGCCGGTGGCGGCCAGCGTGGCCAGGGTCCGGCCGTGGAAGGACCCCCACGCCGAGACCACCACATGGCGTCCCGGCCCGGCCCAGCGCCGGGCCAGCTTCAGGGCGCACTCGTTGGCCTCGGCCCCCGAGTTGCAGAAGAACACCTGCCCGCCCCCCGGCTCGCTCCCGCCGCCCACCAGCCGGTCAAGCGTGGCGGCCACCTCGGGGGCCAGGTCGTTGCCGTAGAGATTGGAGACGTGCCACAGCGTGCGGGCCTGGTCGGCCAGCGCCTCGGCCACCACCGGGTGGGCGTGGCCCAGCGACGTCACCGCCAGGCCCGAGACGAAGTCCAGGTACCGGCGCCCGGCGGCGTCGAACAGCTCGCTCCCCCGCCCGCGAACGAACGTGGCCGGCGGGTCCGGGTAGGTCCCCATGAGGGCCTGGCGGGGCGCGGCGGGCGGGGGCGTGCCGGCGGCGGGCGGGGGCGTGCCGGTCACGGCGCCACCATGGTCCCGACCCCGCCGTCGGTGAACAACTCGAGGAGGAGGGCGTGGGGCACCCGACCATCGAGCACGTGGGCCCGGCGGACCCCGCCCCGCACCGCCCGGGCGCACGCCTCGACCTTGGGCACCATGCCGCCGGTCGCCGCCCCCGACGCCACCATGGCCGAGAGGTCGCCCGCCGACACCCGGCGCAGGAGGGTGGCCGGGTCGGCTGGATCGGCCCGGAGCCCTTCCACGTCGGTGAGGAAGATCAGCTTCTCGGCCGAGAGGGCCTCGGCCACCGCCCCCGCCACCGTGTCGGCGTTGATGTTGTACGCCTGGCCGCCGGCGTCGGCGCCGATGGTGGCCAGCACCGGGACGAGGCGCTCCGAAAGGAGGCGGTTCAGCATGGTGGCGTCGACGCCGGCCACCGTGCCCACGAACCCCAGGTCCCCGGCATGGGCGACGGCGGTGATGAGGTTGGCGTCCTCCCCCGACAGGCCGACGGCCAGCGGGCCGTGCACGTTGATCGCCGACACGATGTCGCGGTTGACCTTGCCGACCAGCACCATCCGCACCACGTCGAGGGTGTCGGCGTCGGTCACCCGCTGGCCGTCGCGGAACTGCGTGGCCATCCCCAGCCGGCCGAGCAGGGACCCGATCTGGGGGCCGCCGCCGTGGACCACCACCGGCCGCATGCCGACCGAGCGCAGCAGGGCCACGTCCTGGGCGAAGGAGGCCAGGGCCGCCCGATCGGACCCCGGCCCGCCGGCGGGGGCGGGGGCGACGGCGGTGCCGGCGGCGACGGGGGCGGGGGCGGCAGAAGCGGCCAGGGCGTTGCCGCCGTACTTCACCACCACCACCGCATCCTGGAACCGGCGGATGTAGGGAAGCGCCTCGACCAGGAGGGCGGCGGTGCCACCCGGACCGGCCGGGCTCCGGACCGGGCTCCCGGCCGGACGGGGGGAGCCGCTCACGACGTCGTCCGGTTCAGGTCGAGGTAGCCGTGGCCGAGGTCGGTGGTGGTGACGGCTCCGGTCCCGTCGGCGAGCCCGAGCTCGCAGCCGATCTCCACGTGCCGCCCGCCCATGTGGGCGGCGACCGCCGCCTCGTCGTGGCCGGCGGCCACGCCGCCCACGCACACCGCCGTGCCCCCGTAGCGCACGGTCACCCGGTCCATCTCGAAGTCGACCCCGGCCGAGCCCAGCTCGCTCACGACCCGACCCCAGTAGGGGTCCTCGCCGTTGACCGAGCACTTGACCAGGAGGGAGCCGGCGACCTTGCGGGCAGCCCGGTGCGCCTCGCCGTCCGAGCGGGCCCCGGTCACCACGACGTGAACCACCTTGGTGGCGCCCTCGGCGTCGGCCACCATCTGAGCGGCCAGAGAGGCGCACACCTCTCCCACCGCCGCTTCCAGCTCGCTGCGGCCGACCGGCCCGGCCGCCCCCCCGGCCAGGAGGAGGACCGTGTCGTTGGTCGAGGTGCTCCCGTCCACCGTCATGGCGTTGAACGACGGACCCACCGCCCCGGCCAGCACCTCGGCCAGCACCTGCGGGTCGGCCCCGGCGTCGGTGGTGAGGACGGCCAGCATGGTGGCCATGCGCGGCGCCAGCATCGCCGCTCCCTTGGCCATCCCGCCGACGGTGAACGGGCGCCCGGCGCCGGCGCGGCCGGTGACGGCGCCGGTGCGGCCGGTGGCGACGGCTTCCTTGCGCACGGTGTCGGTGGTCATGATGGCGTTGGCGGCGGCAGCCCCCGCCGCCTCCCCCCCGGCCCGCAGGTCCACCACGCCCGCCACCCGCGGCTCGACCGTCTCGATCGGGAAGGGGACCCCGATGAGCCCGGTCTGGCCGGCCAGCACCTCCTCCGGCGCCGACCCGATCCCGGCCGCCACCAGCCGGCAAAGCGACAGGACGGCGGCCTCCCCCGGCGCCCCCGTCGCCGCGTTGGCGTTGCCCGACGTGAGCACCACCCCCGCCGCCCGGCCCCCGGTCGCCGCCAGGTGCGACCGGCTGACCGACACCGCCGCCGCCGCCGCCCTGTTGTCGGTGAAGACCCCGGCGGCCGCCACCGGCCGCCCGTCGGCGGTCGCCACCACGGCCAGGTCGGGCTCGCCTCCCGGCTTGATGCCCACCGGGCCGCCGGCGGCCACGAAGCCGGCCGGCGCGGTGACGCCCCTCATGGGTACAGCCCCGCCACCGGGAGGCCCTCGGTCTCGGGGAGGCCGAGGGCGAGGTTGGCGCACTGGATCGCCTGGCCTGCCGCCCCCTTCACCAGGTTGTCCAGGGCGCAGAGCACCACCAGCCAGCCGGTGCGCGGGTCGGCCCGCGCCGTCAGGTGGGCGCAGTTGGAGCCGGTGGCGGCCTTGGTCGACGGCGACCGCTCGCTCACCACTACGAACGGTTCCCTGTCGTAGGCGCCGCCCAGGATCCCCAGGGCCTCCTCGGTGGTGAGGGTCCGGGTCGGGCGGGCGTAGCAGGTGGCCAGGACGCCCCGCGCCATCGGCGCCAGGTGGGGGGTGAACAGGACCGACGCCCCGATCTCCTGCTCGATCTCGGGGGTGTGGCGGTGGTCCAGCAGGCCGTAAGCGGCGAAGTCTCCGTCCACCGCCCCAAAGTGCAGCCGGTCGCTCGGGGCCCGGCCGGCGCCCGAGACGCCACTGGTTGCGTCGACCACGATGCCCGACGGCTCGACTGCCCCGGCGGCCAGGAACGGGGCCAGGGCGAGCACGGCCGCCGTCGGGTAGCACCCGGGGACGGCGACCAGTGTGGCGCCGGCCAGCTCGGCCCGATGGAGCTCGGGCAGCCCGTACACCGCCGTGGGGAGGAGCTCGGGGACGGCGTGCGCTTCGCCATACCAGGCCGGGTAGGCGGCCGGGTCCTTCAGGCGGAAGTCGGCCGCCAGGTCGACCACCGTCCCCACCCGCCCGGCGAGGGCCGGGACGAGCTTCTGCGACTCGCCGTGGGGCAGGGCGAAGAAGGCGGCGTCCAGGCCGTCGAGGTCGCCGATCCCGCCCGGGTCACCGCGGTCGCTGGAGTCGCCGGGGTCGCCGGCCGTCACCTGCCCGTAGGCCAGCGACGGGTACGCCGCCGCCAGCGACGGCGTGTGGTCGGCGACCGCCTCCCCGGCGTGGGCGCCGGCGGCAGCCACCACCACGTCCAGGTGCGGGTGGGCGGCGCACAGCCGCAGCAGCTCCGCCCCGGCGTAGCCCGACGCCCCGACCACCCCGACCTTCATGGTGCACGACTATACAATGTTGCGCATAGTCATGCAATACCTGGCCGGGGGTTCCCGGCTCATCGGCCGGATCCTGCCGACCCGGTCCTCGGCGTCCGGGTTCGCGCCTTCTGGCCGGTCCGCCTGGGCCGTGAGCGCGGGAGCGGCGTCGGGCGGAGGGCAGCAGCGCCACCGGACCTCGACAGCCCGGTGGTACAGCTCCACCGGGTCGCCGGCATCCGCAGGCTGTCACGGTACGTCCGGCGCGCCGCCGGTCTCACCCGGCTCGACGTACCCCGACCGCCGTGCTCAGCGTCCCGAGCCCGGGGGCACAGGGACGAACCAGTCGAGACCGTCGAAGCGGGCGAAGCCCCGGTCGGCGGTCGCCACCCGGCAGCCGTGCGACAACCCGAGCGCCGCCAGCCAGGCGTCGGGCACGAGCGGACCACGCACCTGCGGATCTCGTTGGGCGATGGCTCCCAGTCGGTCCCAGGTGGCGGCGGTCGGCGTGAGGGGGCGCGCCCGGGGGGCGGCGCGGAGGACGTCAACGAACTGGAGGGCGACCTGGGTCGGCGCCGGGTCCGTCATGATCCTCGGGCTGGTGACGACGCGGACGAACCCCGTGAGCACCGTCTCTACCAGCGCCAGCTCCGATCCCTCCACGGTGTCGGACAGCCAGCGGGCGTAGCGGCGGTGGTCGGCCGCCTCGCGCCGGAAGGCGTAGACCAGGACGTTCACGTCCGGCAGGATCACCGGGCACCACCAGCGTCGAGGGCGTCCCACACCGCCACGCGGTCCGAGAGGTCCACAAGGAAGCGGCCGGACGGCTCCCCGTAGGTCGGCAGGTCGGGCCGATCGGGGGACCGGGGAGACGAGGCCAGCACCGCCCGCAAGCCCTCCTCGACCAGGCTGGTGAAGGTACGCCGTTCCTCGGCGGCGCGCCGCTTGGCGGCTTCACCGAGGGAATCAGGCAGATTGATGGTAGTCCTCATACATATGAGCATATCGGGGGCGCACCGCTCGGCGCAGCGGGCACTGGCGGGATCGCCCGACGGCGACGGCGACCTCTGCCTCAACGCGCAGCCTGCCGGCCGTGGGGTGGCACGCCGGCGCGACGGGGCGGTGACGGTGGCCACGGGCCACATCGGGTTGGTCCCTGCCTCATGGCCCGTGCTGGTGGAGCCGCCCGAGGACGTCGACCCCCTGATCCTCAAGATCCCCACCCATTGCCGGTACCTGCTGATCCTCGCCTTCAGTCGTGCCCGGCCGGGGGCCGCCGGCTCCAGGGCGCCGGCTGCTGCTGCAGAGCGCGCTGGACGAAACGGAGCTTCGGCTCGGCGATCCGGGCCTGTGCATCGATCAGCTCGCCCACCACGCGGAGGTCTCGACCCGTTACTCTCCCGCGTCTCCTGGCCGAGCGAGGCACGACGTTCGGCCGCTGGACGACCCGCCCCCGTATCCGGCACGGCAAGACAACGCTCGACCGCCGCCGGCGGGCGACGTGCCCACCGCGGTGGACGCCAGCCGACGGGGGTCCACCGACCGGTCTCGCTTCAGTCGTGCGATCTCCGCCGTGGCCGGCCTCTCACACCGCCGGTGCCGGCGGGGCGTCCCGCTGACCGCTGCCGAGCTCCGCCGGCCACCGGGCAACTCCCCCACAGGGCATCGAGCCTCCGCCGGTGGCCGGCTATCGTCCAGATCGTGGAGCTTTGGCACAATCCCAGGTGCTCGAAGAGCCGAGCGGCCAAGGCCACCCTCGACGAACGACAGGTCGGCTACGCCGAGCGCCTTTACCTCGACGATCCTCCGGACGCCGCCACCCTCGAACGGGTGCTCGACGCGCTGGGGATCGAGCCGTGGGACCTCGCCCGGATGGGTGAGGACGTGGCGGAACGGCTGGGACTGCGCGACATGCCGCACGATCGCGACGAGTGGATCGCCGTCCTCGCCACCAACCCGGTCCTCATCGAGCGGCCCATCGTGGTCACCGACGATGGGCGAGCGGTGGTGGGACGTCCGCCCGAGCGCGTGCTCGACGTCATCTGACCGTCACCGACGGGTGGTCGCCGGGGAGCGGCACTGCCGAAGACCCGCGGCCGTGCCGACCACCGGGGCGTTCAGGTGCTGGCCGCCCTCGGAGCCGTAGAAGCCGACATCGCCGAAGCAGAGCGCGCCGAGCTGGTCACCGGAGCCGGGCGCCGAGGATGGACGCCGCGGCGTCGATGCACGCCTGGCGCAGGCGGCCGATCTCCTCGTCGGTCATGGTCCGGTCCTGTGCCACCGAGCGCAGCCAGAAGGCGGGGCTCCGGGCACCCGGCGGCACCCCCCGGCCCCGGTAGGCGTCGAGGAGGCGGGACGCCGTCCACCACCACCAGGGCCGGGTCGACGGCGCAGGAGGGGTAGCTGGTCCCTGATCCCATCAGGTCTGGGCATGGCGGCCGGATTCTCGATAGGTTGGGGAGATCCGCCGGGAACTCGCGGCCCCCGGCGCGGGAGGAAGATGAGAGCGAGCGACATGGGATCCACGACCAACGGCATCGGAGGACGACGGAGGATCATGAGAACGCCACGAGGACTGTTCGCGCTGGCGCTGGCCGCCACCTTCGGGGGCGGCGGGGTCGGCGTGATATCGACGGGGGTGATCGGCACCGGCACGGCCGGAGCCGTCACAGCCTGCACCACCCTCACCCAGCCGGGGACCACAGGGCTCACGGCAAAGATGGTGGCGGCCAAGACAACCCCCATCTCGGCCCAAACGGTCACAGCCAAGGGCTGTGACGTCGGCATCTACGTCGGCAACACAATCACCGGCGTCACCATCACAAAGGTGACCGTGACCGGTGCCACCGACGCCGGGATCCTGGCCGAGAGCACCAACCACCTCACCGTAAAGACATCCACGGTCAAGACAAACGGCCTCTCGTCCACACCGAAGATCCCGCAGGCGTTCGGCATCAGCCTGTTCGGGGTGTCGACATCGACGGTCACAGGCAACACGGTGACCGGCAACGGCCGCGGGGGCATCGGGGTCATGGACAACGGACCGACAGACCCCGGCGCCGTCC
>JBOGGE010000175.1:0-6374 GCA_050743865.1 Acidimicrobiales bacterium
TGGGGCTACCTCGCCCTCTTCGTCGTCACCCTCATCTCCTCCCTCGGCCCACCGATCGGCTCGGAGCTGGTCATCGGCTACGCCGGCGCGCTGGCCAGCGGGCAGCTCCTCACGCACCATCACATGACCCTGTGGGTGGTGATCGTGGTGGCCGTGGCCGGCGAGCTGGTCGGGTCGACGGCCGGTTACCTCATCGGCCGGTTCGGGGGCAGGCCCCTGGTCGACCGCCTCGGGCGGTACATCCTCCTCACCCATCGCGACCTCGACCGGGCCGAGGCGTGGTTCGGCCGCCGGGGCGAGCCGTTCGTGTTCTTCGGGCGGCTCATCCCGCTGCTCCGGTCGTTCGTGTCGCTGGCCGCCGGTCTGGGCGAGATGACGGTCGGGAAGTTCTGGGCGTTCACGGTGGTCGGGTCGGCCGCCTTCTGCGCCGCCCTGTCGAGCCTCGGCTACAGCCTCGGAGCGAGCTGGCACCAGGTGCTCAAGGACTTCAGCGACGCCGGGTACGTGGCGGGCGCACTGGCCGTCATCGTCATCGTGACCCTCTTCGTCCACCGGCTCGGCGTGGTCCGGGCAGAGCGGGCGGCCCACTCCCCCGAGGGGCGCCGCCACCGGGCCGGGGTCGACGCCGGGGTCGACGCCGGGGTCGACGAGGCCTGAGCCGGGTCGCCGCAGCCCGGGGTTAACCGGCTCGTCGAGGCCCGGGTCAGCGTTCGAGCGCCTCCACCAGTGGCAGCGCCTCCAGCCCGTGAGCCTCGGCCACCGATGGATGCACGACGGCGCCCCCGAACGTGTTGAGACCGCGTGCCAGCGCAGGGTCGTTGCGCAATGCGTCCCGCCACCCGACGTCGGCCAGCTGTTCGGTGTAGGGCAGGGTGGCGTTGGTCAGGGCGTGCGTCGAGGTGTGCGGCACCGCCCCCGGCATGTTGGCGACGCAGTAGAAGAGCGACCGGTGGACCTCGAAGACGGGCGCGGCGTGGGTCGTAGGCCGGGAGTGCTCGAGGCAGCCGCCCTGGTCGATCGACACGTCCATCAGCACGGAGCCCGGCCTCATGGACCGGACCAGGTCGTCGCCGACCAGCCGGGGCGCCCTGGCTCCCGGGAGAAGGACCGCCCCCACGACCAGGTCGGCCTGGAGCACGGCCAGCTCGATCTCGTGGGTCGAGGAGGCCACGGTCCGCAGGTGTCCGCCGGAGAGGCGGTCGGCCCGCCGGAGCTTGGCCAGGTCCCGGTCGAGGACCGTCACCTCGGCCCGCATGCCCAGGGCGATGGTCGCCGCGTTGGTGCCGACCACCCCGGCGCCCAGCACCACCACCGAGGCCGGGCGCACCCCCGGCACCCCGCCCATCAGCACCCCGCGCCCGCCGCCGTAGCGCTGGAGGTGGTGGGCTCCGGCCTGCGGGGCCATCCGACCGGCCACCTCGGACATCGGCGCCAACAGCGGGAGGGAGCCGTCGAGCCGCTCGACGGTCTCGTAGCCGATGGCAGTGGTGCCGGCGGCCAGCAAGGCGTCGGTGCACGGGCGCGAGGCGGCCAGGTGCAGGTAGGTGAACAGGACCAGGTCGGGTCGGAGGCGGGCCATCTCCTCGGGGAGCGGCTCCTTCACCTTCAGGACCAGGTCGGCCGAACCCCAGACGTCGTCGGCGCCGTCGAGGATCCGGGCCCCGGCGGCGGCCAGGTCGCCGTCGGGGATCGAGGACCCGGCACCGGCTTCCCGCTCCACCAGCACCTCGTGCCCATGCCCGACCAGCTCGCGGACCCCGGCCGGCGTGCAGGCCACCCGGTACTCCTGGTCCTTGATCTCCTTCGGCACGCCGATGCGCACCGGCTCACCGTTACCCCTTCGGCCCCCCGACGCAACCATCGTCGGCCGGGCGGCCCCCGAACCGGGGCGGGGCCCACCGCCTTCAGAGATCGTGGCGGCGCCTACAGGGAGGCCAACTCCACCAGGGTGATGGCCGCCTCCGGGCAGGCGGTGACGCACTTGGCGCACTCCCGGCACCGGTCTGCCCGCACCGGATAGGCCGTCATCCGTCGATGGGCGGTCGTGCGCAGCTTGCCGAGCACCCCGAGGGCAGTGAAGTCGGTGGGATCCATCCGGCGCACCTCGAACACGTCGTAGGGGCACGCCTCGACGCACTCCCGTTCGGCCTCGCAGCGGCCGTGGTCCACTACCGGTCTGGTCGCCATGTCCCTAGAACGCGAATCATCCGTCGCATCATTCCACTCGCGTTCGCCCGGTCATGACCGCCGCCGCCCGGTCGCTCGAGCCCGGCAAGGAGCCCCGGCAGGAGCGGTCGCGGCGGATGCGGACCGGGATCCTGGAGGCGGCGGCTCGTGTCCTGCGGGACGAGGGTGCGCTGGAGCTCACGACGGTGCGGGTGGCCGGCGAGGCCGGCGTCAGCATCGGGTCGCTGTACCAGTACTTCCCCAACAAGTACGCGCTCGTGGTCGCCCTGCACCGCGACGCCGTCCGGCGGGGACGGGAGCACGTCCAACGCATCCTCGACGATCCGGCGGGCCGGGCGCGGGACAAAGTTGCCGAGGTCGCCAGGTGGTTCTTCTCGACCGAGTGCTCCGACGTGTCCGAGCTCGGTGCGGCGTCCGAGGACGTCCGGATGTTCCTGCGGGACTGCCACCCCGACCAGGTCGACCACGACGTGCAGGACCTCTTCCTCCGGTTCCTCGCCGCGTCGTCGGTGCGGCGCCCACCGGCCGAGGCCCGCTTCGCCGCCCGCCTGCTGGCGACGACCCTCGAGGCGCTGGGCCAGGTTGTCGGCACCCGGCCACTGGGCCGCGTCGAGCGCGACCGGTGGGCGGTCGCCGTCACCACCATGCTGTGCGATCACCTCGGGATCGGCGACGCGCCGAGCTGAGCCCGCCGCCGGAAGGCGGCCACCAGCCGGTCGAGGAGCGCCGCCGGGGCCGAGGTGGAGACGAAGAAGAAGTTGCGCCCGCCCCGGTCGTCGGGGGTGCAGTTCACCCGCAGGACGTCCAGGCCCGAGTTCACCCGGAAGCGGCGCTGCCGCACGCCGGCCAGGTCGGGCCCCTCCCGCTCGGCAAACATGAAGAACGACACCGTCGGGACGGGCGGGGTGAACGTCGCCGGCGACTGCAGCCGGGCCTCGGCCAGTGGGACGGGCACGGCGCTGGCCGCGATGGCCTGGCGCAGGGACACCATGACCCGCGACGACACCTCCTCCAGCGGCTCTCCGGCCCGGACCTCGGCCAGCAGGCGGACGGGGCCGACGAAGTTGCCGATCATGTCCCTGGTGCCCTGGCGGCTCCGGTTCGACACGGCCGAGGTGACCACGAAGCGCTCGGCCCCGGCCACCTCGGCCAGGGCCAGCTCCAGCCAGGACAGCACCACCACGAAGGGCATCGCCGCCATCCCGGGAGTCCCGGCGACCAGGGCGTCCCATTCGTCCACCGGCACGTTGAAGAAGCGGGTCGTCGCCCGGGAGCCCGGCACCATCGGCCAGGTCCCCGCGGCCGCCGGGACGTCCCGGAGCCGTCGCCAGTGGTCCACCGCCCGTGCCTGGACCGCCTGGGCGACCGGGTGGTCGCGAACCAGATCCAGGTAGCTGGCGGCGCTCGGGACCGGCAGGTCGGGCGGGGTGCGCCCGGCGCGCCCGGCGTAGGCACGCGAGAGCTCGGCGGCCACCAGCGTGCCCGACTCCCCGTCCACCAGCGCCTCGGCCACGAAGATGGCCAGCACGTGGGTCTTGGGTGCCACCCGGTAGAGGGTGGCCCGGAGCCGGGGCTCGTCCCACGGAGAGAGGTCCCGGTACTCGGCCTCGACGGCGGTCACCGCCGCCGTCAGGCCTTCCAGCTTGGGCCGGTCGTCCAGGCCCACCACGTCGAGCACCCCCGGCCGGAACGGCGTCGGGTACTGCACCGGGCCCTCGGGTGAGCGCTCGAAGCGCACCCGGAGCATCTCGTGGGCCTCCACCACGTCGTCGACCGCCCCGGCCAGCGCCGCCACGTCCAGCTTCCCGTTCAGCTGGTACACCCAGCTCATGAACTCTCGGCTCGGGTTGTGGGCCGACATGAGGAGCGAGGAGGCCTGCGTCGGCGACACCGGCACGGGTTGGGTCATCGGCTCCTTCTCTTGGCAAGATGCTGCGGTGCGATCCACCTTCGATCCCCCCACCGACGCCGGCGCCTACCGATTCTGCCATCAGGTCCGGGTTCGGTTCGCCGAGACGGACGCCATGGGCATCGTCCACCACGCCGCCTACCTGCCGTACCTGGAGTCGGCCCGGGTGGAGTACCTGCGAGCCGCCGGCCATCCCTACCACGAGCTCCGGCGATCGGGGCTCGACCTTCCGGTGGTGGAAGCGCGGGCCCGCTACCTCCGCCCGCTGTACTTCGACGACGTGGTCGACGTCCACGTGGTCGTGGTCGCGGTCGGCGGCGCCACCCTCGAGCTGGGCTACCTCCTCGAGTCGGCGGGGTCGGCCCGGGCCACCGCCGTGACCGTTCACGGCGTGGTGTCGTCCGCCACCGGCCGGCCGGTCCGCTCCCCCGGCTGGCTGCGGGAGATGCTGGCCGGCGACCGGTCCACGGCGCTGGCCGGCGACCGGTCCACGGTTCCCTCCGGCGGCTGATCGCCGGCACCTCCCCGGCGACCGATCCCCGGGGACCCGGCCGGGAGGCGGCGGGTCACGGCCTACGGCGGGTCACGGCCGACGGCGGGTCGCGCCCTACGGCACGGCGCCGGCGGCGCCGGTCGGCGACGGCGATGACGCCGGAACGGTGGTGGTGGTCGCCGGCGGGGGCGTGGTGGAGGTGGTCGACGTCGACGAGGTGCTGGTCGACGTCGAACTGGTCGTGGTCGGCGCCCCTGTCGTCGTCGTGGTGGTCGTGGTGGCAGCCGGCGGCGCCGTGGTGGTGGTCGCCGGCAAGGTCGTGGTGGTCGGTGGTGGTGGTGTGCCCTCGACCAGGTTGCCCGCCGTGGTCCCGCCCGGGGATCTGCTCGACCCGACGAGGGAGGCGAGCGGGCGACCGGCCGCCAGCTCGACCACCGTCACGATCCCGAGCGCCACGGCGAAGGCCCCGGCGGCCGTGAGCACCCACCAGCCCGGGGACCGCCGGCGGTCTCCGGACGATCGCCGGCGTCCGCCCGTCAGCCGGCCCTGCCGGTCTTGCCGGCCCGCCCGGGGAGGCGGGCTCGGGACGGTCGACGGGCCGGGGGACCCAGGGGACGTCCCGCCCGTGCCGGCGATCAGCGCCGGCGACGGTCCCGCCGAGCCCTCCGGCCCGACCTCCTCCATCTGGGCGTCGACGACCTCGCCCGCCGCCCTGGTGCCGCCCATGCGGCGGACCAGGGGGTTCTGCTCGACGACCACGTGGCGGACCACCCGGTGCGTCCGTTCGAGGGAGGTGACGAACAGGGCACTGGCCAGGGTGGCCACCGCGCTCCCGATGGCCACGCCGATGATGGTCCCCTTCACCCCGAACAGCGAGGCGAGGACGGCCGAGGCGACGGCACCGGCGGCGGAGGCGAGGACCTGCTTGACCTTCATCGGGCGCCGTCAGCCGCCGATGAACGGCGTCCGCAGGCTGCCCTGGCCCTCCCCCGCCGTCAGTGGTCGCCGCTCCCAGGTGTCCCGGCAGCTGTCCGAGCAGAACCACAGCTCCTTGCCGAAGGCGTCGTAGGCGCGCGCCTCGCACACCGCGTGCGTCATCGGGATCCCGCACACCGGGTCCGGGTGGAGGGGCGGCGCCAGCGGGAGGAAGCCGATCCGGCAGACCGGGAGCGACTGCCCCAACCCGCGGATGAGGGTGTCGTCGGTCGAGAGCACGGTCCCCCACTTGGGCAGGTGGTCGGCGAGCGAGCGCCCGGCCAGGACGGCGCCCCCCGGCGCCATGTCGCACAGCCGGGCCGCCACGTTGACGGCGTTGCCGATGTAGTCGTCGCCCTCGTGGAGGATCACCTCGCCCGAGCACAGCCCGGCCCGGACGGGGACCGGCAGGCGGGCCACCTCGGCCGCCCGCTCGATCTCCAGGGCCGCCGCCAGCAACGGCTCAGGCTCGACGGTGACCAGCATCGCCCCGTCCCCCAGCCACTTGGCGATGCGCACGCCCCGGCGCGAGCACGTCTCGCGCACCGCCGAGCGGAACGACGTGAGCACGGCGACCGCCCGTTCGTCGCCCTCGGTATGGGTGAGGGCGGTGAAGCCGGAGAGGTCGACGAAGCCGAAGTGCCGCAGGACCCGCACCTGCCGATGGTGGCACACCCCGGGCCGGCCATGGAGACGGCTCAGGGCGCCGGCGCCCCGTCCCCCGGCCCGGCGTCCCCCGGCCCGTCGGCAGCCCCGCCCCCCGGCCCGCCGTCCCCCGGCTCCCCGCCCCCCGGCCCGTCGTGGCGACCC
>JBOGGE010000176.1:0-2847 GCA_050743865.1 Acidimicrobiales bacterium
GGGCCACGCCCTCGAGTCGGTGGCCGCCCGGCTGGCGGGCGAGGTGGGGCACCGCCGGGCGCCGACCGAGGTGGCGGCGGGAGCCGGCCACTTCCGGCGGAACCTGGGCCGGCTCACCCGTGTCCTCCAGGCGGCGACCCTGCTCGCCGACGCCGACGCCGACGCCGACGCCGACGCCGACGCCGACTCCGACTCCGACACCGATCCCGGTGCGGGGCCCGACGAGCGGCGGGCCGTCGCCGGCCTGTTCGTCCGGCGCCACCTGGTCCCCGGTCACGAGCCCGAAGACGACCCGGAGTGGGCCGGGCTCGTCGACCGGGCGCTCGCCGGCGACGCCGGGTAGCTGCCGGCGACGCCGGGTAGCTGCGGGCGCCGTGGTCACGGCGGGACGGGCGCCGGGGTGACCTCCGGTACCCGTTGGCGCTCCTCGTCCGGGGGGTGGTGACGGAAGAAGACCCAGAACGTGGCGGTGTACGCCAGCTGCAGGACGGCGGCGATCTCGAAGGGGAGCGAGAGGTTCACTTCCTCGAAGAGCACGCCGGTGGCCAGCGGGCTGCCGGCCATCGCCAGCTGGCTCGGCACGTTGGCCAGGGCGGCCACCGCCGCCCGCTCCTCGGGATCGGCCAGGCCCAGGGAGTAGGACTGCCGGAGCGGCAGCCCGACCCGCTGGACGAGCATCCGAACCAGGTAGATGCCGCCGGCCAAGGCGAAGGTGGGGGCGAGAACCATCGGCACCAGGAGGACCGCCTGCGCCACGCGCATGGCGGTGAGGGTGCGCACCAGTCCCCAGCGCCGGGCCAGACCGGCCGCCGTGAGGGCCGACGCCATGGAGGCGGCGTTGATGATGGCGAACAGCACGCCGATCTGCCCGGCGCCGGCGCCGAAGCGACGGAAGAACCAGTAGGTCACGAACGGCCCCAGCATGCCGATGCCCATGCCGTTCAGCGTGTTGGTGATCCACAGGCGATAGAGCAGCCAGCGGGACCGGCGGGGGAACGGCAGGATCGGTCGCCGGCCTCCGGCCGGCTCCGGCGGCCCCGCCGGCACCTGGGTGCCGCCGGCCACGCGACCACCGCCGGCCACGCGACCACCGCCGTCCACGCGACCACCGCCGTCCACGCGACTGCCGCCGTCCACGCGACTGCCGCCGGCCACGCGACTGCCGCCGGCCTCCGGCCGATCAGTGCCCGGCCGGCCGTCCTCCACCAGCGCCAGGGCGGCCAGCCCGGCCACGGCCGAGAGGACGGCGATGGCCACGAACGCCGGGCGGAAGAGGGCGGTGGCGGCGGCACCGTGCAGGTGGGTGGCCGGGACCAGGAGGGCCAGCAGCCCCCCGGCGGTGGCGCCGGCCGAGGAGGCGAAGGTGAGGCGCCCGAAGGCGGCATTGCGGTGGCGGGGGGCCACCGAGTCGGTGGCGAAGGCCGCCTCGGCCGGCTGGTAGGGACCCACCGAGCCGCCCCCGGCGCCGCTGCCGCGCCCGAAGCTGCCCAGGGCCCCCATGACGAAGAGGACCGGGTGGGAACCGGTGACGGCGAAGGCCACCCCGGCCGCCGTCACGAGCAGCGGGGTGCCGATGAGGAACGGTCGCCGGCCGACCCGGTCGGCGACCACGCCGATGCCGGCCGACAGCAGGGCGGAGGTCAGGGAGACGACGAGGACGAACTCGGCCAGCTCGACGGCGTCGAACCCCAAGAGGGCAAGGTAGATCGGGGTCACCACCCCGGCCAGCGCCCGCCCGACGCTCATGGCGGCCCGGGCGCCCATGAGCACGTCGAAGTTCCGGCTGCCCCAGGGCGGCCGGACGGCGCGCCGCAGCCGGGACGGGACACCCGCCGCCGGCGTCACGGTTCGGCCGCCACGCGGTCCCGGCGCCCACGTCCCCGGTGCCGGTTCACGGGCTCACGGCCGGCACAGAACCTCGCCGTGCACGGAGGCGTACCAGCCGTCGTCGTCGCCGGCCCATCGTCGCCAGGCGGCGGCGATCCCCTCGAGCTCCTGGCGGCTGGCACGGCCTCCGGCCACGGCCTGGTCGGCCAGCGCAGAACGGCTGGTCCGGTCGGCCCACAGGGATCCCCACCAGGCGCGGTCGACGTCGGTGGCAAAGCACCAGGTGCTGGCCGACGGGACCACGTCGGAGAAGCCTGCGGCGCGGGCCCACGCCAGCAGCCGGCGCCCGGCCGCCGGCTCGGCGCCGTTGGCCCGGGCCACGGCCAGGTACACCTCGAGCCACCGGTCCAGTCCCGGATCCGGCGGGTACCACGCCATGGCCGGGTAGTCGGCGTCGCGGGCGGCAACCACGCCGCCCGGTCGGCACACCCGCCGCATCTCGGCCAGCGCGGCGACCGGATCGGTGAGGTGCTGGAGCACCTGGTGGGCATGGACGACGTCGAAGCTATTGTCGGCGAACGGCAGGTGGTAGGCGTCTGCCTCCCGCACCTCGACCCCGGTCCCGGCGACCGAGCGGCGGGCGGCGTCGAGCACGGCCGGCGCGTTGTCGACGGCGACCACCTGGCCCGGCGCCACCCGGCCGGCCAGGCCTGCCGTCACGGTGGCCGGCCCGCAGCCGACGTCGAGCAGGCATTGGCCGGGGCGGAGGTGCGGGAGGAGGTAGGCGGCCGAGTTCTCCGCCGTCCGCCAGGTGTGCGACCGCAGCACGCTCTCGTGGTGGCCGTGGGTGTACCGGTCCGGGGGCATGGCCACGAGCGTGGCCGACGGCGCCTCAGTGGTGCAACGCTGCCGCCCGCGCTTCCCCGGCCCCTTGCCTGCCCCGCACCTCGGTGACACAATGTCACCGTCTGACGACCGCGGAGCCGCAGGGCAGGCGGGGACGAACCGCCTGCCCTGCGG
>JBOGGE010000177.1:0-3905 GCA_050743865.1 Acidimicrobiales bacterium
CCGCCGGGCTCCGCGACGAAGGGCGGCGGGCGGCCCGGCGGGGGTCGCCGTCCACCCCCTACCCGGGCCGGCGGCTCCCGCCGCTGGCCTCGGCCGCTGGCGGCCCGGTGACCCAGCTCCACTACGCCCGCCAGGGGCAGGTCACGGCGGAGATGGAGTTCGCGGCGCGGCGCGAGGGTGTCGAGCCCGAGCTGGTCCGGGCCGAGATCGCTGCCGGGCGGGCGATCCTCCCGGCCAACGTCAACCACCCCGAGAGCGAGCCGATGGTCATCGGCCGGCGCTTCCTGGTGAAGGTCAACGCCAACATCGGCAGCTCGTCGGTGACCTCGTCGGTGGCCGAGGAGGTCGAGAAGCTCGAGTGGGCGGCGCGCTGGGGTGCCGACACGGTCATGGACCTCTCGACCGGGCCCGACATCCACTCCACCCGCGAGTGGATCCTGCGCAGCTCGCCGGTGCCGATCGGCACCGTCCCCATCTACCAGGCGCTGGAGAAGGTGGACGGCCGGCCGGAGGCGCTCACGTGGGAGGCCTACCGGGACACGGTGGTGGAGCAGGCCGAGCAGGGCGTCGACTACATGACCGTGCACGCCGGCGTGCGTCGCCACGCCGTCCCGCTGGTGGCCGGCCGGGTGACCGGCATCGTGAGCCGCGGCGGCGCCATCATGGCCGCCTGGTGCTTGGCCCACGGCCGGGAGAGCTTCCTCTACGAGCACTTCGAGGAGCTGTGCGACGTGCTGGCCGCCTACGACGTCGCCTTCTCGCTGGGCGACGGGCTCCGCCCGGGCTCGGTGGCCGACGCCAACGACGAGGCCCAGCTGGCCGAGCTGGCGACCCTGGGCGAGCTGACCGGGGTGGCCCAGGGGCGCGGGGTCCAGGTGATGGTCGAGGGCCCCGGCCACGTGCCCCTCGACCGGGTGGCGGAGAACGTCGAGCTCGAGCAGGCCTGGTGCCACGGCGCGCCCTTCTACACGCTCGGTCCGCTGGTGACCGATGTTGCGCCGGGTTACGACCACATCACCTCGGCCATCGGGGCGGCCACCATCGCCCTCCACGGGACGGCGATGCTCTGCTACGTGACGCCCAAGGAGCACCTGGGCCTGCCCGATCGCGCCGACGTGAAGGAGGGGATGATCGCCTACAAGATCGCCGCCCACGCCGCCGACGTCGCCAAGGGCCATCCCGGCGCCCGGGCCTGGGATGACGCCCTGTCCAAAGCCCGCTTCGAGTTCCGCTGGCACGACCAGTTCGCGCTGGCCCTCGACCCCGAGACGGCGCGCGCCTTCCACGACGCCACGCTGCCGGCCGAGCCGGCCAAGGAGGCCCGCTTCTGCTCGATGTGCGGCCCGTCGTTCTGCTCGATGCGGATCTCCCAGGACCTCCGCCACATCTCGGTGCAGCCGACGTAGGGGTCCCCCGACGGCGGGCACCGGCTCGGCGCGGGGGCCCACGTCGGCGGGCACGGGCTCGGCGCGGGGGCCCACGTCGGCCGGGGTCCGGCGCCCCGAGTCGCACCCGGAGGCGGGAGCGGCTACGCAATTGCCCATGGAACCAACCGACTGGACCGCTGTCGACCACTACATCGCCGGGCTCTTCGTGCACGAGGACGAGGCGCTGGCCGGGGTGCCGGAGGCCGCCCACGCCGCCGGCCTCCCCCCGATCTCGGTCTCGCCGGCCCAGGGTGCGCTGCTCCACGTCCTGGCCCGGTCCCAGAGGCCGCGGGCGATCCTGGAGCTCGGGACCCTCGCCGGGTACAGCACCATCTGGCTGGCCCGGGCGCTCGAGCCCGGCGGCCGGCTGGTCACCCTCGAGGTCGACCCGCACCATGCCGAGGTGGCCGAGGCCCAGATCGCCCGGGCCGGCCTGTCCTCCGCCGTCGACCTGCGTCTCGGCCCGGCCATCGAGACCCTGCCCAGGCTTGAGGCGGAGGGCGCCGGGCCGTTCGACTTCGTGTTCATCGACGCCGACAAGGGCTCGTACGCCGACTACTTCGACTGGGCGGTGCGCCTCTCACGCCCGGGCACGTTGATCTACGCCGACAACGTGGTCCGCGAGGGCGAGGTGGTCGACCCCGCCAACCGCGACCCGCTAATCCTCGGCACCCGCCGGTTCAACGAGCGGATGGCGGGCGACGACCGGGTGGTGGCGACCGAGATCCAGACGGTGGGGGTCAAGGGCTACGACGGGTTCGCCCTGGCCGTGGTCGCCGGCTGAGCGCCGGTCGACGGCCGGCGCCCACCGGGACTCGATGCGGCCGAGCCGCCAGACGGCCATGGCCGCCACCCAGGTCACGACGAACAGACCGGCGATGACGAACCCCGCCCGGTTGATGTCGAAGGCGCCCACCGCCGCCCACACCCCGCCGTGCAGGTGCAGCTCCGACCCCAGCAGACCGAGGATCTCCACCGACCCCACGAGGAAGGCGACGGCCACCGAGAGCCCGGTGATCACCACGTTGTAGTACACCTTGCGCACTGGCCGGGAGAACGCCCACCCGTAGGCGAAATTCATGAAGCAGCCGTCGGCGGTGTCGAACAGGGTCATGCCGCCGGCGAAGAGCAGCGGGAGGCTGAGGACGGCCCAGAACGGCAGGCGGTCGGCCACGGCCGTCCCGGACATGACGAGGAGCGCCACCTCGGTGGCGGTGTCGAAGCCGAGGCCGAAGAGGACGCCGACCGGGTACATCTTCCACGAGGTGTCGATGCGGCGGGCCATCCGCCCGAAGAAGCGGTTCATGAGCCCGCGCTGGAGGAGCTGCCGCTCGAGCTCCGCCTCGTCGTACCGGCCGCGGCGCATGTCGAGGAAGACCCGGCACACCGAGACCAGGACCACGACGTTGACGGCAGCGATCAGGTAGAGGAAGCCTCCCGACACCGACGTCCCGACCAGGTTGGTCACCTGGTGGAGGCTGGACCCGCCGTCACGCAGGCCGTGGTCGAACGCCCGGACGCCGAGGGCGACGGCGACGGCCACGGCGAAGACGACGGTGGAGTGCCCGAGGGAGAAGAAGAAGCCCACCCCGAGCGGGCGCTTGCCCTCGGCCATGAGCTTGCGGGTGGTGTTGTCGATGGCCGAGATGTGGTCGGCGTCGAAGGCGTGGCGCATCCCGAGCGTCAGCGCCAGCACCCCGGTGCCGATGCCGAAGGCGCCGGCCCGGCCCACCCGGAAGTGCTGGGCCGAGGCGCCGATGGCCAGCCCGACGCCGGCGACGAACAGCGCCACCACCACGGCGGCCATGCCGGCCAGGGCGGCCCGGTCGGAGGGGCGGAGCGACCGCCCGGACCGGCCGCCGAGGAGCACCGAGGGCAGGGCCACCCGCACACCGTACCCAATTGCGAGTCGGTCGCACTAGCGACGGGTTCGGGGTGGGAGCGGCGACCTATCCTGGCCGGCGTGAGCAGGCCACGAGCTGTCGCCGGGGCCGGCCGGTCGCCGGGCACCGTGGACGAGGTCCTCGACCTCGTGCGGGCCAGCGGGGGGCGGGCCACCGCCTCCCGCCGGATCCTCCTCGAGGTCCTCTTCGAGGCGGCCGACCACTGCAGCGCCGAGGATCTGGCGGCCGCCGTGCAGGCCCGGGCGCCGGAGGTCCACCTGTCGACCATCTACCGCAACCTCGACGAGCTCGAGCGCCGCGGGGTGGTCGTCCATTCCCACCTGGGGCACGGACCGGCCACCTACCAGCTGGCCGGGGCGGCCCATGCCCACCTGATCTGCGAGCGGTGCGGCGCCACCGTCGAGGCGTCGGACGACCTGTTCCGGGGCCTGGCCCGCGCCGCCCGGTCGCAGCACGGGTTCGTCATCGATCCCCGGCACTTCGCCATGCTCGGTCGCTGCGCGGCGTGCGCCGGCGGGGCGCTGCCCACCGGCGGGGCGCTGCCCGCCGGCGGCCCCGACGATGGCCCCCGCCG
>JBOGGE010000178.1:0-2015 GCA_050743865.1 Acidimicrobiales bacterium
GTGTACAGCTGCTGGCCCCCGGACTTCACCACCAGGTAGCCGGAGCCTGTGATGGCGACGTCTGTCGCCTGGCTCGTCACCATCAGGGAGCCCTCAGAAAGCTGGGTGGCGACGGCGGACACCCGGACGCCCGAGCCTACGGCGACCGGGTTGACGCCGCCGCTCGCGGCCGCAGGAGCGGTCGCGCCGCTGATCTGCTCGTTGAGCAGGTCGCCGAACTGGACTGTCCCCTCTTTGTAGCCGACGGTGTCGGCGTTGGCGATGTTGTTGCCGATCTCGTCGAGATAGGTCTGGTTGGCCTGGATGCCCGAGACGGCGGCCAGTAGGGATCGCTCTGCCATGATGATCTTCCTCTCTCGTGGACCCGCGCCCGGTCAGGCGGTGGTCGTGGTGCCGGTGGTCGTGGTGCCGGTGGTGGTGGTGCCGGTGGTGGTGCCAGCTGCCGGCGGGGTGACCGCCGTGACGTCGGTCACCGCCGACAGTGGGACGGTGACGCCCCCCACCTGGAGCGTCGGTGTGCCGGTCCCCGACAAGGCGACGTCGGTCACGGTGCCGGTCACGGTGCCGGTCTTGGACTTGGCCGTCACCTGCTTCCCGATGAGCCCGGTGGCGTCGGTCGTCTTGGCGTCGGTGGTCATGGTGGTGATGGCTTCTACCTGGGACAGCTCCGCCGTCTGCTGGAGGATGCTGGCCGGTGTGGTGGGATTTGTCGGGTTCTGGTGCTGCAGCTCGGCGATGAGCAGCTTGATGAAGAGGTTCGGTGTGGAGAGCTGGCTCGCCATGTTGGCGCCGGCGGCGGCTGTCGGGGCCCCGCCCTTCGACGCGCCGGTGGTCCCGGTGGTGCCGGCGGCCGTCGTCCCTTGCCCACCCGTTGTCAGCCCCGGCGCTGTCGTGGCGTCAGGAGCGGTGAAGGCCGCCATCGGCCCCACGCCCCCGATCGATCCGATGGTCATGACCTCCTCCTTCTTCTCACGATCCTCGCCTTCCCGTTCACACCCGCACGTCCACCAGGCGGGACGGGCTCCGGCCGCCGGGAGCGGGTCGCCCGGCGGGACCGGTCGGCTCGACCGGGCGGACGGCACCGCCCGCCGGAGCGACGGTACGGCGCGCCGCCGGTTCCGACCCCTGGCGCGGCGTCCAACCCGACTGCCCGGCCATCCCCTGGCTGCCGGCCTGCTGGCCGCCCGATCGCTGGCCGCCGCCCTGGCTCCCGATCGAGTGCTGCGGCCCCCCTCCGGCCGAGCCGCCGGGGGCGAGGCTCACCGTGGCCCGCTGTCCCTCTGCCGACAGCGCCTGGTGGAGCTGGGGCAGCGCCACGCGGATGGCGTCGGCACCGTCGGTGGTGGTTGCCAGGAGGCGGACCGACACCTGACCCTGTCCGGCGGTGACGGTGGCCGTGACGGCGCCCAAGGACTCGGGCCGAAGCGAGACGGTGACCGTGTAGGTCCCGCCCGGCGTCGGCCGGGGCGCCGAGAGCACCCGGACCAGCTGGCCCGCCACCCCGGGCATCCCGTCGTCGACGGTCGGACCGATCACCGTCGCCGCCGCCGGACGAGCGCTCCCGGCCGTGAGACCCGGCGGTGGTGGCCCCTGGGCGACGGCGATGGCGGCTCCCCCACCGCTCCCGGCCGGCGTGCCCGACCCACCACCGGCCGGCGTGCCTGGACCCGATCTGGCGGCCGATCGCCCGCCTGGCGCCACCCCGGTCCGTGTCGTCCCGGTCGGAGTGCCCACTGGCATCCTCCCTGGCGGACCGGTCGGCGAGCCGGATCCGGCAGTGGATCCTGCCGGCGAAGGGGTGGCCCGGGACGCGTCGGCGAGCGCGCCCAGGCCAGTGGCAGCCGGCGCATCGGACGCCGACCCGGCAGTACTGCCGGTAGAAGTATCGGTCCCCGCCGTGGGGCCGGCCGGTGAGCCGGCGGCGGTGCCGGCGGCAGTGCCGGCGGCGGTGCCGGCGGCGGTGCCGGTATCGGTACGGTCGCCGCCCGTCGTGAGCCGGGAGCGCCCGGAGGGGC
>JBOGGE010000179.1:0-3114 GCA_050743865.1 Acidimicrobiales bacterium
AAGGCCAGCGCGGCCTGCTCGCGCCGGCTGAACAGCGCGGGAGCTTCCGGCCACGCGGCGACCAGATCGAGCTGGCGCTGTTCGACGCCGGCCTTGCGGGCCTCGACTACGTGCATGTCCAGGCACCAGGCGCAGTGGTTGATCTGGGAGGCGCGGATCTTCACCAGCGCCAGCAGTCCCTCTTCGAGCTTGCCCGAGTGCACGTACTTCTCGAGGCCGAGCACGGCCGTGTAAGCGGTGGGGTCGACGTCGTGGATGGACATTCTCTGCGACACGTGGGCAACCTCCTCGGGACGGGGATCCATTTGACTCGACGCTACCTTCGGCCGCTCACGACCGACCACGCGACGCTCTGGGGGACGGGCCGTCGGGCACCAGCGCCCCGACGTGGCCGGATGTCCGCCGAGCCGGGGGACCTCCGCGGTGCTCGCTCGGCGGCGCCCGTCCGCCGGCGTGCTCTGAGGCCGCCGCCTCCGGGATCGGGTGAGGTCCCGGGCAGCCCACGTCGGGCTCGGCGCCGGGCTCACCACGAGCCGTGGTGCTCGGGGACCCGGGCCACGATGGGCAGCGCCGCCACCAGCACCACGGCGATCACGACGTAGATCCATGCCTGGACGGTCCCGGGGTCCTGACCCTTGGCGATGGCCGCGGTGGCGATGGAGACGGCGGCGATCGAGCCGATCTGCATGCACATGCTGCGGAGAGCGGCGAGCGTGGCCGAGTGCTCCGGGGCCAGCTGCAGGCCCGCGTTCCGGCTGGCCGGGTTGACGGTGCCGGCCCCGACGCCGACGAGGAACGCCGCACCGGCCAGCCAGGCGAAGGCGGGGACCCCGGGGAGCCGGACGGCGAGCAGGAGGGTGCCGGCGGCGATGACGGCGCCGCCGACGTACAAGGGGGGGCGGTAGCCGGTCCGGCGGAGCGCGAGGACGCCCAGGACCGAGATCACGATGGAGGCGATGCCCTCGGCGGTCAGGATCAGGCCCGAGCCGAGGGCGTCGATCCCGTAGCGGTTGACGGCGTAGATCGGGACGAGGGTGATGATCCCCAGCGTGACCCCGCCGTAGATCCCGTTGACCACGTTGACCGGTCCGAAGCGCGGCCCGTAGATCAGGTGGGGAGCGATGAAGGGCTCCGCCGAGCGACGGACGTGGCGCACGAACATCGCCACCCCGAGGATGCCGATCGCCAGGGGAGCGACGAACAGCGGGGACCACACGTGCGCCCCCGACTCACCCAGGTAGCCGACGCTGAGCATCCCGCCGAGCAGGCCGGCGCCGAGGAGGGCCATGCCGGGGGCGTCGATCCGCCCCTGGGCCCGGCCGACCCTGGACGGGTCGCGCGGCACGTACCGCAGGCACCCCACGACGAGCAGGGCGCCGATGGGCACGTTCACGAAGAAGATGTCTCGCCAGCTCAGGTAGGAGACGAAGAGCCCGCCGAAGATCGGCCCGATCATCCCGCCGATCGGGAAGATGCTGCCGAACAGGCCGACGTAGCGGTCCCGCTGCTTGCCGAAATGGTCGACCACGATGCCGGTCGCCGACGGCGTGAACCCGGCGCCGCCACCGGCCTGGATCGCCCGCAGCACGATCAACAGGTAGATGTCGTTGGCCAGGCCGCAGCACAGCGACGCCGCAGTGAAGACGACGACCGAACCGAGGAAGACGCGGCGGCGGCCGTAGCGGCCGGTGAGCTTGCTGCTCACCGGCAGCATCAGGACGAACCCCAGCGAGTAGGCGGTGATCGTCCAACCGGCCCAGTTGATCGACGTCCCGAGCCCGTGCTGGACGGCGTGCAGCGCCGTTGCCACGATCGTCGAGTCAATCGACATCATGAGCAGCGCCAGCGCCACCGTCGCAAAGACCATGCCGCGCCGGACGTCGTGACCGTCGGGGGAGGCACCGGGGCGGCCGGGGGAGGAGCCGGACGGCGATGACGGGTCCTCGACGGCGAAGGGGACCCCCGAGCCGCTGGGGTCACCCTCGATCGCCATATGACGTCAACGTTAGGTGCCGTGACCTCGGTGACGGCAACCCGGGGCCGGTTCGAGCACGCGGGGGACCGGGGTCGGGGGTCCAGGGCGCCGGGGCGGGCGGGCCGGGTCCACGGCGGGGTCGGCCCCGCCCTCGCCGCCTTCGGGCTGGCGGCGCTCTACGCCTTCGCCTTCTGCTGGCTCTTCGTGGTCCTGGCCTTCGTCGCCGGGAGCGCGCAGCTCGGTCACGGGCTCGGCGCTGAGCTCGGAGCGTCGCTGGCCCCGAGCGCGGGCATGGTCGCCGTCTGCGTGCCCCTGGCGGTCTGGCGCCTGCGCCGGAGCTGACCCGCCCCCGTCGACGCCCCGGCGCCTCCCGGCTCCGCCGACCTGGCCGGAGCCGCTTTCAGGCTTGGGGCCGTCCCGGCGGAGATCCGGACGGCCTGCCAGCAGTACCAGGCCACCACGCTGCGGTACGGGCGGTACCGCTCCCCGAGCGCCTCGAGCTGGCGCGGGGAGGGGAGCGGGATCTCCCAGGCCAGGGCGAAGCCCTTGCGGACGCCCAGGTCGCCGACCGGCCACACGTCGGGGCGGCGCAGCTGGAAGAGGAGGAACATCTCGGCCGACCAGCGGCCGATGCCCCGGACGGTGCAAAGCCGGGCCACCACCTCGTCGTCGCTCTCGGCGGCCAGCCGCCGGCCGTCGAGCACCACCGTCCCGTCCAGCACCTTGCCTGACAGGTCGACCAGCGCTGCGACCTTGTTGGCCGACAGGCCGGCCGCCCGCAGGTCGGCGACCGGGGTGGCGAGGACGCGCTCGGGGGTCACCTCGCCGGCCAGGGCCAGGACCAGCCGGCCGTGGATGGCCCGGGCGGCGGCACCGGCCAGCTGCTGGTGGGTGACCGAGCGGACCAGGGCGGCGAAGTGCGTGCCGGCCGGCGGCGGGATGGAGGCCCAGCCGACGGCCTCCGACAGGCGGGCGATCACCGGGTCCCTCTCGGCCAGGATCCGGGCTGCCCGGCCGGGGGTCACCCGGCGAGCACCTCCGGCCGGCCCCGCTCGCCCCGCTCGGCCCGCCGGACCGCTGCCCACGCTCGCCGGTCCCGAAGCCCTACGGGGCCCGGCCGGCCGCCGGCCGGTCGGTCC
>JBOGGE010000180.1:0-6782 GCA_050743865.1 Acidimicrobiales bacterium
GGGCGGGGGTGGCGGGGGCACCGACGGCAGCGGCGGCGGGGGCGGGGGCGGCTCCACCGCCTACGACTCGTCCTGGGTCACCGGTGGCGACATCACAGGGCAGAGCACCGGCAACGCCGAGGTGTCGCTGAGCTGGACGCTGCGGCCGACCGCCACTGGGCTCTCGGTCACCGGTTCGTCGACACTGGGCGCCGTCCCGGCCGGCCTCCCGCTCACCCTGGTGGCGACCCTCACATCGACAGCCTCGGGGAAGGTGGACTTCTCCATCACAGGGACGGCCGTCCCGCCGGCCTCGGGCGGCACCTGCACCGCAGTCCCCGTCGTGTCGCACGAGGCGACCTGTACGACGGCGGCCTCGGCCGGGATCGGGGCGCACGCCTACCTGGCCACCTTCGGGGCCAACGCCGCCTTCGCCCAGAGCTCGAGCCCCTCCGTCAGCGCCACCTCGGTGGCCGACCCGACGGCCGTGTCGAAGGTGACCGGCACAGGCACCGCCGCCGTGGACCTGAAGGCGACCGTGACCCCGCCCCCCTACGCTCCCCGGACCCTCGGCGGGGGCAAGGTCTTCTTCTACGCCCAGCCGGTCGGCACGCCGGCTGCGACACGCCACCTGGCCTGCACCCAGACAGTCCCGGCCAACCTGGCAGCCGGCGCGGCGGCGGCCGGCGTGGAGTGCCTGTTCGAGTTGGCGGTGCCCGGGACCACCTACACGCTGTCGGCGACATTCGTGCCGGCGGCCGGCACACTCGACAACTCCCCGGCTGCCTCGGCCACCGGGACAGCGTTCAAGGTGACAAGGGCCACGCCCACCGTGACGCTCTCGGTGCTCCCCGGCCAGCGCGTCACCTACGGCCAGCAAGTGACCCTGCGGGCGACGATCACCGGCCTGCCGCCGGCCGACCGGCCCCCGGCCAAGGTCACCTACGAGGGTCCCGGCGGCGCCCCGATCACCTGCGCCGGCACCGGCCAGGAGGACCCGGCTCCCGTCACAGTGGGCAACGGCGTGGCGGGGCCCTGTACCTTCACCCCGGGCACAGGCGGGACGGCGCCGGCCGAGACAGTGACGGCGCTCTACGCCGGGGACGCCGAGACCAACGCCTCGCCGTCGGGCCCGGCGACCATCGCCGTGGCCCGGGCGGCTTCGACCACGACGCTCACCGTGACACCGTCGGGGGGCGTGGGGGCGGTCGGGGTGCCGGTCACCCTCAAGGCCACGGTGAGCGATCCCACCGAGGCCAGCGCGGTGCCCGCCGGCTCCGTCGACCTGGAGATGCGGACAGCGTCGTCGGGCCAGATGGTGGCGGCCCCCTGCACGTCGCAGGCGACGGCGGCCGGGGTGACCACCTGCACCCTGGCCACACCGCCGGCGACCATCGCCACCCTCACCTTCCAGGCCACCTACTGCCCGGCCGCCACCGCCGCCTGCACCGACTGGATCAAGAGCACGTCCCGGCAGGTCGCCTACACGCCGGCCCCGGACCCGGTGGCGGTCACCCTGGCCCCGGCCGGCACCCAGACCCACCCGGCCACAGTGACAACCCCGACCCTCACGGTGACGGCCACGGTGGCGGTCGCCGTCCCGACCTCCCCCTCGACGCCCCCCGTGGCCGGCACCGTCGCCTTCACCGAGAACGGCCAGCCGGTCGGCTCCTGCTCGTCGGTCCCGGTCGGCGGACCCGGCACGGCGTCCTGCACCTTCGACCCGGTGACGGGGGCCGAGGACGCCGTCGTCGCCGCTTTCACCCCGGTCCCCGGCTCGCTCACCACGGCGGCCACCTCGGCGCCGGCCTACTACAAGGTGGCCGGGCTGGCCACGGCGACCGCCCTCGCCGTGGCCACCCCGACCGGCGACCCCCTCGACTACGGGGTGCCGCTCACCGCCACCGCCACCGTGTCGACAGTGACCAACGGCACCCCGGTCACCGCCGGCACCGTGGCCTTCGCCGTCGGCGGCACGCCCGTCCCGACCTGCACCGCCCAGGCGGTGGGCCACCAGGGCACCGCAACCTGCGCCCTGCCCCCGGTGCCCGGCCCCTCCGGGACGGTCACGGCGACCTTCGCCTACGCCGGGGGCACATACCAGCGCTCCGCCTACCCCGCCGCCCTCTCGATCAGCCCCGATGCCACCACCACCACCCTCTCGATCAGCCCCGATGTCACCACCCCGGGCGACATCGCCCTCACGGCGACCGTCGCCGGCACCGCCGTCGGGGCGGTGGTCGCCCCGAGCGGAGCCGTCGGATTCACCACCACCGGGGGGGCGGCGGTGCCCGGGTGCGCGGCGGTGCCGCTGGTGCCCGGGAGCGGGACGGCGTCCACCGCCACCTGCCCGCTGGCCCGGCCCACCGCCACAACCACCTTCGGCGCCGCCTACGCCCCCGTGACGTCGGCCGACTTCTCGCCGTCGTCGGCCGCCACCGGGCTGGCCTTCAACCCGAGCGGCGCCTGCTCGACCGCCTTCCAGCACGCCTGGGACGACGCCGGGCACGGGCTCACCCTGTCGGCCGGCGGGCTCTCGTCGATCGGCTCGGTGACCGTCGACCTCGGCCAACCGGTCGGCACATGCGGCCCCACACGGATCCTCTCCTTCAACGGGGGATCGCTGTCGCTGTTCGGCGGCACCCTGGCCACCAGCTCGGGGATCTCCGGTTACCTGGTCGACGGCCAGGGGGCCGGGGCTACCCCCCAGCTCTGCCTCACCGGCGGCGCCCTGGGCCTCCCGGGCTCTTGGTCCCTCGGCACCGTCGCCCTGTCGGCGACCGAGAAGCTGTGTGTCGCCGTCACCTCGGTCACCGGGACCAGCGGGACAGCGGGCGGGATCGACGGGTCGATCGCCGTCTCGGCGCCGACCCTCCCCTTCGGGTTGCCGACCGCCGGCTACCAGCTCACCGTCTCCTTCGTCGCCGGCGCCTCCCCGTCCCTGACGGTGCGCATCGGGCCGACCACCCCGCCGGACAGCGCGCCCTACGTGACAGCCACGGTGACCGTGACCCGGACAGGCGCCGCCTTCACCGCCACCGGCGCGCTCCGGGTGGGCAACATCCCCTTCCTGGGCGGCCTGGTCGGGGGGACGTTCGCCGTCGGCACCGGCACCGGGGGGACGATCGCCTGGTCGGTGACACTGGCCGTCCCGGCCACAGCGACCTACTCCCCCGTCCCCGGGCTCACCCTGGAGGGCCTGTCGGTGAAGCTCTCCTCGGCGTCCGGGCTGACGGTCGGGGCCACGGTGGTGCTCGGTACCGGTACGACGGTGACGGGCACGCTGGCCGGCAGCTATTCGGCCGGCAAGTGGACCCTCAGCCTCGCTCCCACGTCGGTCGGCCCGTGGGTCCCGACGCCCGGGCTGACCCTGTCGCCGACCATCTCGGGCACCCTCACCGTCACAACCGCCGGTCCCACGTCGACCGTCACCTACGACTTCGAGACCGCCGCCTCCGCCACCCTCGCCTCCTGGACACTGGGAGCCGGCTTCGCCGCCACCGTCGACTGCGTGGCCTTCGCCTTCGGGGTCAAGCCCGGCTGTGCCCCCGGCCTGGTGGCCACAGCCCCGACCGACCCCACCGTCGTCCTTGCCGGATCCCTCGCCTTCGACGGGCTGACCGTCGGCTTCCAGGGGGCCGTCGACCTGAAGGCCCTCGGCGTCCAGTTCTCCCTCCTGGGCCCGGTGACGGTGTCCCCGGTGTCCGGGGTCACAGTGACCGTCACCACACTGGACTTCAGCGGGAAGCTGCACACAGCCGGCTCCCTCGACCTGGTGGCCAAGGGCCAGGCCGTGGTGCCGCTCCTCGGGGCGACAGCGTCGCACCCCCTCACCGCCTCGGTCACCGACCACGGCGGGTCGCTGGTCGTGGCCATGGGCGGGGTGAGCCTGCGGGCGTTGGGCGTCCCCCTGACAGGGCTCTTCGCCTACGCCTCGTCCAGCGTCGCCACATTCACAGCCGGCCCCACACTGGGCAAGGTCACCCTGGCCAAGGGGTTCGACGGCTTCGCCGTCTACCACCCGACAGCCGGGGTGGTGAGCGTGCTCGGGACCGTCGGGTTCGCCCTGCCGGCCGGCGACGCCGTCACCTTCACCGCCTCGTGGACACCGGCGGCGTCGCCCACCTTCACCGCCACCCTGGCCGCCCCGGCCGGAGGGATCCCGTTCGTCTCCCTCCCCGGTGGCGGCAGCGTCACCGGGGCCTCGCTCTCCTACGCCGCCGGCGCGCTCTCGCTGACAGTGACCGGCACCGTCCCGGTGCCCGGGAGCACCCCGGCCACGATCGCCCTCTCCTTCTCCGTGGGCACCGGGGGGGCCTTCACCGGGTCGGCCACCGTCTCCAACCTGGTGGTCTTCGGCCAGCCCGTCGGGCTCGTCGGCACCCTGGCCCGCAGCGCCTCGGGGACGGTCACCGCCACAGTGTCGAGCTGCCAGCCGACCTCCACCGGGTGCACCAAGGGGCCGATCGCCGGCCCGTTCACCCCCTTCCCCGGAGTGCCGTTCCAGCTCAGCACAGTGTCCTTCTCGCTCGGCACCGGGGGGCTGTCGGTGGCGGCCACCATGTCGGTCGACCACCTGGGCGACCTGTCGGTGTCGGGAACCCTCGAGACCCTCACGACATGGTCGATCTCGGTGACGGCGTCGGCCGCCCGGTCGTGGAGCCCGGTCCCGTCGGTGACCTTCTCGCCGTCGTTCGCCGGCACGGTGACCGACGCCTCGGGCCTGGTCAGCTTCTCCCTGGTCGCCTCCGGCGCCGGCGGCGCCCCGCTGTTCACGCTGTCGCCGACCGGGGTGACGGTCACGGTGGCGTCGGTCGGCCTGGGCGACGCCACCCCGCCCAAGGGGTGCACGGTCCGGAAGCTCGGCGACCTGTGGCTGTCGGTGTCAGGGTCGCTCGGCCTCTCCTTGGCCGGAGCCTCGGGGACGGTGACCGCCACAGGGTGCTTCGACCTCGTGGCCGGCAACTTCACCCTCACCGCCACCGTCGCCAGCCTGTCCTTCAGCGCCCTCACAGGCCACGTCGTCTTCAGCGCCCCCACCGTGGTGGTAAGCGAGACCACAGGCTCGTACCAGGCCAAGGTGGACGCCACACTCTCGGTGACCATGCCGGCCGGCGGCACCATCGTCTTCCGGGCCACGGTCGACTTCGGGTCGGGCGGGGACTTCGTCATCGGGGCCGAGGTGGACCTGTCCCAGTGGCTCGGGACCGACGGGGACGCCGCCTACCTGTACTACTCGTCCAAGCAGGTCGGCGGGTTCGAGACCGGCGACCCCGTCCTGAAGAAGATCACCCTGGTCAAGGGGCTGACCTTCGGGCTGGCCATCGCCCTGCCGACATCCGTGGTCTCGGGACTGGCCCACGTCGGGATCGACCTGCCGGCCGGTACCGGCTTCGCCGCCATCGGGTCCGTCACATTCGGAACCGACACCTTCCGGCTGAAGATCTCGATCAGCCTGGGCAATGGCCTGCAGATCTTCACAGCCGGCGGGGTGAGCCTCCTGCTCGACTCCGGGTTCCTCCAGGTCGCCCTGTCGCCCACGGTGGCCGAATTCGGGGTGGGGCTGTCCGCCACCCTCCACGTCCCGGCCGTCGGCGGCGGCGGCCGGGCCTCGACAGTGCTGCTCACCGGCCAGCTGACGGTGTCGGACACCGAGGTGGCCGTGACCCTGTCGCTCGGCAGCTGCAGCTCCACAACAACAGGGTGGTTCACAGCCTTCGGGATCCCCGGCCTCACCATCCGGTGCGCCGCCCTGACCGGTGACATCACCTACGAGGTCCCCTTCGTCAGCGTCGGGCTCGCCGGGACCATCACCTCGCTGCCGCAGGTCATCTCCAAGGTCACCGGCTACCAGCCGGGGGCACCGATCGCCTTCGCCTTCAACCTCGACCCGCTCCTGCTCTCGCTCAGCATCGGGACGAAGGGCTCGACCACGCCGGCGCTCGAACCGCTGTCCTTCATCACACAGGGGACATTGATCAAGGTGTACTACGCGTCCCTCTACATCTCCCCCGAGGGGGCGACGATCGGCTCGACAATCTACCCGGCCGGGATCAGCATGGGCTTCCAGGCCACACTGTTCAGCGTCAACGTGAGCATCCTGGCCACCATCGGTCTCTCGCCGCCGAGCATCACATTCACGGCGACAATCTCGAAGATCACGGTGGGGCCGCTCAGCGTCGGTCCCGTCTCGGTGGTGCTCAAGGCGTCGCCCACCGACTTCGAATTCCGCTTCGACGGCAGCGCCACCCTCGGCCCGGGGTCGACCAACATCGGCACAGACCTGAAGGTCGGCGGGAAGCTGAGCGCCACAGTGCAGGTCACACTGAGCACGTCGGGGTTCAGCGCCTTCATCTCGGGCACAATGGCCCTGACAGTCGACGTGTACGTCGGGCAGACAACCTGCTGGACAAGCGGGTTCATCCCGTACACATGCAATTACCACTGGGTCAGCACCGGGTTCTCGGCCCACCTGGGCAAGACGGGCTTCTCGGTCACAAGCACCGGCGTCACCCTTGAGGCCGACGGCTACTCGGTGACCTTCGACTACAGCGGCTCCGTCTCGATCTCGACGGCGTACGTAGCCCCGGTGCGCCGGGGCCGCGGTCACGTCGTGCCCATGGCGCTGGTCGCCACACGCCGGCCCGTGGACCCGCTGACCGGGAGGGCGATCCCGAAGAAGGGCGTGGCCGTCCTCGTCCCGACCCCGCCGCCGGGAGGAGCTGCCTCGACAGCCGGCGCCGGGAGCACGCCGGGGGCGCCGGGCTCGGCTGGCGGCGCCCCGCTCCGCACCGTCCCCTCGG
>JBOGGE010000181.1:0-29776 GCA_050743865.1 Acidimicrobiales bacterium
GGTGCCGCCAACGGACGGCCACACCCGCGCACAACGCGAGGAACGGGACGAAGTAGGAGAGTGCGACGAGCCAGAGCCAGCGCGTGTAGAAGACGACGGAGCCCGTCCAGGGCCCGAGCCGCCCACCCCCGTAGAAGTACCAGTAGCCCAGCCCGCGCAGCACCTCGAGGGGCGAGGACGTCGAGCTCGTTGCGCGTACCGTCTCGGTGTAGCGGAGCACGTCGACCCCGAAGCCGGCTTCGACGAGGAGACCGGCGATCCACCACGCACTCACGAGGACGCTGAGGACGACGATGCGGGCGAGGACCGACACGGCCTCGCGCAAGCGGGCGGTGCGCTCTACGAGCACGGCCCACACGAGCCACAGGACCGGGGCCACGGCGACGTAGAGGAAGGAGCTCGCGTTGATGCCGCTGGACGCGACGACGACCAAAGCGAACAGCGCGGGGTAACGCCATCGCCACAACCGTGGGCGTCGGTAGCCGGGTGCCGGGCGCTCCGTGCGCAGAGCCTCGGCGCAGAAGACGACGAGCCAGGGGAGCGCTGCGAATGGCAGGAGGATGACCGAGATGCGGCCGGAGTACTGCAGGATGTAGGGCGAGAACGCGAACGCGAGTGCCGCTACCACTCTGCCGGGCCCGCGGAGCGAAACGACGTTGCACAGTCGGAGGACACCGGCTCCTGCGGCGTAGAGGATCGCTGCGAGCCAGATGCGTTGCGCGATCCACAGATCGAGGTGGACCACGGACGCGAGCGCGTAGTAGGGCCCCATCGGGAAGAGGTAGCCGACGTACTGGTGCGTGACGGTCCCGAGCGCGACGGTCGGGTCCCACACGGACGTCACCTGGGAGAGGAACCTCGTAGGGTCGATGTAGAGGTAGGCCTTCGTGTCCGAGCTGACGACGCCGCGCTCGGCGAGGAGCTGGGGAAGGAGCGCGACGAGGGCGACGCCTGCATGCTCGAAGAGCCAGTTGCGGCGTGGCGAACTGCGCGGTTCACTGCTTGGCAGGTGGCGTCGCGGGCGGCAGGGCGCGCCCGAGAGAGCCACGGCTCGGTACTGTAGGCACCCCGATGGACGATCGCCTCACGGGAGAGCGCCCGAAGCAGGGTGCGACGCCGGCCTCGCTCCTGTCGCTTCACGACGCGGGCTATGGCGCAGTCGCAGCGGCGCTCGATCGCTCGACTGCCCGTCTGGTGCTCGATATCGGCGCCGGTGAGGGGTTCGAGTCGGTGCGCCTGGCGACCCGGGGTCGGACGGTGCTCGCCGTGGACCGAGACGAGGGTGCTCTGCGGTCCGCGTCGGCGCGGCGCGGGAGTGTTGCCGCGGGCTCACGCCTCGCGCTCGCCAGGATGGACGCGCTCCTCCTCGCGCTGGCGAGCGGCTCGTTCGACGCCGTGTGCTCGTCGCACCTCATCGAGCACTTCTCGGAGCCCGACAGGCACGTCGAAGAGGTGGCGCGGGTCCTATCGCCCGGTGGTACCGCCTACTTCCTCACGCCGAACGCGCCGTGCGACTTCGAGAACCCGTTTCACATCCACCTCTTCGGCCGTGCCGAGCTCTCTCAGACGCTCGGGCGGTACTTCGCCGAGGTCGACGTGCGAGGCATCGACGGCGACGAGCGCGTGAAGCAGGACCTCGCACGGCGGCGAGCAAGAGCGGAGCGGATCCTCCGTCTCGACGTGCTCGGGCTCAGGCATCGGATACCGAGGTCTCTCTACGTGTACGCGTACTCACGGGCGCTCCCGATCGCCTACCGGCTCCTCGCGCGTCGCGACGGCAGGGGGGATAGCGGCGACGACGGTGATCCGATCTCCGAGGCGAACTGGTTCACGGTCGACCAGCCCACCGAGGCGACGCTCGTTCTCTACGCCACGTGCCGTGGAGCGAGACGTGAGGGTGACCAGGGGTTGGCGCCGTGACGACCGTGGTTGGCCTGACCGGTGGGATCGGTTCGGGGAAGTCGGCGGTCGCGGACCTCCTGTCCGTCCGCGGCGCCGAGGTGGTCGACGCGGACGAGATCGCGCGCGAAGCGCTCGCACCCGGCGCGCCGGCGGTGGCCGAGGTAGTCGAGCACTTCGGGCCCGCGGTGCTCCTACCGGACGGAGCCATCGACCGCGGGGCGCTCGCCCGCCTCGTCTTCTCCGACCAGGGCGCTCTCGACGTGCTGGAGGGCATCGTGCACCCGATCGTCGGCAGTGCGATGGCGGACCTCGTCCGTAGAGAGCGAGAGCGCGCTGTGGGCACTGCGGTCGTCGTAGTCGTGATCCCGCTACTGCGCGCCTTGCACGTCGGCGAGCTAGGTCTGCGAGCCGTGGTCGTAGTCGACTGCCCGCCCGAGACTGCTCTGCGCCGGCTCGTGGAGCTCCGGGGCATGGAAGAGGCGGACGCCAGAGGTCGCATGGCGATGCAACCGGACCGGGCAGACCGCCTGGCGCTGGCCGACTACGTCGTGGAGAACTTCTCGACCAGGGGAGACCTCGAGCAAGAGGTAGACGCCCTATGGGCGTGGCTCGGCCGGCTCGACTGACCGAAGAGTTGGAGCGTCAGCCGACGCTTCGCCCGAGGTACGCGGCGAGCCTGTCGGCCGCGGGGGCGTCGCTCGCACACTGGGCAGCAGGGCCGAACGGCCGCCCCGGTCCCCTGTGATCGTCAGTGATCCGCCCGTGCACCGCGTCGAGGAGCTGGGCGGCGAGCTGGGGCTCGATGTCGGTGGGCTGGCCGGTGGCCCGGGCGAGGTCCCAGGCGTGCGTGAGGGCGTCGGTCGAACGAAGCCCGGCCATCTCGGCTCCCGAGACGGCGCCGAAGGGCATCTCGAACGTTCGCGTGAGACCGTCGGGCGCCGCGAAGGCGCTTTGCGCGGCGCGCGCGGAGGTCTCGTGGTCTGCTGCGATGCCGGCCGCCGTCGTCGAGAGGTCGGCGGGGTCGAGCCCACCCATGCGGCGGTTCCCGGCGACGACGTGGCCGACGAGGTCGCGGACCTTCCACTCCGGGCAGGTGGTCGGAGCGTCGAGCTGGGCGTCGGTGACGTTCGCGAGGACGCCGGCGAAGGCGTCCTGGGCTCGCTGGTGAGTGTCGAGGATGTCCATGTGCTGCTCCTGTTCTCTTCCTGTCGCTGCCACGGGCCAGCGTAGCGGCGCGGCGCATCATTATCATTGGAACGACTGGTGATGCGATAGCATCAGGTGTGTGCGCACCACCGTCAATGTCGACGACGACGTCCTCCTCGCCGTCCAAGAACGCGCCCGCCGGGAGCATCGTTCCGTCGGGGCGCTCCTGTCGGAGCTCGCCCGCATGGGTCTTCGCGGCGCGGGCCGGGTGGACGAGGGACGCACGGGGCTGCACGGCTTTCTCCCTCTCGAGCACCGCGGGACCACGGTGTCGAACGCGCTGATCGACGAGCTCAGGGAGCTCACACCTGAGTGACGAGGTCACTTCTCGACGTAAACGTCCTCCTGGCCCTGCTCGACAGCGACCATGCGGATCATCTCCGTGCTCACCGCTGGCTCACAGAGGAGATCGGGGAAGGCTGGGCGTCGTGCGCGATCACGGAGAACGGCTTCGTGCGTGTGATCAGCCAACCTCGATATCCGAGCCCGGTCTCGCCGACGGTGGCAGTGGGGCTCCTCGCGCGGGCGTGCCGCGGGGAGTATCACCAGTTCTGGGAGTGTGACGTGAGCGTTCTCGACCCGACGGTCGTCGACCCGACGCGGCTCCACGGGCCGCGTCAGGTGTCCGACGCCTACCTGCTCGCCCTGGCGGTTCGCCACGACGGACGATTCGTCACGTTCGACCGCTCGGTACCGATCTCGTCGGTGCGCGGCGCTACGAGGGAGCACCTGAGGGTCCTCTGATCGGGCGGGCTGACCCGTCGGCCCTTGGCGGTACGCTCGTCGGGGTGCCCGAGCTCGAAGTGGTCTCGTCGTTCCGGCCCGCCGGCGACCAGCCCCAGGCGATCGCTGCGCTATCGGACGGCGTGGCCCGCGGGCTTCGCTTCCAGACGCTCCAGGGCATCACGGGGAGCGGGAAGACGGCGACGATCGCTTGGACGATCGAGGCGGCCCAGCGCCCCACCCTCATCATCGAGCCGAACAAGTCGCTCGCGGCCCAGCTCTCTTCTGAGCTACGTGAGCTCTTCCCGAAGAACAGGGTCGAGTTCTTCGTCTCCTACTACGACTACTACCAGCCCGAGGCCTACCTGCCGACGACCGACACCTACATCGAGAAGGACTCGTCGATCAACGACGAGATCGACCGCCTGCGCCACGCCACCACCTCGTCCCTCCTGACCCGGCCCGACGTCGTGGTGGTGGCGTCGGTGTCGTGCATCTACGGCCTGGGGTCGCCCGACGAGTACCGGGGCCGGATCCTGGGCTTGGCGGTGGGGGACGAGGTGGACCGGCGGGCGCTGCTCCGCCGGCTGGTCGACCTCCAGTACGGGCGTAATGACATGAACCTGGTCCGGGGCACGTTCCGGGCCCGGGGCGACACGATCGAGGTCCATCCCGCCTACGAGGAGTCGGCGCTGCGGATCGAGATGTTCGGCGACACGGTCGAGCGCATCGTGCCCTTCGACGTGCTGACGGGCGAGATGGGGGAGCCGATGCCCGAGGTGGTGGTGTTCGCCGCCACCCACTACGTGGCCGGCGACGAGACCATCCGGCGGGCCATCGCCTCCATCGAGGTCGAGCTGGGAGAGCGCCTGGCCGGCTTCGGCGCCACCGGCAAGCTGCTCGAGGCCCAGCGGCTCCGGGCCCGGACCGAGCACGACCTGGAGATGCTGGCCGAGACCGGGGTGTGCTCGGGCATCGAGAACTACAGCCGCCACCTCGACGGCCGCCGGCCGGGTGAGCGGCCCTACACCCTGCTCGACTTCTTCCCCGAGGACTTCCTGGTGGTGGTGGACGAGAGCCACGTCGCCGTCCCCCAGCTCCACGGCCAGTGGGCCGGCGACCGGTCGCGCAAGGAGGTCCTGGTGGAGCACGGCTTCCGCCTGCCCTCGGCGCTCGACAACCGGCCGCTGCGGTTCGAAGAGTTTGTCGAGCGGGTCCCCCAGGCCGTCTTCGTGTCGGCCACGCCGGGGCCGTTCGAGCTCGAGCACTCGGCCCAGGTGGTGGAGCAGGTGATCCGGCCGACCGGGCTGGTCGACCCCGAGGTCGTCATCCAGCCGACGCGGGGCCAGATCGACGACCTCATGGCCCGCATCGAAGAGGCGACGGGGCGCGGGGGCCGGGCGCTGGTGACCACGCTGACCAAGAAGATGGCCGAGGACCTCACCGACTACCTGGCCGACGCCGGGATCCGGGTGCAGTACCTGCACTCGGACATCGACACCATCACCCGGGTCGAGATCCTGCGCGAGCTGCGGCTGGGGTCGATCGACGTCGTCGTCGGGATCAACCTCCTGCGTGAGGGCCTCGACCTCCCCGAGGTCGCCCTGGTGGCCATCCTCGACGCCGACAAGGAGGGGTTCCTCCGCTCGGCCCCGGCCCTCATCCAGACGATGGGCCGGGCCGCCCGCAACGTCGACGGCCGGGTGGTCCTCTACGCCGACACCATCACCGACTCGATGCGGGAGGCGGTGGGGATCACCCAGCGGCGCCGGGCCGTCCAGACCGCCTACAACGCGGCCCACGGCATCGACCCCCAGACCATCACCAAGGCGGTCACCGACATCCTGGAGCGCCTGCGGGGGAGCGGCGAGGGGACGGCCCGGGCCAAGCGGAGCCGGGCCGAGGTGCGCGGGGGACGGGCGGGCCGGACCGTCCGCACCAGGGCGGCCGTCGGCGGGGCGGGTTGGGCGCCGGGGGCCGCGCCCCCGCCCGAGACGGTGGAGCTGATGGGGCAGTTGGAGGAGGAGATGAAGGCCGCCGCCGCCGACCTGCGCTTCGAGGAGGCGGCCCTCCTCCGGGACGAGCTGGCCGAGATCCGGCTGGCATGGTCGGACGGCGGGGGCGAACCCGGGCCGGTGGACGGGCCGGTCGGGCCACCGGGGGTGGCGGCCCCGGCGGGCGGGGGAGCGTGACCGGCGGGGCGGGGAGCACCGTCGCCGGGTGGTCGGCCGCCTAGTGTTGACCTGGGACGGGGAACCGTCCGGGGGAGACAGGGAGCGACCGGCACCGCCATGATCACGACCGACGTCGCAGGTGCCCGCCCGTTCGACGGCGGGGCGGCCAGCATCCTCTACGGGTCGCAGGTCGACCTGGGCCCGGCCACGCTGGTCGACGCCATCGCCGGCCATGTCCGGGAGCGGCCCGACGCGCCGGCCGTCGAGGCCGACGGGGCCAGCCTCAGCTACGCCGAGCTGTGGGACGCCGCCGCCCGGCTGGCGGTGGCCCTGCGCCAGGCCGGGGTCGGACCGGGCGACCAGGTCGCCATCTGGGCCACCCGTTCCTCCCCGGTGGTGGCGGCCGCCCTGGCCGTGATGGCCATGGGTGCCGGGTACGTTCCCATCGACCCGACCTACCCGGCGGCCCGGGTGCGGCGGATCCTCGAGGTGGGCAGCCCCAAGGTGATGGTGTGCGCCGACGCCGACTCCCTGGCCGGGAGCCTGCCCCGGGGCATGGCCACCGTCGACATCCGGGGGCCGGGCCGGGCCGGGGCGGACGAGCCGCTGGTGCCGGCGGCGACCCAGGACGGCATCGCCTACACGGTGTTCACCACCGGCTCGACCGGGCTGCCCAAGGGGGTGCTGGTCGGCCACCGGGCCCTGGTCAACTACCTGGGTTGGGCCCGGGAGCTCACCGGGTTCGAGCCGGGCGACGCCACGCCGTGCTTCGCCAGCCTCGGGTTCGACCACGCCGTGACCTGCCTGTGGCTGCCGCTGTGTGTCGGGGGCTCCGTCCAGCTGGTCCCCGACAGCTGGGACCCGCGGCCGTGGATCACCCCCCGGGACCGGCCGTTCGCCTTCGTCAAGATCACCCCGTCGCACGTCCGGCTGTTCGAGCGGATCGCCCACCCCGACTTCCGGTCGATCACCCGGACGGTGATGTTCGGGGGCGAGCGGCTGGACGCCGCCCTGGTGGCCAGCCTGGCCCCCCGCCTGGACGGGGTCGGCCTGCTCAACCACTACGGCCCGACGGAGGCCACCGTGGGATGCACGGCCTACCGTTTCGTCGCCGGGTCGGTGCCGGCCGAGGGGGCCCTGCCCATCGGCGTCCCGGTGTGGAACTCCCGGGCCTACGTGGTCGACGGCGACCTCGTGCCGGTGGGGCTGGGGGACGAGGGGGAGCTGGTGCTGGCCGGGGAGTGCGTGGCCGGCGGTTACCTCGGCGGGGACGGCGCCGATCGGGCCCGGTTCCTGGACGAGGCGGATCTCGGCGGCCCGGCGGCTGCGGGCGCCGGTGCCGGGGGGAGTGCCGGGGGCGGGGGGAGTGCCGGGGGACCGGGCGGGGCCCGGGCCTACCGGACCGGCGACCGGTGCGCCGTGCGGGACGGGCAGCTCCACTACCTGGGGCGCCTCGACGAGCAGGTCAAGGTCCGGGGCCACCGGATCGAGATCCAGGAGGTGCACGACCTCGCCGTCGCCGTCCCCGGTGTGGCCCACGCCGCCGTGACCGTCAGCCGGACCGGGCTCGGCGGGCTGGAGCTGTTCGTGGTGCCGGCCTCGGCCGGCGACGCCGACGGGCTGGTGCCGCGGGTGCTCGAGCGGTTGCGGGCCGAGCTGCCGGCGGCGGCGGTGCCCGAGCGGGTCCGGGTGGTGCCGAGGCTGGTGGTGAACGCCCACGGGAAGTGGGATCCCGACGCCACCCGGTCGCTGGTAGCCGGGGACGGGGGGGCGGCCGGGGGAGCCGGGGACGGGGGAGCCGGGGACGGGGGGGCGTCGTGACCACCGTCGGGGCCGGGACGCCGGGGGCCGCCGCCACCCGCCGGCCACCGCCGCTGCTGGTGTGCGAGGACTGCGGGTCGACCGACCAGGACCTGTCCGGGCGGTGCCGGGCCTGCCAGGGGCTGGTCGACGCCCATTATCCGGACGGGGTGGAGGCGGCGCTCCGACCGGGCGACGCCGACACGCTGGCCACCTACTGGGATCTCCTGCCCGTCCCCGACCGGTCCAGCTGCCGCATCGCCCTCGAGCCCACGCCGACGGTCCGCTTGACGGAGCTGGACGGGGTGCCTGTCTACGCCAAGGTCGAGGGGGTGCTGCCCACCGGGTCCACCAAGGACCGGTTGATCGCCGTCTCACTGCCCCTCATGCTCGAGCGGGGGGTGGAGCGGTTCGTCTTCAGCTCCACCGGCAACACCGCCGCCGCCTACTCGTGGGGGCTGCGGTCCTACCCCGAGCTCTCGGCCCGGGTGTACCTGGCCGAGGACGTGCCCGAGGCCCAGCTGGGGCCGCCGAACCCGGCCATGGAGGTCGTCCGGGTGCCGGGGGACTACGTGGCCGCCGGCCAGCGCTCGCGCCAGGAGGTGGGTCCCGGGGAGACGCCCGAGGGCGGTTTCTTCAACCTGGGCCGGCGGGAGGGAGCCAAGCTGGCGTACCTCGAGGCCTTCGACGACGTGGACCGGGACGGCGGAGAGGTCGACGTGGTGGTGCAGGCGGTGGCCAGCGGGCTCGGCATCGTGGCCGCCGCCCGGGCGGCCGAGCAGAGCGCGGCGGTCCGGCGCTGGGGCCGGCGGCCGCGGCTGTTCTGCGCCCAGCAGACGAGCTGCTCGCCCATGGTGAAGGCGTACCGGGCGGTGCTGGGGGGCAGCGACGACCGCCTCCCGGAGGTGATGCCCGAGGGGTTGGCCTCGGCCATCCTCCTGGGCGACCCGTTCTCGAGCTTCGACTACGTCGCCGCCGCCGCCCGGGAGTCCGACGGCGGGTTCGTGGACGTGACCTCCTCGGAGATCGCCGCCGCCCTCCAGCGCCACAGCCGCGAGGTGCCACTGGGCGACTCGGCAGCGGTGGCCCTGGCCAGCGTGTACCGCCTGTGGGAGCAGGGCGACCTGCGCGGTGCGGCGGGGGTCCTGGTCACCCTGACCGGCGGGCCCGGGCGGTGAGGGCGTGACCGAGGAGGAGTTCTACCAGCACTACCGGGCGTTCCTGGCCGAGCGGCGGCCGGATCTGCCGGGCGGGGTCGAGCCGTCGGCCCGGCTGTGGGAGGCGGGCTACCTCGACTCGTTCGGCCTCGTCGAGACCTTGTCCCTGCTGGAGGAGCTGACGGGCCACCCGATCGAGATCGGCGCCGACGACCTGTCCAGCTTCTCCACCATGAAGGACATCTACGAGGCGTTCCTGGCCGGCCCGGTCCAGCCCGGATCGGCCGGTTGAGCGCCTCCGGTATCCTCACTTTGTGCCCGACCGCCTCGTCGTTCGTGGGGCACGCGAGCACAACCTTGCGGACGTCTCGCTCGACCTGCCCCGTGACCGCCTCATCGTCTTCACCGGCCTGTCCGGGTCCGGAAAGTCCTCGCTCGCCTTCGACACCATCTACGCCGAGGGCCAGCGCCGCTACGTCGAGTCGCTGTCGGCCTACGCCCGCCAGTTCCTGGGCCAGATGGACAAGCCCGACGTCGACTTCATCGAGGGGCTGTCGCCCGCCATCTCCATCGACCAGAAGTCGGCGTCTCGCAACCCCCGCTCGACGGTGGGGACGATCACCGAGGTGTACGACTACCTCCGGCTCCTGTACGCCCGGATCGGCAAGCCCCACTGCCCCCGCTGCGGCCGGCCGGTGGCCCGCCAGACGCCCCAGCAGATCGTCGACCGGGTCCTGGAGCTCGACGACGGCACCCGTTTCCAGGTCCTGGCGCCGATCGTCAAGGGGCGCAAGGGGGAGTACGCCGGGCTGCTCGACGACATGGCCAAGCAGGGGTTCGCCCGGGTGCGGGTCGACGGCGCCACTGTCGAGCTGGCGGACCGCAAGACCGTCTCGCTGGCCCGCTACGAGCAGCACACGATCGAGGTCGTCGTCGACCGCCTGGTCCGGCGCCAGGGCATCCGCCAGCGCCTGACCGAGTCGATCGAGACCGCGCTGGGGCTGACCGGCGGGACGGCCGAGGTGGTGGTGGTGGGAGCCGAGGGCGCCGGGGGCGCCGGGGGTGCCGGGGGCGCCGGGGGCGGTGAGGAGGAGGCCATCACCTTCAGCCAGCACCTGGCCTGCGTCGACTGCGGCATCAGCTTCGAGGATCCGGCCCCGCGCAACTTCTCGTTCAACTCGCCCTACGGGGCCTGCCCGACCTGTGCCGGCCTGGGCACCCGCTTCGAGGTCGACCCGGAGCTGGTGGTGCCCGACCCGACCCGGTCGCTGGCGGAGGGGGCGATCGCCCCGTGGGCCGGCGCCCGCAGCGAGTATTTCACCGGCCTGGTCAACGGGGTCGCCGAGCTTGGCGGGTTCGAGGTCACGACGCCGTGGGCCAGGCTCCGCCCGAAGGACCGCAAGCTCGTGCTCTACGGCTCGGGGACGCGGCAGGTGGAGGTGCGTTATCGGAACCGGTTCGGGCGGAGCCGGGCCTACCGCTCCCACTTCGACGGCGTCGTCCCCTGGCTCGGGCGGCGGCACGGTGAGGCCGAGTCCGACACCTCCCGGGAGCAGATCGAGCAGTACATGCGGGAGGTCGACTGCCCCGACTGCGGGGGGTCCCGCCTGAAGCCCGAGACGCTGGCCGTCACCGTCGGCGACCGCAACATCCACCAGCTCTGCAGCCTCCCCATCACCCGTGGCCTGGAGGCGATCGCCGGCCTCGCCCTGACCGAGCGTGACCACCTCATCGCCGACCGGGTGCTCAAGGAGATCCGGGAGCGCATGCAGTTCCTGCTCGACGTCGGCCTCGACTACCTGTCGCTGGCCCGGTCGGCCGGGACGCTGTCGGGCGGCGAGGCCCAGCGGATCCGATTGGCCAGCCAGATCGGCAGCGGCCTGGTCGGGGTGCTCTACGTCCTGGACGAGCCCTCGATCGGCCTCCACCAGCGGGACAACCAGCGGCTGATCCAGACCCTGTTGCGCCTGCGCGACCTGGGCAACACCGTGATCGTGGTGGAGCACGACGAGGAGACCATCCGCACCGCCGACCACGTGGTCGACATCGGCCCGGGGGCCGGCGAGCACGGCGGGCGCATCGTCCACTCCGGCCCGGTCTCGGGCCGGGGCGGCCTGTTGGCCAACAAGGCGTCGCTCACCGGCCAGTACCTGTCGGGGCGGCGGTCGATCCCGGTCCCCGAGCGGCGCCGCCCAGGCACCGGAGAGGCGGTGGTGGTCCGCGGCGCCCGGGAGCACAACCTCGACGACGTCGACGTGGCCTTCCCGCTGGGCTGCCTGGTGGCGGTGACCGGGGTGTCGGGGTCGGGCAAGTCGACCCTGGTCAACGACATCCTGCTGCGGGCCCTGGCCCACCGCCTCCACCGGGCCAAGGCCGTCCCCGGCCGGCACCGCGCCGTGGAGGGGATCGAGCACGTCGACAAGGTGGTGGACGTCGACCAGGCCCCGATCGGGCGGACGCCCAGGTCCAACCCGGCCACCTACACCGGCATGTTCGACCACGTCCGCCGGCTCTTCAGCCAGACCCCCGAGGCCAAGGTGCGCGGCTACCTGCCCGGGCGGTTCTCGTTCAACGTGCGGGGCGGGCGGTGCGAGGCCTGCGCCGGCGACGGCACCATCAAGATCGAGATGCACTTCCTCCCGGACGTCTACGTGCCGTGCGAGGTGTGCGGGGGGGCCCGGTACAACCGGGACACGCTCGAGGTCACCTTCCGGGGCAAGAACATCGCCGACGTGCTCGACCTGTCGTGCGAGGAGGCGCTGGGCTTCTTCGTCAACCAGCCGCCGATCGCCCGGCACCTCCAGACCCTGGTCGACGTGGGCCTCGGCTATGTGCGGCTGGGCCAGCCGGCGCCGACCCTCTCGGGCGGCGAGGCCCAACGGGTCAAGCTGGCCACCGAGCTGAGCCGCCGGCCGACCGGGCACACCCTCTACGTCCTCGACGAGCCGACCACCGGGCTGCACTTCGAGGACGTCCGGCGCCTCCTCGAGGTGCTGAGCCGCCTGGTCGACCACGGCAACACGGTGGTCGTCATCGAGCACAACCTGGACGTGGTGAAGTCCGCCGACTGGGTCGTCGACCTCGGCCCCGAGGGGGGCGACCGGGGCGGGCGGGTGGTGGCCGAGGGCACCCCCGACCAGGTGGCCAAGACGGCCGGCAGCCATACCGGGGAGGTGCTCAAGGCCGTCCTCGGACGCTGACGCCGCCTCGGGCATCCGCGCCACCGTCACACCCGTTCCGTACGCTCTGCCCACAAGGAGGCGGCGTGAGCAGCGGACCCACCCGGCACGCGTCGGGGTCACCGAAATCTGTCCCCAGGGGGCAAAGGGGCGCTCTTTCGTGACGAGATCTCTGTCTCCGGGGCGAGCACCCCATCCCCCGGGGCTCGGCGTGCCCGGTCGCGACCCGTTGGCTCGGCAACGACTGGGGCGGCGTAGGGGTACCGCTGGGGAACGGGGCTTGGCCAGACCACTCCACGCCGGCCCGGCCGCCGACCGTGGCGAGGTCTTCACCCGCCCCTGGGTCGCCGATCTGATCCTTGACCTCATTGGCTATACGCCGGAACGAGATCTGGGCCAGCATGTGCTCGTCGAACCGTCCTGTGGGGCGGCCGCCTTCCTGGTTCCCGTGGTGCAACGTCTGGCCGCGTCGTGCCGAGCGCACGGGCGGGACATCCGGGATCTCGGATCGGCCGTCCGGGCGCTCGACCTGCATTCAGGCAATGCCGAGCTGTCCAGGAAGGAAGTCGTCGCCGAGCTCTGCATTCAGGGCGTCGCCGTACCGGATGCCGAAGACCTGGCCAAGGCGTGGGTCAAGGAAGGCGATTTCCTCCTTGCTGACCTGGGCTCGTGCGCCGCCGACTTCGTCGTGGGCAACCCGCCCTATGTGCGCCTGGAGGACGTTCCCCGCCAGCTCATGGCCACCTACCGTGCCGCGTGGCCGACCATGCGAGGACGCGCTGACCTGTACGTGGGGTTCATCGAACGCGGTCTGGACCTCCTCGCCGCCGGAGGGCGTCTCGGGTTCATCTGCGCCGACCGGTGGATGCACAATCAGTACGGCGCCGCCCTGCGAACGTTGGTTGCCGAGAGGTTCGGCGTCGAGACGGTCGTGACCATGCACGACGTCGACGCCTTCGAGAGCGACGTCGCCGCCTATCCGGCCGTCGTCGTCATCCGGAACGAGCAGCCCACCCGTACGGCGCTCGCCGAGGCCGGCCCCCGGTTCGACGGCCCAGCGAGCCGCAAGCTCGTCTCGTGGATCGGCAGCGGTCGGGCATCGGTCCGCACGCCTTCGTTCACGGGAGTCCTCGCCGATGAGTGGTTCCGTGGCGGCGACCTGTGGCCGGCGACCTCTCCTGCGGCGCATGCCGCACTGACGGAGCTCGAGCGCAGGTTCGGCCCGCTGGAGGACGCGGCCAGCGGTACTCGGGTCGGGATCGGCATCGCCAGTGGATGTGACGACGTCTACCTCACCCGTCGAGACGACCTTGTGGAAGCCGACCGATTGCTGCCACTGGCCCGGTCGGCGGACGTGGCCACGGGGTACCTGCGGTCGGACGGAACGTACCTGGTCAATCCCTGGGACGATCGTGGGCTGGTCGACCTGCGGCAGTACCCGCGCCTCCACGGCTACCTGGTCGCCCACGAGGCTCGGCTTCGATCACGCTACGTGGGCCGTCGCCGGCCGGCCCAGTGGTACCGGACGATCGACCGCGTCCATCCTGGTCTGGCAGGCCGGGCGAAGCTCCTGCTGCCGGACATGAAGGCGGCGACGCATCCCGTGCTCGACGAAGGCGGGGCGTCGGGCCGGTACCCGCATCACAACCTTTACCACGTCACGTCGACGACGTGGGACCTCGAAGTGCTCGGCGGCCTGCTCCTCAGCGACTACGTCAACTTGTTCGTCGGCGCCTACTGCGTGAAGATGCGGGGCGGTTGCTATCGCTTTCAGGCGCAGTACCTGCGCCGGATACGTGTTCCGCCCGGCGAGTCGCTCACCGCAGGGCAGCGCCGGTCGCTGGCCGCTGCATTCCGGCAGCGCGATCGTGAGCGGGCCACCGGGGTGGCCTGGCAACTGTACGGGGTCGCGCTGCCGTCCTCGTCGGGACGGCGCCGGTGACCTCGTCGATGGCGGAGACCGGACCCGCAGACACGGTGGTGGGGCGGCCTCGCAAGACCAGCGACGTCGTCGCCCACAGCCCGGGGTGCGTACCGCTGCGGGCGCTCTACCGATGGGCGCAAGCGGAGGGTGCCACCAGCTGGAACCAGGTCGAGAGCGGCTTCCTCGACGCGATGGCAGCGTTCGATGCGACGCTGGCGTCGACGGCCGACGCCGCGGGGTCCACGGCGGTGCAGCACGTCGCCGCCGACCTCCAGAACGGGAAGGGCGACTTCTTCAACGACCTGCTTGCGCTGTTGCTCGAGCGCTGCTCGGGGGTCGAGCATCTCTACACCCGAGCCAACGTGCCTGGCTTGGTCGTGCCGGTCCACAACCTCGACGGGGCGTACCCGGGAACGGGCGATCTCGGCTTCCTCCTCGAAGCCAAGATGATGGGGACCCCGCGGCACGCCCTCAACCCCCAACAGAAGAGCCCGCTGGGCAGGCGCGGATCTGCCGACGCCGGAAAGCGCGTCAAGGAATTGGCCTTCAAGTCGATCGACTTGAAGGGTGAGGCGAGTCGTCGTCGGGCGATCCGCGGCGAAGCCCCTGTGGCGGGCGGCGCAGGAGGTGGCGATCTCACGACCTGGCTGCACGGCAGCGAGCCGCGCATCTACTTCTTCCTCGCAGCCCGTGTCATCAGTGACAGCGACTTCCGGGCCGTTCTCCGGTGGTGCTCGGTCGCCGCCCAGGTGGTGGACGCCGTGGGCGTGTTCTGCTACCAGCCCGCCGGCACCGCGTCCGCCGGCACCGCGTCCGACGGCACCGCGTCCGACGGCACCGCGCCCGGCGGCACCGCGCCCGGCGGGTACGAGGCGAGAGGCGACGTTCCCGTCGAGCTCCAGTTGGAGCGCACGCTCTACAAGGCCTGCTTGGACCTGCGCCGGCTCAGGTGATGGCCAGCATGCGCTCGAGGGCCACCCGGGCCCATTCGGCCGTCTCGGGCTCGACCGTGATCTGGTTGCGCACCTCGCCCTCCACCAGCCCTTCGAGCACCCAAGCCAGGTGCCGCGGGTCGATGCGGGACATGGTCGAGCAGGGGCAGACGAGCGGATCCAGGCTGACGACCGTCTTGCCCGGCGTCTCGTCGTCGAGCCGCTTGACCAGGTGGATCTCGGTGCCGATGCCCACCACCGCCCCGGGCGGGGCGGCCGCCACAGCCCGGATGATGTAGTCGGTCGAGCAGACCTGGTCGGCCAGCTCGACCACGTCGTGGGCGCACTCAGGGTGGACCACGACGATGCCGTCGGGGTGCTCGGCCCGGAAGGCGGCGACGTGCTCCGGCCGGAAGCGCTGGTGCACCGAGCAGTGGCCGCGCCAAAGGAGGAGCCGGGCCGACTTCACCTCGGCCTCGGACAGCCCGCCCAGGTCCAGCCGCGGGTTCCACACCGCCATCTCGTCGGCCCGGTAGCCGAGCTGGTGCCCGGTGTTGCGCCCGAGGTGCTGGTCGGGGAAGAAGAGGACCTTGTCGCCGCGGGCGCTCCCGCTGCCCGTGGGGTCGAGAGCCCAGGTCAGCACGGCCCGGGCGTTCGACGAGGTGCAGACCGCCCCGCCGAACCTCCCGACGAACGCCTTGAGGGCGGCCGAGGAGTTCATGTAGGTGACCGGGACGATCCGCTCGACGTCGGTGACCTGGGCCAGGTCGTCCCAGGCGTCCTCCACCTCGCCCAGGTCGGCCATGTCGGCCATCGAGCACCCGGCGTTGAGATCGGGCAGCACCACCTGCTGGTGGTCGCCGGTCAGGATGTCCGCCGCCTCGGCCATGAAGTGGACGCCGCAGAAGACGACGAAACGGGCGTCGTGGCGGGCGGCGGCCGTCCGTGACAGGCCGAAGGAGTCGCCCCTGGCGTCGGCCCACCGCATCACGTCGTCCCGCTGGTAATGGTGGCCGAGGATCATGAGCTGATCGCCGAGGGCGGCCTTGGCGGCGGCGATCCATTGCTCGAAGTCCTCGGGCGACGCGGTGGTGTACCGCTCGGGGAGCGGTTGTTGGAGCCGGATCATGTTCGTACCCCTCTCTGGGGGTGCTCCGATCACGGCCGGCGGGGACAGCCTGGTCGCCCATCCGCGGGGTTGTCGGCCTCGAAGCACGATATGTCGCCGGGGTACCAGGCCGGCGCCTCCATGGTAGCGGCCGGAGCGGGAGGTGTGGGCGATCCGGGTGCCGCCTGGCCACGCGAGAATGGCAGGGTGCTCCACCGGCCGCCGGCCGGCGCCGTGCCCGACGCTCCCGGCTCCTACCAGTTCCTCGACGCCGACGGCAGGGTCCTCTATGTCGGCAAGGCGAAGTCGCTCCGCCACCGGCTGGCGAACTACTTCGGGGACCCGGCTGGCCTGCCGCCCCGAACGGCCCAGATGGTCGGCCAGGCCGACCGCGTCGAGTGGGTGGTGGTGGCGACCGAGGTCGAGGCCCTCATGCTCGAGCACGCCCTCATCCAGGTCCACCGGCCCCGGTACAACATCCGGCTGAAGGACGACAAGAGCTACCCCTGGCTGGCGCTCACCGTGAGCGAGGAATGGCCGCGGCCCATGGTGTACCGGGGGAAGAAGCGCAAGGGGGTTCGCTATTTCGGCCCTTACGGCCACGTCGGCGCCCTGCGCGAGACCCTCGACCTCCTGCTGCGCAGCTTCCCGGTCCGCACCTGCTCGGACGCCAAGTTCCGGCGGCACCAGCGCCTGGGCCGGCCGTGCCTGCTCTACGACATCGAGCGATGCTCGGGCCCGTGCGTGGGCGCGGTGGAACGAGCGCGTTACGACGTCATGGTCGAGGACCTCACCCGCTTCCTGTCGGGCGATACCGCCCCGGTCGTCGCCCGGCTCGAGGGCGAGATGACCCGGGCCGCCGGAGATCTCGAATTCGAGCGGGCGGCCCGGCTGCGGGACCGCCTGACCGCCGTGCGCAAGGCGGCGGAGACCCAGCAGATGGTGTCCGAGCGGCCGGAGGACCTCGACATCGTCGGCATCGCCGAGGACGAGCTGGAAGCGGCCGTCCAGGTGTTCCACGTCCGGCGGGGGCGTGTGGTGGGGAGGGGAGGCTTCGTGGCCGACAAGGTCGAGGATCTGAGCCCGGCCCAGTTCGTCGGTCGAGTCGTCGAGGAGCTTTACGGCGCCCCCGGCGCCGAGGTGCCCCGGCGGGTGCTGGTGCCGACGGATCCGGAGCCGGCCGGGGTCCTCGCCGACTGGCTCACCGGCCTGCGGGGCGGCCCGGTGACCGTCGCCGTGCCGCACCGGGGGGCCAAGCGGGCCCTCCAGGAGACCGTGACCCGCAACGCCGCCGAGGACCTCTCCCGGCACCGCCTGCGCCGAGCAGCCGACCACAACAGCCGCTCACGTGCCCTGACCGAGCTCCAGGAGGCACTCGGCCTGCCCGAGGCACCGCTCCGGATCGAGTGCTACGACATGAGCCACCTGCAGGGGACCGACTACGTCGGCTCCATGGTGGTCTTCGAGGACGGCGTCCCGAAGAAGCCCGACTACCGGAAGTTCAAGGTCAAGACGGTGGCCGGCAATGACGACTACGCCGCAATGGAGGAGGTGCTCACCCGGCGCCTGACCGCCCTCCTGGGCGATCGGCACGGCGCCGGCCAGGGGCAGCCGGGCGACCGGCACGACGGCGGGGCCACCTCCGCCGGCGCCCGGCGGCCACGCCGCTTCGCCTACCCCCCGCAGCTCCTCCTCCTCGACGGTGGGAAGGGCCAGCTGGGCGTGGGCGAGCGCGTCGTGCGCACGCTCGGGTTGACAGGGAAGGTGCAGCTGGCGGCGTTGGCCAAGCAGTTCGAGGAGGTGTACCGCCCGGGCCGCCCCGAGCCGGTGCGGGTGCCCAGAGGCTCGGAGGCGCTCTACCTCCTCCAGCGTCTCCGCGACGAGGCGCACCGCTTCGCCATCACGTTCCACCGCCAGCGTCGGGGGTCGAGGATGACGTCCAGCGCCCTCGACGGCGTGACGGGGCTCGGCCCGGCCCGGCGGAGCCGGCTGGTGAAGGAGATGGGCGGGATGCGGGCGCTACGGGCGGCCTCCGAAGAGGACCTCCGGGAGCTGGCGTGGCTCCCCGACGCGGTGGCCGGTGCCGTCTATGCCCGTTTGCACGGCATCGATCCGGCGGACCGGGTCATCACCGGACCAGTGCGCCGGATGAAGGAGACTGACCCGGGATGAGCGAGTTCCTCTTCGTGACCGGGATGTCCGGCGCCGGGCGGTCGACCGCCGGGGCGGCCCTCGAGGACCTGGGCTGGTTCGTGATCGACAACCTCCCTCCGGCCCTCATCACCAAGGTTGCCGAGCTGGTCGGCAGCCCTGGCTCGGAAGCCGAGCGGGTGGCGTTGGTCATCGGGCGGGGTGGCGGCGAGCATCTCGACGACGTCTCGAAGGTGCTCGATCGGCTCCGGCGAGCGCGCCATCGGGTCCGGGTGCTCTTCCTCGACGCTGCGGACGAGGTGCTGGTGCGGCGGTTCGAGGGGACGCGGCGGCGCCACCCGCTGGCTGCTCGGGGAGTGGAGGAGTCGATCGCCGACGAGCGACGCCTGCTCGAGGCGTTCCGTGCGGTGGCGGACGTGGTGGTGGACACCGGCGAGCTCAATGCCAACCAGCTCCGCCAGCGGGTGACCGAGCTGTTCGGCGGGGGGGATCCGGCGGGTCACCTCCAGACGTCGATCGTCTCCTTCGGCTACAAGCACGGCATCCCGCTCGACGTCGACTTCGTGTTCGACTGCCGGTTCCTTCCCAACCCGTACTGGGTCGAGGAGCTGCGGCCGCTCAGCGGCTTGGACGGGCCGGTCCGGGACTACGTGCTCGGGCTCCCCGAGACCGGCGAATTCCTGGACCGGGTGGAAGGGATGCTCACCATGCTCGTGCCGGCCTTTGGCCGGGAGGGAAAGTCGTACCTCACCGTGGCCCTGGGATGCACCGGCGGCCGGCACCGGTCGGTGGTCCTGGCCGCCGAGCTCGCCGACCGCCTGGAGGGTTCGGGGGTACCGGCAGCGCCGTTCCACCGCGACGTGGACCGCTGATTGGGCGCGGGCCGGCATGAAATCCATCCATCTTGGTTGAGTGATGGTCAGTCCCCTGACCAACTACGAGAGGACCCGGAGGTCCGGGACAGACCACGCGGGCCGCGCACAATTCGGTGCCCGTGTGCCACTTCGGGCCAGCCGTGGCTCGGTCCCACGAGGTCGGGGGGAGGGCGCCCGCCCTCTCGGGCAGTGGAGACGAGTGGGCCGGCTGCCTCCGGCGGCCTCGGCTCTCCGAGACTTGTGACGCGGCGATGTTGCGATATGGTCTAAGGGGTGAGAGTCGAAGAAGGGTACCGCCTCATTGGTGGTCCCTTGCCGTGTCACTCGTCAAGCGGGGGAATCGCTTCGACTTGGAAAAGGGGGCACCCGCATGGGGCAGTGCTCGGCTCCAATGGGGCCGTTGGTCGCTCTCTGTGGCTGGGGCCGACCGCGTGATGGGCACGGGTGGCCGCGCACCATTGTCCTCTCGGTGAGCTGAGACGTTGACCGAGATCTGGAAGCCGGTGAAGGAGCCGGGCAATCTCACGGACCGCATCGTCACCCGGATCGACGAGCTCGTGGATGCCGACCGGATCGCACCCGGGGGCCGTCTCCCAGCGGAGCGTGAGATGGCCCGGATGCTGGGGGTCAGCCGACCAGCCCTTCGCGAGGCGTTGAAGGTGCTCGAAGTGCAAGGTCGGCTCGTGGTCAAGCACGGCCAAGGCGTGTTCGTGGCGAGGAACGCCGGAGAGGCTGTCGCCCAACGCCTTGCCAACCTGGAGTTGACCCTCCTCGAGCTGTACGACATGCGGGCAGTACTTGAGGTGCCGGCTTCGGGCTGGGCCGCAGAAGTAGTCACGCCGCACGATATTGCTCGGTTGGCGGACGCGCTTGCCGCCGAAGAAGCGGCACGGGTCGAGCCGATCGACTTCACACAGCTCGGCAAGCTCGATGCCGCATTTCATCTCGTAATCGTGGAAGTGGCCAGCAATCGATTTCTGAGCCAAACCGTCGGTGTGCTCCAAGAGATGCTGGCGTCTGGGATGGAGACGACGCTGACGGTTGCCGGGCGTGTCGGCGCATCGAGAGAAGAGCACCGGCGTATTTTCGAGGCGATCGTTTCAGGAAATGCAGAGGCCGCTCGAAAGATGGTCACAATGCACATCGACCACGCGCGCTCTGCTGCGCTGACCAGAGTGCGCAACGACGCCTCGGCGAGCCGGAACGGGGGGTCGCCTGCCTCTTGACGAAGGCTCCGGAACCGGAGTAGCATGTGGTCAGAGGTCAGGCCAGAGAGGTGGAGGTATGGCGGGGAGCGACCAGAGCGACCAGGGAGTGGACCAGGAAGGCGTCGGCCAGGTTGGGGTCCTCGTTCATCACGACGCTGACGATGTCGGCGTCGCGATCCGGGATCTTCAGCCGGCAGAGGTCCTGGTGAAGTGGCTTGATTCGGAACGGCGGGAGTCCATCGTCGTCAGGGACGAGGTTCCGTTGGGGCACAAGGTGGCGTTGAAGGACATCGCGGACGGGGTGGACGTCGTCGAGTACTCGGTGAGGATCGGGCTCAGCCGTCGAGCGATCCCGCGTGGGCGCCTGGTGCACACGCACAATTTGCGGAGTGCGCGGTGGCAACTGAGCGCGTGAGGTGCTATCGGCGACCCGACGGCCGCATTGGCGTCCGGAACCACGTCATCGTGCTTCCCGTCGATGACCTTTCGAACACCGCCGCCGAAGGGGTTGCGCACCTCGTGCACGGGGTGCTCGCCATTCCACACGCGTATGGACGCCTGCAGTTCGGTGAGGACTTGGAGCTCACGTTCCGAACGCTCATCGGAACCGGCAGCAATCCGAACGTCGCGGCAGTGGTCGTCATCGGGATAGAGCCGACGTGGACCGAGAAGGTGGCTGGAGCGATCGCAGAGACCGGGAAGCCGGTGGTGGGCCTCTCGATCGAGCGACATGGCGACCTTGCGACCATCGCCGAAGGTGCGCGACATGCTGCCCGAATGCTGCGAGATGCGAGCGCACTCGAGCGAACGGAAGTCGACGGCGCCGAGCTCTTGGTCTCGATCAAGTGCGGCGAGTCGGATACGACCAGCGGCTTGGCGTCGTGCCCGGCAACGGCGGTGTTCGTGGACCGCCACGTGCTCTCCGGCGGCACGGTGATCTTCGGCGAGACGACCGAGCTCACGGGTGGCGAGGACATCATCGCGGCGCGTTGTGCCAATGACGACGTACGTAAGCGCTTCATGGAGTTCTACTCGAACTACATCGACCTCATCGAGAGGAGCGGCGCGAACCTTCTAGGCTCGCAACCGACCCAAGGCAACATCCGCGGCGGCCTGTCGACGATCGAAGAGAAGGCGATGGGCAACATTGCAAAAACGGGTACGGTGCCGATTGTCGATGCGCTGGACCCAGCGCGCCAACCGACGGTCGCTGGACTGAATTTCATGGACACGTCGTGCGCGGCCGCGGAGGTCGTCACGCTCATGGCAGCCGCTGGGGCAGTGGTCCACCTCTTCCCCACCGGCCAGGGCAACATCATCGGACACCCGATCCTGCCGGTGATCAAGCTCACCGCGAACCCGCTGACTGCCAGCACCATGAGCGAGCACATGGACCTTGACGTCTCGTCAGTCCTTACCGGCGACACGAACGTCCAAGGTGCTGGTGACCAGCTGGAAAAGCTCATATATGAGACCGCATGCGGTCGCCTCACCTGTGCCGAAGTCCTCGGCCACCGCGAATTCGTCCTGACCAAGCTCTATCCGAGTGCGTGACGGGCGCCAGCCGGTCCCGAGCCAAGCCGTAAGTTCGCTGCAAGCATCGGTGAAGTACATCTGTCAATTCCCTGGCGGCTACCGCCAAGGGACCGTGATAAAGGGGGGGGCATTGTCAGTGAGACAGAGAGCCCGGAAGTTCACCAAGGTTGGACGAGGCGGCGCCGTACGTGGCGCGGTCGCTGCGCTGGCAGCGTCGGCGCTGACCATCGGCATAGCGGTGCCAGCCTCGGCGAGCAGCAAATCGAAGCAGGCGTCGTACACAACAATCAGCGTGGGGCTCGCTCTCTCTCCGCCGAAGGTGATCTTCCTGGCGCCATATGTTGCAGCACAAGAAGGGTTCTTCGCGAAAGAGCACCTGCGCATCCACTACATCTCCATGCCGACAGGCCTCGAGACGGAGCTCGGGACCACGGCGGGCTCGATCAACTACGGGCTGAGCTCGGGCACCGACCCGATCGAGGCAGCGGCAGCGACAGCACCGGTGGAGGCGATCGGGTCGTATGGGGAGAAGCTGACAACGGTCTGCATCAGCCCCAAGTCGATCAAGTCGGCGAAGACACTCATCGGCAAGCCCGTCGGTACGACCGGGGCGACAGGGTTCGCGTACACGACGCTCAATGCCTGCCTGGTGGCGGGTGGGGTGAAGATCAACCAGGTGAACCCGATCACCATGACGCGAGCCGAGTTCGTCTCGGCCATGGAGTCCGGCAGGATCTACGCCGCTTCGTTCCATGCCGACGACGCCTACGTGATCCTCCACAACCTGAACGGGAGCCACGTCCTCTACCAAGAGTACAAGTCCGATCCTGAGTGGTGGTACGGGGCGATCAGCGTCAAGGACTCCTACGCATCGGCTCACAAGTCCACCACGGAGCGCTTCCTTGCCGCCCTGATGCTCGCCGACCGCTGGATGAACACAAAGAAGAACACGCAGAAGCTCATCACAATCGGCGTGACGGCTACCACAGAGACAGTCAACGCGGTCACCTACGCGGTCAAGCTGTTGCAGGCGGCCCACACCTGGTCGACAACGGTGGCGATCCAGCGGGACCGGGTCAACTACACGACCAACCAGCTCCTCAGCCTGAAGGAGATCACACACAAGCCCAACTACGCACAGATCGTCACGACGAAGTACCTGAAGGGTGCCCTCAAGCTGCTGAAGAAGCAGGGAGATGCAAAGGGGTACTGAGCGTCCTCGTTGGGGGCCAGTCATCGTTGACGGCTTGGGAAGGATCTGATGGGACGCCCGAGGTTGGAGGAGCTCACGAGCCCCGAAGTCGCTGCCGCAATGGCGGAGCGACCGCTGGCCATCGTGCCCTGCGGGAGCACCGAACAGCACGGCCCACACCTGCCGACGGGGACCGATTACTACGCGAGCCTGGCGCTCGCGGAGCGAGTGGCCTCCGAGACCGGTGGCGTAGTCCTGAGCGGCTTGCAATTCGGCGTGACGCCAATCCATGCCGGGTTCCCTGGGACGGTCTCCCTGGCCCCCGAGACCTACCAGGCGGTGCTCTACGAGATGGTGGCCAGCGTGGCCTCACATGGAGCGTTGGAGGCCGTCTTCGTCAACTGGCACGAGGGCAACATCCCTTCGCTGGCCATCGTCGGAGCGCGCCTCACCCGGGAGCTCGGTCTGAGCGTCGTGCTGGCGCATGCCTGCTACGTCGCAGAGGAGCTCTACGGCGAGAAGCTCGGTGGGCTGACGCATGGAGGGGCGATCGAGGCCGGTGCGGTGCTCGCCGTCCGGCCCGATCTCGTGCACTACGACCGCCTCGGCCCGGCCGACGACTCGCCCGGCGAGCGTACCGAGGACAAGGCGCGGCGGGGGAAGGCCTTCCAGAGCGTCTTGCGAGACATCCGAGAGATCGCTCCAGCCGGGTGGTACGGGTCCTCGGAGAGAATGAGCCCTGACGATGCGAGCGAGATGATGGATGCAGTTGCCGCGGTCGTGGCACGCGAGGTCTCCTCACGGCTCGCGCACCTCGGGCGGCTCCGGAGCGCGGCACGCTGACTGTGGCGACGCATGTCCGGGCCGAAGCGGCGCCTCGCCTCCCTCTCCGAGGGCGTATCGCGACGAGGCTCGTCGACAAGGACGTGATCGGCGCTGACTTCACGGTGCGACTCGTCGAGGTCTCCCCCGAGGATCCCGGTGCCGAGGCGCGGCCGCAGCACGTCCACGACCGGACGGGGGAGTTCGTCTGGGTGCTCGAGGGTCGAGGAACTGTGCATGCAGCAGGGCAGCCTTTTGAGATCGCCGCCGGCGAGGGCGTGTACGTTCCGCCGGGGGAGCACCACAAGATCGCACCGCTCGGTGGACGCCCGATGAAGCTCTTGTGCTTCTTCGGGATCGGTGACATCACCTCGACCACGCGGGAGTGAGCATGGGCCAGGGCCAGGAGAGGGCGCGGGTGCTCTGCCTGCGACCGGCGAGTGACTTCGCCGACGTGGGAGTGGATGTCCCCGAGGACTTGGACGTCCTCTACGTGCCCGACGAGCGGGCCGTCGACACGATCCCCCCCGATGTGGGGTGCCTCGTCCTGCCTTCTGCTGGGCATCCCCTTTCGCCGTCGATGTTCGACGGGGTCGGCGGCCTTCGCCTCGTCCAATTCACTGGTGCAGGGTTCGACCGCGTCCCAGTCGCCCCCATCCGGCGGCTGGGAGCCGTCGTGTGCAACATCCCGGGCGCCAGCGCCCCCGACGTCGCCGGCTACGTCGTCATCGCAACCGGATGGCTCCTCCGCAGACTGGGCGTTGGTGACTCGCTGGTGAGGCTGGGCCATTACGAAGAAGCCCGCCGGCAGCTGGCGCCGAAGGTGACCCGAGGCTTCCGGAACCTGCGCGTCGGCATCGTCGGTCTGGGGAGCATCGGGCTGCAGGTCGCCCGTGCGTTCGATGCGCTCGGCGCGACGGTCCGCTGGTTCGACGTGGACACGGGGGCTGAGGAGAGGGCCGGGGACTTCGAGCGACTGGACCTCCCCGCCCTCATCGAGTGGAGCGAAGTGCTCACCCTGCACGTGCCGCTCGTCGCCGGGACTGCTGGGCTCCTCGGCAAGGAAGAGCTTGCCTTGCTCCCGCGTGGTGCGATCGTGGTCAACGCGTCGCGCGGTGGAGTTGTGGACGAGGTGGCGCTGGCCGACGGGCTCGAGAGTGGGCGAATCGGTGGGGCTGTTTTGGACGTCTTCGAGCGAGAGCCCCTCCCGGCGAGCTCACCCTTGCGTGCCGCCGCTGAGGCGCGCTCCGGTACGACGATCCTTACGCCGCACATCGCAGGAGTGACCCGGGAGGCATCGCGGGTCCTCTTTCAACGAGCATGGGCGAACGTGCACGACGTCTTGGTCGGCGAGCGGACACCGACGAATCGAGTCATGTAGGAAAGGGGATCGAGCATGGGCAGTGTGACATGGTCGTCGGACGTCGATGGAGCCGGGGCACTCGATGGAGCCGGGGCACTCGACCGCAACGAAGCAAGGAGGCTGGACGGTGAGCGGTGATGCGGACCGGGTGCGCGTGGGCGCGATCGGGCTGGGGCGATGGGGCCGCGTGCTTGCATCGGCGTACCGTGAGAGCGATGTCGTAGAGCTCGGTAGCTGTTTCACGCGAGATCCCACTCGCCGCCGACGCTTTGCCGAAGACTTCGGCTGCGACGAGGACGATTCCCTCGAAGCGTTGCTGGCGAGGCCGGATATCGAAGGCATCATCGTAACGGTGCCCAATGATCAGCACGCACCGGTGATCGAGGCGGCGGCGAGTGCCGGCAAGCACGTCTACGTGGAGAAGCCGCTCGCAGTGGACCCTGCCGACATTCGCCGGATCCGGCGCGCCGTGGTCGAGTCCGGCGTCGTGTTCTCGTGCGGGCACAGTGCCCGCAGGCTGTCGGGCCTACGAGAGATCCGCCGCCTGGTGGACTCGGGTGAAATTGGTGCGCCGTCGCTCGTTGAAGCTGCCTTTGCGAACGAACGTGGGCTCGACCTGAAGGACGGCGATTGGCGCGCTGACCCCTTCCAGTGCCCGGGAGGTCCACTGACCCAGTTGGGCGTCCATCAGATCGACAACCTGAGCTACCTCTTCGGCACCCCGAACCGGGTGGTCGGTGTGGGACGTCAAGGCTCGGTTGCGGTCAAGAACGTCATGGCTGTTGCAGCGCTGCTCGAGTTTGACGGCGTCATCGGCTATCTCGGTGTCGACTGGCTGACGCCTGGGGCGTTCACGCTCGATCTGCACTGCTCGAAGGCGCGTTTGCGCTATGAGCTCGACTTCTCTTGGTGGAGCAACTCGTCGGACACCGATGCGCACAGCCGGCTCACCAGGGTGGAGATCAGCTCGGACAGCGACGACCCGGACTCGCGGGTGCTCGGTAGTCGCGACGTCGACCTCCCGAGGCGGGACCACCTGCGAGAGGAGATCGACGAATTCGGACGCGCGGTACGCGGATCGGGTGCGATCGAGGTCGGCCTCCCTGCGGCAGTGGCGAATGTTGCCGTGGTGCTTGCCATCGCGCGGTCCATGGAGCGGCGTTGCAGCGTGGAGGTCGGAGATCTCGTCGAGGAATTGGAAGGATGAGACCAGGTGCACCGGGCCCGAGCATCCGTCGATGGATCGCTCATGCGCGCGGCGGGCACGCGGCGATTCGCCGCTGGCGAAGGATGACCGTTGGATCACCGGCAAAGGCAGGCTCGATCGGTCGCCTGATGTCGCAGTCGGATATGGAGGTGTACGCGTGGTTGCCGCCCGTCTAGACGACGATCGGCCAGAGGAGCCGGGCGAGGGGGCGAAGCACCAGACCGGTGCCGGTCGAGGAGAGATCCGTTGTGATCACCTCTACAAGTGGTTCGGCGACGTGCAGGTGGTCGCCGACCTCGATCTCCTGGTGCGAGACAGCGAGTTCGTCTGCGTGGTGGGACCTTCCGGGTGCGGAAAGACGACGCTGCTCAGGATGATCGCCGGCCTTGCCCAAGCGGACAGCGGCACCATCAGGATCGGCGACAGCGTCGTCACGAGCCCGCTACCGAACGTGGCCGTCGTCTTTCAGCAGTTCGGTCTCTTTCCTTGGAAGACGGTGAATTCCAATATCGCCCTCGCCCTCGTGGCGGCAGGTGTGCCGAAGAGAGAAGTGGGTGAGCGGGTGTCGGAGGTCGTTTCGCTCGTCGGCTTGGAGCATGCAGAGAACCGCTACCCGACGCAGCTCTCCGGTGGAATGAAGCAGCGAGTGGGTCTGGCCCGGGCGCTCGCCGTGCGACCCGAAGTGATCTTGCTGGACGAACCGTTCGCCTCGGTTGACGCACAGACCCGAGAGGTTCTGCAGGGAGAGCTGCTCACGCTGTGGAGCCGCCATCGGCAGACGGCATTGTTCATCACGCACAGCATCGACGAAGCCATCACGCTTGCGGACCGGGTGGTCGTCATGGGGACGGGTCCCGGGCGGTTCGTTGATGAAGTTGCCATCCCCATCGAACGCCCGCGGAGTGTGACAGAGGTCCGGCGCCATCCGACATATGCAGCGCTGCGTGAGGGCATCTGGGAGCGGCTGCGTGCGTCAACGCTTCCCAGCTAGAGGGGGTTCGACATGACGAAACAAGCAGTGCCTGGGGCGGTTCGGGCTCTCGACGAGACGGGGGCCAGCAGCGTGTCGCGAGCGTCCTCCGAGGCGGAATCGCTCGGGCAGCAGGTTCGAGATGCGAGACGTCGCCGAACCCAGCGCAACCATCGTCGGCTGACCGCGATCCGCTTACTGTCGCTGGTGATCGTCATCGCGGCATGGCAGATCTACGGCATGCACTCCATCGCGATCCTGTTCGCCCCGATCACGACCGTGATCCACGATGGGTATCTCCTGTTCACGAAGGGTCAGCTGGCATCCGAGCTCGGGTACAGCATGTGGACGTTCGCTCTCGGGTATGCGATCGGCGCAGTCGTCGGCATCACCGTGGGGATGTTCATGGGGGCATATCGCGCCGCCGAAGCTGCCGTCTCGATGTACGTCTTCGCGCTCTACGCAACGCCGATGGTCGCACTTGTGCCGATCATCAGCCTGTGGATTGGCTTCGACGCGACGGCGCAGGTGGTCGTCATTGCCCTCTTCGTTGTGTGGCCGATGTCGGTCATTGTCTTCCATGGGGTGCGCAACATCGACGCCGAGCTCATGGAGGTTGGACGATCGCTGCGTCTCAATAGAAGGCAGACGTGGTCGCATCTCCTCCTCCCCGGAGCAGTGCCGTTCGTCATCACCGGTGCGACCCAAGGCGTGGCGATGGGCCTGGTGGGGATGATCATCGCCGAGATCTCGATGGAGCTCTCGGGCATCGGGCGAGCGCTCGAGACCGAGTCGCAGACGTACCACACCGCGTCTGCGCTCGCCGTGGTACTGCTGATCATGATCTTGGGTGTGTCCCTGCGCTCCCTCCTCGTCTTGGTCGAGCGCCGGCTGATCCCGTGGCTGCGGGTAGAGCACGAAGCAGGGAGACGCGCCTGATGACGACGCCGGCAGGAGGCGGTGGACGTGCCTGATGAGGCGGTTCGGAGCGCGATAGCCCACTGGGGACCGCGCTTCACGGCCCAGGGTGTCGACCCGAACGACTTTTCTCGTGTCACCGGGTCGCTCGAACGATGGGACGAATGGCTCGACGCCTGGAGCATGAACGCCGACCTGCACGCGAGCTTGGCCACTGAGGCAGAAGATGCCAACCACACGTGGACGGCAGGCATGGCATGGGTACATGCCGCATTGAGCTACCACTTCGCCAACTTCGTCTGGATGACAGACCTTGATCGTCGTCGGGCAGCGGCAGAGAAAGCGGTCGACGCCATCCGCCGCGCGCTCGCCCTGCTGGATCCGGGAGCGGAGCGCCTCGAAATCCCCTTTGAGGGGCGGTTCATCTACGGGAACCTTCGCCGACCCCCCGAGACGGAGCGCGCCCCGGTCGTCCTGCTCATTCCGGGGCTGGACTCCACGAAAGAGGAGTTCTTTCACATCGAGAACCTCTTCTTGCGACGTGGTATGGCGACGTTGTCGATGGAGGGTCCGGGCCAGGGAGAAGCCGGGTACTCGTCGTACATCCGTGCCGACTACGAGCGGGCGGTCGGAGCGGTCCTCGATGCCCTGAGCGAGCGTACGGACATCGCTGCCGATCGCGCCGGAGCGCTGGGCGTGAGCCTCGGTGGCTATTACGCGGTCCGTGCCGCCGCGTTCGAACCGCGCCTCGCCGCCGTGTGTGCCAGCGGCGGGCCCTACGACTACGGGGAGATCATGCCAAATCGCCCCAGTCACTCGCGCGCCACCTTCGTGTACCACTGTGGTTCGAGCAGCGAAGAAGAAGCCTTCGCCAAGGCACGTGAGCTCTGTCTTGCCGGGATCGCCAGCGAGGTGCGCCAGCCACTGCTCGTCGTGGCCGGCAAGCAGGATGGCCTCGTGCCGTGGGAGCACGCGGCGCGCGTCGCCAGCGAAGCACCCCAGTCGACGTTCTGGCTGTTCGACGAGGGCAATCACGTCTGCACGAACATCGCGTACCGTTGGCGTCCACAAGCCGCAGATTGGATGCGGGGGCAGCTGGAGCTGCCGCAGGACGGCTGACACAAGGAGGGCGCGGCACGGGCAGCGCGGCACCGCCGGCGCGGCACGGGCAGGGCGGCGATGCCGAGGCTGGCACCGGCTGGCGGCATGGAACGATGCCAGAGAGGACTGGGAGGGAACGGCCGCATGAGGATGGCAACGGTTCGGTACGGCGGCGCGACGCAGGGCGCGGTGCTCGAGGGCGAGGAACTGGTGCTCTTCGACGAGCCAGACGTCGGGGCGATGCTCGCTCACGCCGAGCGGGATGGGCGCCTGGGCAGCGAGCTCGGTACGGCGGTTCCTCTGGCCGAGGCCGAACTGGCGCCAGTCG
>JBOGGE010000182.1:0-2627 GCA_050743865.1 Acidimicrobiales bacterium
GTGCCGGGCACCGCCCACGGCCGGGCCAGGGTTTCCGGGTCTCGCCGGAATGGCTCGAACTCGAGCGGTTCGTTTTCTTGGCCACCGTTCAGTTTGGCAAAAGAGAATTCGCCCGCGAGATCGGGAAGCGTGGTGACATCGGGAAACCGCCATGGCTCGGAGCCATTCGCGAGATAACCGTCGGAGAGCATGATGACGGGGGTGCGGTATTTCACCGCGATCCTGGCCGCCTCGATGGCCACCGCGAAGCAGTCGGAAGGGCTGCACGGGGCGACGATCGGGACCGGGGATTCGCCGTTGCGGCCGAACATGGCCAGCAGCAGGTCGGCCTGCTCGGTCTTGGTCGGCATGCCGGTGGACGGGCCGGCCCGCTGGATGTCGCAGATGATCAGCGGCAGCTCGACGGAGACGGCCAAGCCCACCGTCTCCGCCTTGAGGATCATGCCCGGGCCCGAGGTCGCGGTGACGGCCAGCGAGCCGCCGAACGCCGCGCCCAGCGCCGCGCCGACGCCGGCGATCTCGTCCTCGGCCTGGAAGGTCCGCACCCCGAACTCCTTGCGCCGGGAGAGCTCGTGGAGGATGTCGGAGGCCGGGGTGATCGGGTAGCTGCCCAGGAACAGCGGCAGCCCGGCCAGCCGGGCGGCGGCGATCAGACCCCAGGCCAGCGCCTTGTTGCCGGTGACCTGGGTGTACTCGCCCTTCTCGAAGACGGCCGGGCGGACCTCATAGCTCGACTCGAACAGCTCGGCCGTCTCCCCGAAGTCGTAGCCCGCCCGCAGCGCCCGCGTGTTGGCCTCGAGCACCTGGGGCAGGTCACCGAAGCGCTTGGCGATCCACTCCACCGTCGGCTCCAGCGGCCTGGTGTAGAGCCAGCTCACCAGCCCAAGGGCGAAGAAGTTCTTAGAGCGCTCGGCGTCCCGGGGCTTGACGCCGGCCTCCTTGCACACCTCCTTGGTGATCGAGGTCATGGGCACCTCGTAGACGGTGAAGCCGCCCAGGGAGCCGTCGGTCAGCGGGTTCGTGTCGTACCCGGCCTTGTGCAGGTTCCGCTCGTCGAAGGCGTCGACGTTGACCATGACGGTGGCGCCCTTCGACAGCATCCCCACGTTGGTCCGCAGGGCAGCCGGGTTCATGGCCACCAGGACGTTGGGGGCGTCGCCCGGGGTGAGGATGTCGTGGTCGGAGATGTGGACCTGGAAGGCCGACACCCCGGCCAGGGTGCCGGCCGGGGCGCGGATCTCGGCCGGGAAGTCGGGGAAGGTGGAAAGGTCGTTCCCGAAGAGGGCGCTGGTCTCGGTGAAGCGGTCGCCGGCCAGCTGCATTCCGTCCCCGGAGTCCCCGGCGAAGCGGATGACGACGCGGTCGAGCTTCTCGGCGGGGTGTTCGGTCCGGGTGGCCACGGCGGTTCCTTCTCTCATCGGCGCTCTTGCGATACCTCGTGCGGCCGCACCGGCGGGCTCGAGGGCTCGGGCGCGCCGGCCAGACGACCGAGGAATGCCCCTGGGGGCGAGCATACCTGCTCACCCTCTCGAATCCCGATGACCCTGTCGTCCGTCGGCGCTCCCGTCGGTGCCAGGATGCTACATTTGACGCACATGGAGACGATCGGCGTTCGGGAGCTCCAGCAGCACGCGTCGGCGGCGCTGCGACGGGTCGAGCGAGGCGAGACCCTCGGCGTCACCGAGCGCGGCCGGCTGGTGGCCTTGCTCTCCCCGGCATCGGTCGCCACCGGTGCCGGCGCGCTTCTCGCCGCCGGGCGGGTCCAGCCTGCCCGGCGTACCGCGGCCGAGCTGCCCGACCCGGTGCCGGCGGCCCGCTCGGTGGCCGAGGTGCTCGACGAGCTGCGCCACGACCGGTAGGCGGCGTGGTCTGGTACCTCGACACCTCGGCGTTCCTGAAGCTCGTGGTGGTCGAGGAGGAGACGGCGGCGATGCGGCGGTGGTTCGCCTCGCACCTTCCGGTGTGGTCCTCCCAGCTCCTCCAGACCGAGGCTCGGCGCGCCGGGACGCGGCTCGGCCTGGCGCCCACGGTCGTCGACGAGGCGCTGGACGCCGTATCGCTGGTGCTGCCGACGGCCGGCACCTTCTTCCTCGCCGGGCGCCTGGCCCCGCCGGAGCTCCGCTCGCTCGACGCCCTCCACCTGGCGGCGGCCGTGGAGCTTGGCGACGACCTCGACGGCATGGTCGCTTACGACGACCGCCTGGCCACCGCCGCCCGGACGCGCTCGATCACCGTCGTGGTACCGGCCTGATCTCCGACCCGGGCCGGCCGGACCACTGGCCCGGCACGAGCGGACCGGGGCGCCGCCGCCAACCCATGACCTCCAGCGGCGGCAGCCCGTCCACGATGCGCACCGTCTCCACCCTCACCGTCACGATCCGCTTCACCAGGTCGACGAGGTAGCGGGGGTCCCCCACCTCCTCGCACCAGGCGTCGGGCTCGCTCACGATGCCGAAGCCGAGACTCCCGTCCTCGGAGGCTGAACCGGCAGGGAACGCAGCCCCGGTCAGGCGATCGTCACCTTGGGATCGAGGTAGACGTCCTGGATGGCGTGGATGAGGGCCGCCCCCTCGTCGGTCGGGCGCTGGAATGACTTGCGACCGACAATGAGCCCCTGGCCCCCGGCG
>JBOGGE010000183.1:0-2549 GCA_050743865.1 Acidimicrobiales bacterium
GGCCCGGCCCCGGCCCCGGCCGGCGCCCCGGCCGGCGTGGCGGCGGGACAGCGGGCGGCGACCGCCGCTCGCGGGGCGCCAGGACGCCCGGTGCCGCCGCTCTCGGGATCCTCCCTTCCTCCGGGGATGGCCGGCGGGGACGGTTTGGCGCTTCGCCGCCAGGTGCCCGAGCTCTCCCACCTGGGCTTCGACCCGATCGAGGACGTCATGAGCTGGGACCGGTTCGGCCTGCTCCTGCGGCAGCGCCGCGCTGGACTCAAGTCGCTGCTCATGGACCAGCAGTTCGTGGCCGGCATCGGCAACTTGTACTCCGACGAGATCCTGTTCGCCGCCGGGTTGCGCTACGACCGGCCGTCCGACCAGCTCTCGGCCACCGAGGTGCGCCGGCTCTACCGGGCCATGGTGGAGACGCTGGCGGACGCCATCAAGCACCGCGGGTCGACCCTCGTCGACGAGCAGTACAAGGATCTGTTCGGCGAGGCCGGCGCCTACCAGGGCAGCCACCAGGTCTACGACCGCGAGGGGCAGCCGTGCCGCCGGTGCCGCAACCCCGTCGTCCGGGCGAAGTTCGGGGGCCGGTCGACCTTCTTCTGCGGGCACTGTCAGGGGTGAGCCCAGGAGGGGTGCCGGAGCCGGTTCCTCCGCCCGGTCTCCCGTCGCCCGATTGGTAGGGTCCGGGCCGATGTTCCTCAAGTCGCTCAGCATGAAGGGCTTCAAGTCCTTCGCCGACCCGACGGTGCTGGAGCTGGAGCCGGGGATCACCGTGGTGGTGGGGCCCAACGGGAGCGGCAAGTCCAACGTGGTCGACGCCGTGACCTGGGTCCTGGGAGCGCAAGGGCCGCGGGCATTGCGGTCCCAGCGGATGGAGGACGTCATCTTCGCCGGGACCAGCAGCCGCCCGGCGCTCGGTCGGGCCGAGGTGTCGCTGACCGTTGACAACGCCTCCGGCAAGCTCCCGGTGGACATGGCCGAGGTGACGATCAGCCGGACCCTCTTCCGCTCGGGCGACAGCGAGTACGCCATCAACGGCACCCCGTGCCGGCTGCTCGACATCCAGGACCTGCTGAGCGACTCCGGGGTCGGCCGCCAGCAGCACATGATCATCGGGCAGGGCCAGCTGGACGCCGTGCTGAGCGCGAGGCCCGAGGACCGCCGTGCGCTCATCGAGGAGGCGGCGGGCGTCCTCAAGCACCGGCGGCGTCGGGAGCGGGCCGAGCGGCGCCTCGAGGCCACCCGGGAGAACCTGGAGCGCCTCGGTGACCTCGTGCGCGAGCTCCGCCGCCAGATCCGCCCTTTGGAGCGCCAGGCCGCCGCCGCCCGCTCCCACGCCGCCATCGCCACCGAGCTGCGGGCGGTGCGGGTCCACCTGGCGGGGACCGAGCTGGCCGATCTGGACCGCCGCCGCCAGGAGGCCGACTCGGGGCTGGCGGGGCTGGCCGCCGAGGAGCTCGAGCTGCACCGGGCCCTGGCCGACCTGGACGTGGCGGCCACCACGGTCGCCGCCGAGCTGGCCTCGAGGCGGGAGGAGGATCTGGCGTCGGCTCTCGGCCGCGTCCAGGCCCTGGTCGAGCGGGCGCGCGGCACCACCAACGTGCTCCGGGAGCGGGCCCGGGCGCTCGGCGCTGCGCTCGACGCGGCTGCCGACGTCGACGTGGTGTCGACCCTCGAGGCCGAGGCCTCGCGCCTGGCGGCCGAGCTGGAGGCGGCCCGTGAGGAGAGCAATGCCCTCTCCGACCAGGGGCGGGAGGTGGCTGCCAGAGCCGCCGCCCTGGACGCCGACGAGCGGGGGCACGCCGAGCGCTGGGGTGACGCCGCCGATGTCACGGCGGCCGGGGAGCGGCTCCGGGAGGGCCGCGGCCGGATCGGCCTGCAACAGCGTGCCCTCGACCAGGGCCGCCGGGAGCTTGCCCGGCTCGACGACCGGGTCGCCGCCCTCGCACGCCGGCTGGCCGAGGTCGACGCCGCCGCGGCCCGGCTCGACGACCGGGTCGCTGCCCTCGACGCCGACGCCTCCCGCCTGTCCGACGCCGCCGGCGCCGCCGGGGAGGCCCACCGGCTGGCCCGGGCACGTTCGGAGGAGGCGGAGACGGCCATTCGCTCGGCCGACCGGGAGCGTCACCGGTCGGCGGCCCGAGCCGAGGCGCTGGCCCGGGCCCTGCACGAGCTCCAGGGGGCCGGCGGGCGGGAGATCCTGGCCGGCGTCGACGGGGTGGTCGGTTCGCTGGTGGACCTGGTGGAGATCGACGAGGGCTGGGAGGCGGCATTCGAGGCGGCCGCCGGTGCCGCCGTGGTCGCGGTGGTGGTCAGCGGGCGGGAGGCGGCTCACCGGGCCCTGGCCCGCCTGCACCGGCAGGGGGCGACGGGCGCCCTCCTGGCGGCGCGTGTCGGCCCCGGTACGGCCGGCCCCGGTACGGGCGGCGCCAGTCTCCTGACCGACCTTCCCGACGGTGCCGAACCGGTGCGCCCGCACGTCCACCTCCGGGCCGCAGCCGGGCTCCCCGGATCACGCGGCCCCGGACCCGGCCCCGGCCCCGGCCCCGGCCCCGGCC